>SICM01000057.1 GCA_009694805.1 Candidatus Latescibacterota bacterium
TTTTTGACCCTAATTTAACGTATTCTGCTACAGCGAATTACGCTTAACTTTACGAGGATGATGATAAAATCTATCCTTCTTCTCTTCCTTCTCGGTCTCACTTCCCCCCTCTGCTGCTTCGGCGCCGACACCGGCGACCTCTCCATTCCGGTCCTGTGCTACCATCAGTTTGACGCCGCCTCCAGAGCCCCTTACGCCATCTCTCCGGCGACCCTCCGCGCCCAGCTCAACACGTTGAAGCGGAAGGGCTACACCCCCATTCCGCTGTCCCGCCTGGTGGACCTGCTCTACGGCAGGCCAGTGAACCTCCCGAAACGGCCCGTGGTCATCACGGTGGACGACGGGTATCGCAGCCTCTACACCCTGGGTTACCCGATCATCTTCAAGGAGTACGGATTTCCCTTCACGGCATTCATCTACACCGACATCGTGGGCCGGACGAAGGAGGCGGTGACGTGGGAGGAGATGGAGGAGATGGCGGCCGCCGGCGTGGACGTTCAGGGCCATACCAAATCGCACCATCCCCTCACCCGGCGGAACCTTGGAGAAGTTGAGGAGTCTTATCGTGCAAGGATTCGGCAGGAACTGGGGGAGTCCAAACAGATCCTGGAGGCCCATCTCAAAAGGCCGGTGACGTGCCTGGCCTACCCCTACGGGATCTTCGACGAGGCCGTGGAGGCGATGGTCAAAGAGACAGGTTACCTGGCGGCGCTCACGTGCAACAGCGGGAACAATGACCGGGCCACCGGCCCCTATCACATCGACCGGAGGATCGTGGGCCGGAGGCTTTCGCTGGCGCGGTTCGAGATCAACCTGGAGATCCTTCCGCTCGACGTGACGGACCTGACGCCGGCCGAAGGGGAGGTCGTGTACGCCACGCCGGAGGTCGTCTCCGCCCGCATCCTGAACCTGGACAGGGTCGTGGCGACATCGGTCCGATTTCACATTGCCGCGCAGGGCGGGATCGTCCCGGCCATCGACCCGGCGACGGGGGATGCGTTCTGCCGCGTCCCGAAGCCCCTGTCGAAGCGCGTCCACGAGGTGGCGATCACGGCGCGGGATCGCCTCACCGGGGAGCCCCGCCAGGCATCCTGGATCTTCATCATCCGTCCCCCGAAAGATACAGAACGGAGGCCTCGGACGGAAGGGGCGATAGAAGGGGAGTAGAAAAGAGTAGGCAGTAAGCAATAGGCAGAAGACAGAAGCGGTAAGAAAAATGCAAATGAGGAGAGGAGAGCCAATTTCACCATGATTACCCGATCATCTCATCATCGTTCATCGTTCGCGCTCCGTCTCGCGCTGGCGCTGACCCTGTGCTCGGCGTTCCTGCCGCTGGCCGTGGACGCGCAGGAAGGCAAGCTTTACGCCAAGGCCCTGAGCCAGGCGTTCGCGGATGTGACGAAGCAGGTCGATGCGTCGATTGTGTCGATCACCACGGAGGCCACGATCAAGACGTCCGCGCGCGGCTTCGACCCGTCCGAAGACCCTTTCTTCCGGCAGTTTTTCGGCCCCGGGGGGCACCCCAAAACACCCCGCAGTCAGAAGCAGACGGGTCTGGGATCGGGCGTGATCATCAATGCCAACGGCACGATCCTGACGAACAACCACGTCGTGGACAAGGCGGACAAGATCACGGTCGTGCTGGCCGACGGCCGCAAGTTCCCCGCCAGGGTCGTGGGGAAGGACCCGGGGTCAGACATCGCCGTGGTGCGAATCGATGCCAGCGGCCTCCCCGTCGCCCGGCTGGGCAATTCGGACAAGCTTCAGACCGGGGAGTGGGTGCTGGCCCTCGGCAACCCGTTCGGCCTGTCGCACACCGTCACCGCCGGGATCGTCAGCGCCCGGGGGCGCGACCTGCGGGGGCTGGGATCGACGTTCCAGGACTTCATCCAGACCGACGCGGCGATCAACCCGGGCAACTCGGGCGGGGCCCTGGTCAACCTGGACGCCGAGGTCGTGGGGATCAATGCGGCCATCGAGAGCCCCACCGGGGCCTACGTGGGCTACGGATTCGCCATTCCGATCAACATGGCGCGGCGGGTGATGGAGAGCCTGATCGCCACGGGGAAGGTGTCACGGGGGTGGCTGGGCGTCAACATCGGGGACGTCACGGATGAGATCGCATCCGGCGGCGGGCTCAGGTCCACGGAGGGGGCCATCGTGTCCGACGTGGTGGAGGGCAGCCCGGCGCAGAAGGCGGGCCTGCAGACGGACGACGTGATCATGGCCGTGGACGGGAAGCCGATCAAGGACATGACCACCCTGCTGAACACCATCGCCGCGGTCGACCCGGGCAAGACGGTGGCTCTGAAAATCATCCGGGGCACGAAGGAGATGACGATCCCCGTGACGCTCGGCGAGCGGCCCCCGGAGGACCGGCTGGCGGAGATGCAGGGGGAAGGGGGGAGGGCCTCGGCGCAGGGCCTCGGCATCGAGGTGCAGAACCTGACCCCGGACCTGGCCGAGCGGCTGGGGTACAGGGGGCAGACGGGCGTGGTGATCGCGAATGTGGCCGAGGACAGCCCGGCCGCGGAGGCGGGGCTCCAGGAGGGGGACCTGATCAGGTCCGTAAGCCGACAACCCGTGAGGAGCGTGGCGGAGTTCAAGCGCGCCATCTCAGTCCTCAAGCCGGGGGATTTCGCGGTCCTGCTCATCCGGCGGGGTGGCGCCCAGCGCTACGTCAGCATCCAGATTCCGAAAGAGTGAGACGACCTCACCCACCCCCATACCCCCTCCCTCTCCATAATACGGAGAGGGAGGGGGGTTCAAGGGCCTTATCCACAGACTTGGGGGAGGGTGAGGTCGAGATACGAGATACGAGATACGTGAGTCGGTTTGCCATCCTTGCGCCCCGTCTGATCATCGCGCTTCTCACGGTCGAGGCAGGGCGCGCCAGCGCCGAACCGGAGACGGTCACCCTCACGATCCTCCACACGAACGACCTGTCGGGGGATCTGAAGGGGCTGCGGGCCGGGCCGCGCTCATCCGGCAGGTCCTGGCCGGGGGCCGTGCAATCCTCCTGGACGCGGGGAACGGCCTCAGCCCGGACCCGCTGTCGGCCCACGACCGGGGGGCGACGATGGTGGAGGTGATGTCCCGGACGGGCTACGCCGCCGCCTCGGTGGGGAGCCGGGACTTCGACTTCGGCGCGGACACGCTGCGCGCCCGCGCTGCGGAGGCCCGGTTTCCGTTCCTGGCGGCCAACGTGTCGGAGGCGGCCACGGGGCGACTCCTGTTCAGGCCTCATGCGATCTTCCCGGTCGGGGGGGTGCGGGTGGGGGTCGCGGGCCTGACGCCGGCGGATGCCGCCCAGATGACGACCGCGGAGCGGTTGAATGGGGTGAAGGTGTCCGACCCCGTGGCCGCGGCGCGGTCGGCGGTGCGCGCGCTCCGGGAGGGCGGGGCGGACTACGTGGTCCTGCTGACGTCGATGCGGGAGACGGACGCCCTGAGCCTGGCCCGGTCCACGGAGGGCGCGGACCTGGTGGTGGCCGGGGATTACCACTGGCCGTCGGAGGCGCGGGCGACGATGGGCATGGCCTGGCTGATGGGGGGGACGCGGGTGGTGAGCACGCCGAAGCAGGGGGACTACGTGGGCCTCGTGGAGATCGCCTTCTTGCGCGAAGGGGCGGGGTGGCGCCCGACGGACGTGCAGTGGCATGCGCTGGGGGTGGAGGGCGCGCCGCAGGACACGGCCGTGGCCCGTCTCGTGGCGGGCCGGGCGGCGGCGTTCGGGCGGACTATGGAGCGGGTCGTGGGCCGCATCGAGGCGTCGACGGGGGAGGGGGTGGGGCAGGTCCTGGCGGGGGTGATGCGACACAGGGGGCGGGGGGAGATCGGGGTCATCAACCGGGGGGCGCTGGAGGCGGCCTTCCAGTCCGGGTTGCCGCCCGGGGCGTGGACACGGCTCGACATCGCGCAGGCCATCCGGTTTGACGGCTATCTCGTGGCCGTGACCCTGCGGGGGGACCAGGTCCGGTCCCTGTTCCAGCGGGGCCGGGGACTACAGGGGCAGCCGGGGGCGCTGTTTTTCGCGGGCGTGGAGCGGCGGGGCAGCGGGGTGGTCGTGAACGGCCGGCCTCTGGTGGACGGCGAGGACTACCAGGTCGTGACCTCGGATTTTCTGGCCGGGGGAGGGGACGGTCACGCGGAGTTCCGTTCGGGCCGCCGACAGGGCGACCTGGACGCGGGCATCCGGCAGAGCCTGATCGATTATCTGATGGCCAACTGGAGCGCCTCCCCGGAGGACTTCCGGGGGGCGCGGGGCACGCGCATCTGGAAGGCGAGCTGGGCGATGACGGGGTCGTTCGTCCGAAATTTCATCAACGAGGCGGTGGACCGCTACCGGACGCAGGGGGAACAGGCGGCCTTCCTGAGCGGCGTGACGGCGGTGGCGTGGTCCGGGAAGATGTCGGGCGCGGCGGGGTACGAGGTGGGGCGGAACGTGGCGCGGCTGGAGGCGCGCTTCGACTTCGGCCAGCTGGGGCGGGGGCTGCGGGACCTGGCCAAGTCGTCCGACCAGATCGACGTGGCGGCCACCTACCGCTACCGGACCGCGGGGGTCGCGGACCCCCTCCTGTCCGCCGGGTTTCTGACGGCGTTCACGCCGCAGGCAGGGGCCGGGGGCCGGCCCTTTCAGGTGCGGGGGAATGCGGGGGTTCAGCGTCAGGTAGGGGGGGGCTCACGGTCCGATTCAGCGGCCGGGTCCAGCGGGACCTTTCGTTCGAGGCCAACGACGTGGGGACGGAGGTGGGGGTGGATTATCGACGAAGGCTGAAGAGCGGGGTGAGCTATATAAGCCGGGTGCGGACCTTTCTGGGGCTGACGGACCGGCGGGTGACCTCGTTTGAAAGCTACAACACCCTGGCCGTGCCCCTGGTCGGCCTGCTCCACCTGACGGTGCAGGGCAACCTCTACACCTATCGCGCGGACCGCGTCCGGGCAGGGGTTGTGGAGGGGACGGCGCTCCGGACCGACCTGAATGTCGGATTCACCTACGGGGTCAACTGGAAGTGGTATTGAGAGAGGGGGCAGGGGTTAGGGGTTAGGAAAAGCAAAAGCAGGTGTCGGGTATCAGGTGTCAGGTATCGGGAAAAGCAGAGAGCGTTTTGTTTCCCCGACACCCGAAACCTGACACCCGAAACCGCTCTTGTCCTTTCCCCAGCCCCCAATCCCTATTCCCTGTCCCTGCTTGACATCGGGGCCGGATTGTGATAGATTGAATCCTCCCTCATTCCGTTTCCGATCTCGTGGAGCCCTCCATGCCGCTGCGTCTCAGCTCCAAGTGGAAGACCTTTCTATCCGTGATGGGCGTCTGCTGCGCCGCAGCCGCGCCCCTCGCCCTCCTCTTTCCGGCCTCCCGCCCGCTGATCCTCCTGTTCCTCTACACCATCCCCTCCCATTCGGTCATCCCCCTGCCCCACGAGCCGGCCATGGTCTTGGCCGGGAAGATGTACGACCCGCTGATCGTGGCCCTCGTGGCGGGGGCGGCCACGCTCATCTCCAGCTTTCTGGATTATGAGACGGTGAACTTCATCTTCGACCGCACGCGGGTGGGGGATGCCCGGAAGCACCGGGTCTACCAGGGGTGCGTCTACTACTTCTTGAAAGCGCCGTTCCTGAGTCTGGTCCTGGCCGCGTTCGCCCCATTCATCATGTTCTATCCGTTTCGCGTCCTCAGTCCGACGAGCGGGTATCCGGTGCGGCGCTACACGCTGGCGGTGTTCATCGGGCGCGTTCCCCGATTCTACCTGGAGGCCCTGCTGGGCCACGCCCTGAACTGGACGAACACCATCCTGGTCGGAGTCCTCGTCCTGCTGGCCTGCTGGGCAGTCCTGTTGCGGGTGGGCCGCCATCTGGAACGCCGGGGACAGGAGATGGAAGACGCGGAACTCAGGACGCAGAACGCGGAATAAAATCGGCTGGCATGGAATTTGCAAAAATCCACCCCAAGACGATCCGCAGATTTCGCAGATATGCGCAGATAAACCCTCATCTGCGTTCATCTGCGGATGGACTTTGCGCCTACATACCCCGGTCGTTTGAGCGGGCTTTTGACAACACCGTGGCTGTTTTTCACAGTCTGTGACGCCTTCCCTCCGATGGAGACGCGATGTGGTCCCATTACGCTGAACGATACGCAACCTTCCTCTACCGCCATCACCGGGCCGTGATCCTGGCCGGTCTGATCCTGACCCTCGTCTCGGGCTATTACGTCGCGAGACTGCGTGTCGACAGCGATCTCGGCGCGCTCCTGCCGGAGGACTACCCCAGCGTCCAGACCCTGAAACAGATCCAGGACAAACTCGGCGGGGTGGGGAACCTGCGGGTGGTCGTCACCTCCGATCACCCCGAAAAGGCCAAGGCGTTCGTGAGCGACCTGGTGGCTGAACTCAACCGGGACCCCCTGGTCCATTTCGTGGACTACCGGGTGGACAAGGAGTTCTTCCGCAAGTACAGCCTGCTCTACATGCAGACGGGGGATCTGGAGAGCATCCGGGACCGGATCGAGGGGCGGATCGCACAGGAGAAGGTGAAGCTCCTGCCGGGGGCGATCTCCTTCGACGACGAGGAGGCGAAGAGCGACACCATCGACCTGTCCGACATTGAGAAGAAGTACCAGGACAGGGCGCGCAAGGACGAGTATTTCGTGAGCCGGGATGGGCGAACCTTTGTCGTGGAGGTCTATCCGTCGGGCACCTCCAACAACCTGGCCTTCGTCCGCCGGGTCCTGGCAGATGTCAAGGGCGTTGTGGCCCGACTGAACCCGGCCCGCTACGACCCGCGCATGGAGGTGGAGTATGCAGGACAGTTCAAGAACCGCATCGACGAGTACGACGTCCTGATCGACGACGTGTTCGGGACGCTGCTGTATGGTCTGATCGCCGTGGTCCTGCTGGTGACGGTCTACTTCCGGCAGCCCATGGCCGGGTTCTTTCTGGGGGCCCCGCTGCTCATGGGGCTGGTCTGGACGTTCGGGATCGCCTACGGGATGATCGGCAACCTGAACGTCATCACGGCGTTCCTGTTCGTGGTCCTGTTCGGCCTGAGCATCGAGTTCGGCGTCCACCTGCTGCACCGCTACCTGGAGAGCCGGCGCGCCGGGACGGGCGTGGAGGACTCCCTGCGGCTGATCCTGTCCCGCACGGGAAAGGCGATGCTGACCTCCGGGGCCACCACGGCCGCGGCCTTCTTCTCGCTGATGATCACGGACTTTCGCGGGTTCTCGGAGTTCGGGTTCATCATGGGGATCGGCTACCTGTTCTGCCTGGTGGCCATGCTGACGATCTTCCCGGCGTTCCTGACCTTGTCGGAGCGGTGGCGGCTCATTCGGGGCGTGCGGGAGCGGCATCCCGACCACCGGGAGGTCGAGGCCGGCCCGATGCCGATGGCCCGGACGCTGCTGGCCGTGGGGCTGGTCGTGACCGTCCTCTCCCTTCTGCTGCTGCCCCGGCTGGCGTTCGAGTACGATTTCCGAAGGCTGCGGGCGAACGTGCCGGAGACGGAACGGGCCCGGGAGAAGGTCGCCCATATCTTCTCGCTGTCTCAGTCGCCGGCCGTGGTGCTGGCCGATTCGAAGGAGGACCTGGACGCGCTGGTAGGCGTGGTGCTGGAGCGGATGCGGTCAGACACGCTGACGGCCACCATCGACACGGTGAAGACGGTCTATTCCGCCCTGCCGTCCAACCAGGAGCAGAAATACCTGATCATCCAGGACCTCCGGGATCTGCTCCGGGAAGAGAACGTGAAGCTCCTCAACCCGCGGCAGCGGGCGCAGGTGGACAGCCTGAGAGACCTGCTGCAGGCGAAGCCGATCCAGATCCAGGACCTGCCCTACAACATCCGCCGGAACTTCACGGGGACGAACGGACAGATCGGGAACTTCGCCTTCATCTATCCCAATGTCAATCTGGCCGAGGGGAAGAACGCCATTCGGTTCGCCGAGGACGTCCGGGACCTTCCGCTCCCGTCCGGGAAGGTCTACCACGCCTCCAGCGGGCAGGTGGTGTTCGCGGACGTGCTGCTGGTCATGATGCGCGACAGCGAGATCGCCGTGCTGGCCACGCTCGTGGTCGTGTTCCTGATCGTGCTGGCGGACTTCCGGTCCGTCCGGGCGGCCCTGCTCGTGCTGCTCCCCCTGCTGGTGGGCATCCTCTGGATGTGCGGGGGCATGGCCCTCCTGGGCATCAAGCTGAACCTGTTCAACATCGTGGTGTTTCCGAGCATCATCGGCCTGAGCCTGGACAGCGGCGTCCACCTCTACCACCGCTACCGCGAGGAGGGGATCGGGAGCCTGAAGAAGGTGGTCATGACCACCGGACAGGCCGTGGCCGTCGGGGCCTTCACGACCATGCTCGGGTTCGGGGACCTGATCCTGGCCCGGCATCCGGGCCTCCAGTCGCTGGGGGGTGTGGCCCTGCTGGGCCTGGCCTCCACACTCGTCACCGCCCTGGTGATCTTTCCGGCGGCGCTTCAGGTCGTGGAGGGCTTCGCCCTCAGAAGGCAGTCGCCCAGGCGGGACCCGGCGGCGGGAGAGTAGAAGGTCGAGTGTCGAATGTCGAATGTCGAATGCTAAACTTCGCAATTCGTAATTCGCAAGCGGAGGCTCCTTGTCCATTCTTTTCATCGCCGTGATCCTCGGCATCGTCGAGGGCCTGACGGAGTTCCTGCCGGTCTCGTCCACCGGGCATCTGATCGTCGTGGGACACCTCCTGGGGTTCAAGGGGGAAGTGGCGGACACGTTCGATATCTTCATCCAGATGGGGGCCATTCTGGCCGTGGTCGTCTACTATCGGAGGTGGCTGTGGGAGACGACCCGGGCGGCCCTGGGGCGGGCTTCGGACGCCCTGTCGGATGTGAGACAGGCGCGCCGGACGCTGCTGGGCATCCTCCTGGCCGTCCTGCCGGCGCTGGTGGTCGGAGCGGGGCTGCACGGGGTCATCAAGCGTCACCTGTTCCAGCCCTGGACCGTGGCGGTCGGGCTGATGGTGGGTGGCGTTGCTATTTTCGCCGTGGAGCGGTGGCGGCCCGAGGCGCGGACCTGCGACCTGGGCCGGGTGACGTTGCGGCAGGCGTTCCTGATCGGGGTGGGACAGTGTCTCTCCCTCTGGCCGGGGGTCTCGCGGGCCGGGGCGACCATCCTGAGCGGACTCTGCCTCGGCCTGGACCACCCGACGGCCGCGGCCTTCTCGTTCCTCCTGTCCATCCCCACGCTGACGGCGGCGGTGGCCTACGACCTGCTCAAGTCGTGGCGCGTCCTGTCCGGCGGCGACCTGGCGGCGATGGGGGTCGGGTTCGGGGTGTCGTTCGTCGTGGCGTGGGGGGTGATCGCGGGCTTCCTCCAGTTTCTCAGGACACACAGCCTGAGGGTGTTTGGCTGGTACCGGCTGGCGGTCGGGGCCGTGATCCTGTGGCTGAAACCGTAAACCGTTCATTTGAGGCGTTATGAATCGTTCTCGCGTCATCGCAGGCGGGGCCATCGTCCTGGTCGGCGTCCTCACCTACGCCGCCGGCACGTCTCACCTGCTCGGCTCGCCCGACCCGCTGATGTTCCAGAAGACGGTCCTCTACTTCCTCTCCGCTGCAGGCGTGGTCTGGTTTGTGGGGCGGTTGAATCATGGTGAAGAACGATAAGTCTCAACCTGTGCAGGCCCACCTCTCCGTCCTGCCGTCGGTGGACGGGCTGCTGTCCCTGCCGGAGGCGCGGGCCCTGGTCGAACGCTGCTCGGAGGCGTGGGTCAAGGAGGCGGCGCGGGCCGCGCTCGACGACCTGCGCGTGTCGATCCGGGACGGGACGATCTGTCCGGACCGCGCAACGGCGACCGGGGCGGCCGTGGGCCGGATGCGGGAGCGGATCGAGGCGCGGTTGCGGCCCTCGCTGCGGCGGGTGATCAACGCCACGGGGGTCATCCTGCACACCGGGCTGGGCCGCGCCCCCCTGCCGGGGGCGGCGATGGCGCAGGTGACGGCGGTGGCGGAAGGGTACTGCAACCTGGAGATCGACCTGGAGAGCGGGGAGCGGGGGGAGCGGGTCTCGCACGTGGAACGGTTGCTGTGCGATCTGTCCGGGGCCGAGGCGGCGGCGGTGGTGAACAACAACGCGGCGGCGGTGCTGCTGACGCTCAACACGCTGGCGAGCGACCGGGAGGCGGTGGTGTCGCGGGGGCAGTTGATCGAGATCGGAGGTTCGTTCCGCATCCCGGACGTGATGGGCCGGGGCGGGGCGCGCATGGTGGAGGTGGGGACGACGAACCGGACGCACCTGAAGGATTTTCGGGAGGCTATCACGGAGCGGACGGGGCTGCTGCTGTCGGTGCATCCGAGCAACTACCGCGTGACGGGGTTCACGGCGGAGGTGGGACTGGAGGACCTGGTGGCGCTGGGGCGGGAGTTCAGCGTCCCGGTGGCGCACGACCTGGGCGGGGGCGTGCTGGTCGACCTGCGGCCCTACGGCCTGCCCTACGAACCGCTGGTGAGCGACAGCGTGAGGGCCGGGGCGGACGTGGTGACATTCAGCGGGGACAAGGTGCTGGGCGGGCCCCAGGCGGGCGTGATCGTGGGCCGGCGGAAGGCGGTGGAGGCGATGCGAAAAAACCCGCTGATGCGCGCGCTTCGGTGCGACAAGCTGACCTACGCGGCGCTGGAGGCCACGCTGCGGCTGTACCTCCGCCCTGCGGCCCTGCTCCAGGAGCACCCGACGCTGCGGATGCTGACGGAGCCCGTGGCAACGCTCCGGCGTCGGGCGCGACGGCTGATCGGGAGGCTGAAGGGGCTGGAGGGACAGGTCGAGTTGCGACTGGAGGAGACCGTGGCCTACACGGGCAGCGGGGCCCTGCCGCTGGAGGAGATCCCGAGCGCCGCGGTGACGCTCCGCCCCGTGGCCGGGTCCGTGGCAGGTCTGGCGCGGGGCCTCCGGATGGGCGAGCCGGCGGTGGTGGGCTACGTGCGGGAGGGCCGGGTCTGGCTGGACGTGCGGACCGTGCGGGACGAGGAGGTGCGGAGTGTGGCGGAGGCGGTCAGAAAAACCGTGAGATGAGGAGACTTTGTGATGCGTCAATTAAAACGGAACACCGTCAAGCAGAAGCTGTCGGAGGGGAAGGCGGCGGTGGGGACGTGGCTCAACCTGGCGTCGGTCGTGGTCGCGGACAACCTGGGGCACGTGGGGTTCGACTTCATGGTGGTGGACATGGAGCACAGCCCGATCACGCAGGAGACGGCGTTCCACTGCCTGGCCAGCATCGCGGCGAGCGCGTCCACGCCCATGGCGCGCGTCCCGTGGAACCATCCGATGCCGATCAAGCAGGCCCTGGAGGCCGGGGCGATGGGGGTCGTGGTCCCGATGGTCAACACGCCGGAGGAGGCGGAGATGGCCGTGTCGGCCATGCGCTTCCCACCGGGCGGGAGCCGGTCGATGGGGGCGCTGGCCATCCCCTACGGGCCGGACTATGGGCCGAGGTTCAACGAAGAGGTCTGCGCGGTGGTCATGGTGGAGCACATCGAGGCGGTGAAAAGGGTGGAGGACATCCTGAAGGTGAAGGGGATCGACGTCTGCTTCATCGGCACGGGGGACCTGGCGCTGTCGATGGGGATGAAGATCGGACACCCGGACCACGAAGCCGCGGTGCAGAGGATCCTGAAGGCCGGCCAGGGGGCGGGCGTCCCGGTCGGGCTGCCGTGTGCGACGGCGGAGGACGTGAACCGGCGGGTCGGGGAGGGGTTCCGGTTCATCGACTTCACCTGTGACCTGGCCTTTCTGATGTCTGCGGCGCGGGAAGGGCTGGCGAAGGTGAAAAGGTAAAAGAACAGGTGTCAGGTGTCAGGTGTCAGAAAAAACCGCAATCATTTTTGGTTTTACCCGAAACCCGATACCTGAAACCCGACACCGCTTTTACATCCCCATAATATTGTATCCCGCATCCACGTGCAGGGTCTCGCCAGTGACGCCGCTGCCCAGGTCGCTCAGGAGGAACAGGGCGGCCTTGGCGACCTCGTCGTGGGTGATGTTGCGGCGCAGGGGGGCGTGTTCCCGGTGGTGCTGGAGCATGTCGATGAAGCCGTGGACGCCCCGCGCGGCGAGGGTGTTGAGGGGGCCGGCGGAGATGGCGTTTACGCGGACGTTCTTCTCGCCAAGCTCGGCGGCGAGCTGGCGGACGGCGTGTTCGAGGGCGGCCTTGGCGCTGCCCATGACGTTGTAGCCGTGGATGACTTTTTCAGAGGCCATGTAGGTGAGGGTGAGGGCGCTGCCGCCGCCGGCCATCAGGGGAGCGACGCCCTGCATCAGGCGGGTGAAGGAGTAGGCGCTCACGTCCAGGGCGATGCGGAAGGCCTCCCTCGGGGTGTCCAGGAACGAGCCGGCCAGGGCCTCGCGGGGGGCGAAGGCCATGGCGTGGACGAAGGCATCGAGACGGCCGAAGGTCTCGGTGAGGGCTTTGAACAGGGCTTCGACGGAGGCGTCGTCGGAGGCGTCACACCGGACGTGGTGGACGCCGGCCCAGCCGCTCTCCCGGACCAGGGCCCGGACGGCCTCCTCCTCCCGCTCGTTCAGGTGGGAGAGGGCCAGGCGCGCGCCGGCTTCCTGGAGCCGCTGGGCGATGGCCCAGGCGATGCTCCGCTTGTTGGCCACGTTGGCGATGAGGACGATCTTGCCTGAGAGGTCTATGGAATACATCGGGCTCCCTTTCAAGACACGGGGATCAGAGTAACCCCTTCAAAAGAGAAGGGGTATTTTTTTTGTTGACTATTTTGTGCGCCGCGCATAACTTGTGTGCCGTGCATACTATAGTAGGAAGTCCGGGTCGAAGTCAAGAAGATTCTGGCATGTCTGAAAGGGAGACGAGGAAATGAAAGGCATTCTGGTGGGGATGGGGGGACGGGGACGGAGCTGGATCCAGGTCTGCAAGCGGAATGCGGATGTGAAGCTGGTGGCCTTCGTGGAGCCTGCGGAGGCGCAGCGGAAGGCCGTGGCGGAGCAGTTCGAAATTCCGGCGGACCGGACGTTTGTGTCGCTGGCGGACGCGCTGAAGGCGACGCAGGCGGACTTCGCCCTGGACGTGACCCCTCCGGCGGCGCACGAGGCCGTGGCCCTGGAGGCGTTTTCGGCAGGGCTGCACGTGCTGGGCGAGAAGCCCCTGAGCGACGAATTCTCCGCGGCCCGGCGGATCGTGGCAGCGGCCGGGCAAGCCGGGCGGACGCACATGGTGACGCAGAACTACCGGTTCGGGCCGGTGCCACGCACGACGCGCCGGCTGCTGTCGGAGGGGGCCGTGGGGGACCCCGCGCAGGTGACCGTGGGGTTCTACCGGGCCTGGGCGACCCGTCTGGGGACGCACTACACGACGATGCCCTATCCGCTGCTGACGGACATGGGCATCCACCACTTCGACCTTCTGCGCTATGTCATGGGTCAGGAGCCGGTGCGGGTGTCCGCGCGGTCGTGGAACCCCGGGTGGGGCTGGCACGCGGGGGACGCCTCGCACACGGCGTTCATCGAGTTCACGGGCGGGCTGGTGGCCACGCACCATTCCTGCGGGTGCAGCGTGGGGAAGCAGTCGCCGTGGAACGGGGACTGGCGGATCGACGGGCCGGAGGGGAGCCTGACGTGGGAGGAGGACCAGATCTTCGTCACGCGGGAACACCCGCCGGAGCAGAAGCGGCGGGAGGCCGTGCCGGCGGACCCTCTGTCCCTGGCCGGGCAGGACGCCCTTCTGTCCGAGTTCGTCGCGGCGGTGAAGGAGGGACGGGAACCGGAGTGCAGCGGCAGGGACAACCTCCGGTCGCTCGCCCTCACGTTCGCCACGGTGCAGAGCGCCCGCGAAGGGCGGCCGGTGGAGATAGGAGAACTGCTGGCGTAACGTGTATTTTGTCTACAGGAAGATCGCTACTTTCGGCCATTTTTCTTGTGTATTAGGTTATTTATCGCTACAAGATATTGCGGTTTTCCATGTTTATATTCTCACAGCGATCCTCAGAAGACCACCTAGACCATCAGGATTTTAAACTGGGCAATCAGCTACCCACAACGTCTTGTAGCTTAAGAAAAACACCACAAGATATTGACATGTAATTCGGATTTCACCGTCCAAAATGGCCGAAAGGTGCGATCATAGAACCCCTTTTCCTAATTCATCTTTCTTAGCTCTCGGCCCCTGGAACCTCCACCGGCACGAGCCGCAGGGCATTCTTCCAGTAGATCTTCTCCGCCACCTCCTGCGGCAGGTCGAGCGTGGGGAGGAACTGCTGGAGGTCCTGGCCCCGGTCATCCCGCCCGAACATGAGCCGGTCGGCGAAGCGGAGGACGAACTCCCTGCCATGCTCCGGCGCGCGCCGGAGGGCGTTCAGGCCGGACCCGGCGGACAGGTCCGCGTACAGGTTGGGGCACTGGTCAAAGAGGTCATGGAGGCGGCCTCCGGGCGTGATCGGGCCGGAGGGATAGGCCTCCGGCGAACGCGCCTCATCCCCGCTGATGTAGCGCCAGAAGCCGGGGGAGTGGCCAATGAAGATGGTCTCCGGGCAGGCCCGCAGGGCGCGCTCCAGGTTGTCCAGGTCCCCGCCGTACCAGTAGGTCTGGTACACGGACCTCCCCTCCGCGTCCGGCAAGTAAGGGGCATCCATGTGAAGGGCCACGGGCGCGCCGAGCCGCCCGGCAACGCGGAACAGCTCCAGGCTGCGGGGATCGTCCAGGGTCAGGCGATAGCTCCATTCCCCGCAGACCCGCACGCCGTGCATGTGCCAGGCGGTCTCAAAGAGCCGGGCCGCATCCCCCTCGTAGGGGCAGGGGCAGTAGCCGGGGACAAACCGGCCCGGGTAGCGCTCGCACGCCTGAAGGATGTGATCGAGCGTGGCGCCGGCGTGGGTCCCGTCCGGACGGAAGTTGAGCGGGCCGAAGGTGCGGGCAGAACCGGGGGCGTGCTGGCCGGGGGGGAGGTACCAGGTGAGCAGCCAGGTCAGGTCGATGCCGGCGGCGTCCATCTCCGCGATGACTCCGGCGGCATCGCGTCCCTGATAGTGGATGTGGTTGTGGGCGTCGATGATCACGGCGCAGTCTCCTCTCATCTCAGGCTATCTCGTTCGACAAACTTTAGACGTCCCTCTTTAAGGCTTCGGTAGTAACAACTGAGCCGGGTCTTCCCGTCAGAGCCTTTCGTGTGACACGAGCCATGCCCCCTCAACCTGACGAGGTAGAGCAGGGAGTTCTGTTCGCAGTTCACGCGGATATCGACGATCTCCAGCGTATCGCCTGACGTGGCCCCCTTGACCCAGAGTTCATTCCTCGAAGTGCTCCAGAAGGCCGCTACCCCGTGTTCCACGGTATAGTTGAACGCGGCGTCGTTCGCGTAGCCGACCAGGAGGACCTCGCGGCTCTCGGCATCCTGCACGGCGACAGGGACAACCGAAGCGCCGGAGGCGGCCACCTTTTTGAGCTTGTCGAAGTCCAGCAAGAGGTCGGGGCCTTCTTCAAGCCTCGCCTTTTCCGGGGTGTCCTTCACGGCTTCTCCTTTTCAGGATCGTTCTTTACGCGACCATCCTTGACCCGTCGTCCGTATCGCAGAAATGGACCGAGAACCGGTCCCGATACGCCGGGCATCGCGCCGGGTAGCGCCGGCGGACCTCCGCCTCCACCTCCCCCCGGTGCGCCGGGTCGATCAGCGCCACGCACGCCCCCCGGAACCCGGCCCCGCTGAACCGCGTCCCGTGGACGCCCTTCGTATCGCGCAGGATCTCGTACAGCGCGACCAGAGGCGGGCTGCCACACTCGTAATTTTCTATGGAACTCTGCCCGGAGGCGTTCATCAAGGCCCCGAACCGGACGAGGTCGCCCGCAGCCCACGCCCTCACCCCCCCGGCCACGCGGTCCTGCTCCGAGAAGAAATGCCTCGCGCGCCGACGCAGAGGGTCAGGCAGTTCCGCCCCGTACGCCTCGAACACGGCCCTCGGAACAAGTCGGAGCCTGGGCCGCTCCGGGATCGGCGTCCCGGCCATCTCGATCAGACGCCGCGCGGCCTCCTCGCACTCCGCCACCCGCCGGTTGTAGCCCGTGGTCACGAGCGCCTGCGTCACGCCGGAGTGGACGACCAGAACCTCGAACGCCGGCATCCCCTCCGACGCGTCGAGCGTCCGTCGCTCGTTCGAAAGACAGTCCACGTGGAGGAGCTTTCCCCTCCTGCCTGCGACGATGATCGACGGGTCGAGGACCCCGTTGTTCAGGCCGAGGTACTCATTTTCGACCTGCCGGTCGAGCGCGATCAGATCGTCGTGCGACAGGCACAGGTCGTTCACGGCCCCCAGGGCCATCAGATACGCCACGCCCGCGGCCGCCGAGGAACTGAGACCGCCGATGGGCAGGCTGCCCGCGATCACCCCGTTCAGCCCGCAGCGCAGAGGCCAGGCCCGTTGGAGCGCCTGAACCGCGCCCCTCGGATAGTTCCCCCAGTCGCCCTCGGCCTTCGGCGGCGTGTCGTCCAGGGAGAAGGCCACCTCCCCGGGGAAATCCAGGCTCCGCAGCCGGACCTCCCGCCCCCCGCCGGGCGCGAAGGCCAGGGCGATGCCCCGGTCGATGGGCATCCCCGACACGCACCCCAGTTGATGGTCCACGTGTGCCCCGAGGGGACAGATGCGATACGGGGACAGGACGACGCGGAGGTCTGCCTGCGCCGGACGGTACGTCTTGTGGAGCAGGTCGGTGCACGCCTCGACGGTCTGCATGGCTCACTTCTTCTGATACACCACCGGGAAGGTATCCCCCGAAAGGACATCCCCTTTCGGCACGTTCACGAACTGATCCATGACGTGTCTGCCCGTGGGCTCGTAGCGGATGTGCCCCGGCATGTAGTGTACGGCGATGGCCCGGCGGGGCCTCTTCGACCGGTTGTGGGGGCTGCCGTGCCAGGTCAGACAGTGGTGGAAGGCGCACGCCCCCTTCATGACCTCGATGGGTTCGGCCTTCAGGCGGGCGTCCGCCGGGAGCAGCGTCACGTCCTTGTGTTCAGGATTGATAAAATCCGGCCCCCCCCGGAGCCACTTCTGCTGGTTGCCCCACGTGTGGCTCCCCGGCACCATCCACATGCACCCGTTCTCCACCGTCGCGTCGTCCAGCGCCACCCACGCGCTGATCAGGTCCGGCGGCTGGAGGATGGGCCAGAGGGGTTGATCCTGGTGCCACCCCGTGGGCCCGCCCTGCTCCGGCGGCTTGTACTGGATCTGATCGTGCCAGATGCGGAGCGTGTCCGTCCGGCAGAGCTGCGAGGCCATCGCCGTGATCGTCGGGTGGCAGGCGTGCTGGTAGAACACCTCGCTGGCCTGCCAGATGTTGACGATCTGGATGACGGCCTCCCCCCCCTTGCCCCCCTCGTATTCACTCTTCCCCGCCAGCATGTTCCGGTTGAGCACCGGTGGCTTCGGGGACTTCCCGGCCATGACGAGGTCCAGATCCGCCCGCAGCCGCTCCACGGCCTCGTCGTCCAGCACCCGGCCGACCCCCAGAAAGCCTTTCTCGTCGAACTCCTGTACCTGCGCGTCCGTGAGCATCAGATCGTCCTTTCTACAAAACGCGAAACGCCTCACACCTTCGGAAAGAACACGTCCACGAGGCGCTCCACGTCCATCGGGTCGCAGCCGTGGCGCTCCTGGAACTGGGCGTGCAGCTCTTCCTCGTATCCGGTGACGTGCTTGAGCGGCAGGTCGACCGGCACGCGGTTCTGCCGGCCCGACTCCTCCCACGCGATCACGATCTCCTGGTCCGCGCGCCCCCGCCGGGCGTCGTAGCGCGTGGGCCCGCCGCTCACCACCGCCTGCGCGAGGCTGTCCATCTCCTCCACCATCGCCAGCCCTGCAGGCCGGACCTTGTAGTGCGGCCATGGGTTCTCCCACGTCACCTTCGGGTCCGTCTCGATCTCCATCCGCTCCAGCACCTCCACGTCCCCCACCTTCCGGGTGACGGTCCGGATCGGATAGACCGTGGCCCGGCCCCCGTTCAGCCGCTGTTCCTCGGTGGTGAGATGGACGTCGTCCTCCACGATCGCCCCGGTCGTGCCGTCCACCTGGAACAGCGTCTTGGTCTTCCGGCCCAGCGCGCGGGCGTGGTAGAGCGGGGAGTAGGCCGTGATCGCCAGCGCGCCGTTGGCGAAGTCGATCAGGCCCATCGACCACGCCTCGGTCGTGAACTGCCGCACGGCGCTCGCATTCACCCGGGGGATCGGCATGTCCATGACCACGCCGGTGACGCGGGTGGCCTCCGCCCCGGCCATCATCCGGAGGCTGCTGACGATGTGGTACCCGCCGGTCTGGAACAGGCTGTGGACCCGCAGGACCGCTCCGATCAGACCCAGGTCGATGACCTTCCGTTTCATGAAATGCATGGGGTCCCTGGGATACTGCTCCGCCACCTCCAGTTTTACCCCGTTGCGCTCCACAGCGTCGATCAACAGGTCCGCCGTCGGGAGGGTGATGGCCACGGGCGTCTCCACGATCAGGTGGACCCCCTGCCCGGCCAGATAGGCCCCGATGGCGTGGTGCGAGTCCCCCGGCGTGCTGATGGCCGCCACGTCGAGACGCTCGTGCTTCACGAGATCCTGCAGCCGGGTGTAGGCCCTGATCCCGTGCTCCGCCGCCACCTTTCGAGCCTTCTCCCCGTCCACATCGCAGACAGCCACCAGGTTGTACCGGTCCTTCATCAGCAGGATGTAGGGCAGCCGCACGCCCAGACCGCGTCCCCCGGCGCCCACCAGCGCGATGTTCAGTCTGCCTGACTCTGCCATGGCCTTCTCCCATTTTGATAGGGATTGAATAAATCATAACGGAGAACCCGTTTATCGCCAATATAGCCCGCCCTGCCCGCGCTGTCAACCCGGATTTCCGGGTCCCATCGTCGGTCTTCCGCGCGGTCCGTCTGATATCTTCGGACAGAGAAAGGCTTCGTCCTTCGCCGGAGGGCTCTCTATCCGGTGGTTTCCGATTGACACAGGCGAGGAATATGCCTATATAGGTTCGGTGTTTCTGTAAGAAAATTTTAACGAAATCGGTCCTCCGACGTCCAAAAATTTGAACACGGGAGCGTTTATTCTCTCCGAATCTTTTTTTAATAAATAGACAGTTGAAAATGATGCGCTTATAAATCGATGAAGTGGGATGGCACGTGGGTTGCGGAAGAGGGAAGCGGTGATCTTCATTCAGGAAGAGGGAGAGGGTGGCTATGACGATCCGCGAAGCATCTCAGCACATCCGGCTCGGGGAGCTTTCCCCTGTGGAACGGGTCCGGTCCTGTCTGGATCGAATGGATGCAGTGGATGATCGAATTCGGGCGTGGGTGGTGGTGGACAGGGAGGGGGCGCTGTCAGCGGCGAAGGAGGCGGAGGCGGAGATACGCGCCGGACGCTGGAGAGGCCCGCTGCACGGCATCCCGCTCGGCATCAAGGACATCGTCGACGTGCGGGGCCTGCCCACGCGGGCCGGGGCCCGGCTCCTGGCCGACGCCCCGCCTGCGGACCAGGATGCGACCGTCGTCTCCAGGCTGCGAGAGGCCGGGGGGGTGATTCTGGGGAAGACCGTGACCACGGAGTTCGCCTGCTTCGACCCGTCGGACACGCGCAACCCCTGGAACCTCGCCCACACCCCCGGCGGGTCCAGCAGCGGCTCGGCGGCTGCGGTGGCCTCCGGCATGTGCCTCGGCGCAATCGGGTCGCAGACCGGCGGGTCCATCAGCCGGCCCGCGGCCTACTGCGGCGTCGTGGGCTGCAAGCCGACCCACGGCCGCGTGAGCGCCCACGGGTTCGTCCCGGTCAGTTTCAGCCTGGACCACCCCGGACCCTTCGCCCGGTCCGTGGCCGATGCGGCCCTGCTCCTGCGGGCCATGGCCGGCTACGACCCGCGCGATCCGGTCTCCGCGCCGGAACCGGTGGCCGACTACGTCGCCGCCTGCGCCCCTGGAGAAGGGGCCCCGCGCATCGGCATGGTGGGGGGGCTGTTCCTGGACCGCGCGGACGAGGACGTGCGCCGGGGGCTTGAGAAGGCGCGCCAGGCGTTTGAGACGTGCGGTGCGACCGTGACCGGGGCCCGGATGCCGGAGGCCTTCGGCGAGGTCCACCGGATGCACCGTATTCTGATGTGCGCGGACCTGGCGGCCTACCACCAGGCGCAGTTTCAGGACCGGAAGGCGGACTACCGGCCCGGCATCCGGGGGTTGATCGAGGAGGGCCTGGCCCTCTCCGCAGTGGACGGCGCCGGAGCGCGCTGGCGTCAGATCCGGTTCAAGGGAGCCATCCAGGAGACGCTGAGGGGGGTGGATGTCCTCCTCACCCCGGCGGCTCCCACGCCCGCGCCTCAGGACCTGACCACCACCGGCGACCCGGTCTTCAACTCGCCGTGGAGCTACGCAGGTCTGCCCACAATCGTCCTGCCCGTGGCCCTGGCTCGGAATGGCCTCCCCGTGGCCGTGCAACTGGTCGGACGCGCCTTCCGTGAGGCGGACCTGTTCCGCGTCGCCGCGTGGGCCGAGAAGGCCATCGGATTCAACGCGAGGCCCCCTGAACAGCCGTCGTAGAGACGCTGCACGCAATGTCTCTACTCACACCCTCTCAAGTGCCGTGCGCACGGATATCAGATGCATATCCACCCGCTCATCGAACGGCCGGGCGGACGGTGTCTCCGGTGTGAGGCAGTGGGAGGCGCCGTTCTGGAACAGGAGGTAGGTGTGGGACCAGCCGCCGATCCGGCCGATCCGTTCGGCCGTGGGATGCGCCACGCCATCGGTGACGAAGCAGCCCTCTATGGCGCTGGCGGCTGTGATGGGGCGAGAGGCGGCGATACGGTCCACGATGGCCCGGCCGATCTCCGGGCGACCGGGGCGTTTGATCTCCCAGAGATAAAACCCGTCGGCGTCGGAGTCCTCGTGACATTCGACGACCAGATCGGGCCGATGTTGAAGGAGAAATCGCTTCAGCGGGAGGGACTCCTGGGCAGGGGTGTCCGGCTTGTCGAACTGGCGGTTCAGGTCGAGGCCGCAGCCGTTGAAACGGCTGTGATGTTCGTACCCGAAGGGGTTCTGGCAGGGGAGGACGATCAGAGGGATGGATGCGAAACAGCGCGGCAGGTCCGATTCGAGAAACCGGAGCAGGGCCTCCACGCCCGCAACCTCATCGCCGTGCATGCCCGCGGAGAGGCTGAGGCGAGGGACCCCCTCTTCGCCGGGACGACGAAGAGCCACAAGGGGATAACGGTCTGGGGGATAGGACAGGAGAGCGATCTCGGAGACCAGCCAGGATCGGTCTCTGGCAGTTACGCCCTGGATGCGATGCAGGACGTCGACATAGGAACGGGCCTTCATACGCAAGGACGTCAGGCGCTCTGGCGTTCAGACTCTACGCGGCGGCGAAGATGTTCCTCGATCAACCGGCGATCTTCATCCGACAGCCCGCCCGCAGGCCCTCGTTTGGGCGGCGGCGGCGATACGACGGGCGCAGGTTCGGGTCCGGTATTTCGGGAGCCGCGCGCTTCGAGGTGTTGTCGGATCAGGTCCCTTTCGGAAGTGGACAGGCCCGCGGGTTCCCGGGAGGGAGGCGACGCGGGGGCTGGAGGAGGGAGCTCCCGGAGAAAAGATTCCTGGGGGTGCAGGAGCCGGGAGATCTCTTCCCGAGAAACCACGGGAGAAGAGGAGACATGGCGTATATCGACCTCCTCTTGAGAGGCCTCAACGCCCTCGTCCTCGATGTTCAACCGGGCTGCCACAGCTTCATAGACCGACTTGGCGGCCACCATGCGCGCCTCCAGATAGCTCAGATGCTCCCGCAGCCGGGAGATCTGAGCCGATGCCTCGTCGATCTCCCGGCGAGCGTGCTCCAGCGTCTGCTCATAGAGCGAACCCTGTCTGCCGTTCGATCCGTTCATGGCCGCCAGCCTCCTTGCAAAACGTTGAGAGCGCTGAGGAGGACCCCAGGTCTGGGGTCCGGGGTCTTCCTGCCGCTGGTCGTTTGACCAGATTTTACAAAAATCATCTGGTTTCGAGCGCTAAAATGCCGAATAATAATACAGAATAGACAATAAAATTGCAAGTGGAATTGTGAAACCCGGTCTTACGGGTGCAAGAGGGGGGATACTCCTTACGAGATTCCAGTTGACATTGACGGACGAAATGTCTTAATTATCAGACGTTACTTTGTGTAAATGTCCGTTTTATGACACATCTGCGAGACCCTGAAATGGCGATGCTGGCAGACCAGAGCACGGTCCTGCTGGAGACGGGCGACCTGGAGAAAAAGATCTGGGCCGTGGCCGGCGGAAAGGGGGGGACGGGTAAGACGGTCCTCACCGCAAACATAAGGGGTGGGCCTGGCCACGCTCGGCTACAAGGTCATCCTGATCGACGGGGATCTGGGCGCGCCGGACCTTCACTTCCTGTTCGGCATGTCTTCCCCGGCCCGGAACCTGAACGACTTCCTGACCGGCAAGGTGGTCTCCCTTCAGGATGTCCTGCTCCAGACACCCAGCGAGAATCTCCGGTTGATCTGCGGAGGAAATGAGATTCTGGGTCTGGCGAACCTCGCCCACCAGCGGAAAGAGAAGCTCAAGCGGCATATCGCCCAGATCGACGCCGACTACGTCATCGTCGACCTGGGGGCAGGTACGGCCTATAATACCCTCGATTTCTTCATCATATCCAACGAAGGGATCGTGGTGGCCAACCCGGAGCCCCACGCCAAGATCGATGCCTACACCTTCATCAAGAGTGCGGTCTATCGCAAGCTGATGCGGATGTTCTCCGGATCCCGGGAGTTGCAGGAGGTGATTGCGACGTTCGCTCAGGCAGGCGGAAAGGCCCTGAAGATCAAGGACCTCATCCGCGCCTTCCGGGAGTGCGACCACGAGGCGGGGATGCAGGCGGAGCGGGCCGTGGCCGAATTCCGCCCCCGGTTCATCATGAACCGGGTCCGCAGAAAGTCCCATGTGGAGGACGCCCGGCGCTTCGTGGAGCTGGTGAGAGACTACCTCGGCGTGGACATGACCTACGGGGGACATATCGAGGAGGACAGTCGGGTCGTGGATGCGTGTGAGCGGATGCGGCCCTTCCTGATTGAACATCCGAAATGTACCGCAGCCATGGATCTCTACGCGATCCTGTTCAGCCTCGGCGCAGAGGACCGTCGTCTCCGGTACGATCAGCGATCTTCCAAAAAAATGGCCAAGGGCCTTCAACTTGAAGCCAGACAGTGGGGAGACTGAACGGAGACGTGAAGAGCATCCTCGTAAAGTTAAGCGTAATTCGCTGTAGCAGAATACGTTAAATTAGGGTCAAAAAGAGGTGACTGCTCGATTTTTCAGCAATTAGGGGCGCAGAGGCCACTTTAGGCGGGCCAATGGGTGAGTTCTCCTAAGAAATGCTCGC
>SICM01000058.1 GCA_009694805.1 Candidatus Latescibacterota bacterium
GATACTTCAGGTCATAGACGGCATGGGATGATCTTTGGATAGCCATACCGTCAATATATCAAACCCAAACCACGATTATCAACTCAAAACCCCCGCTTTCCTCCCCTCAGTAGAACTGAGGGGCATCCAGCGGGTCTTTTAGTGAAAATGACCGTCTCCAACCTGGGCGACGCGGACCTGAGCATCAGCAGGCTGGCTTCGGACAACCCCCAGTTCACCGTGTTCCCGACGGCGTTCACGGTCGGCCCCGGCAAGGCCCAGGATGTGATCATCACCTTTGTGCCCACGACCTCCGGATCACAGGCCGGGACCCTGACCCTCAACACGAACGACCCGACGAACCCGGCGCTCACCGTGGTCGTGACCGGGGACGGCGGCCGGCAGCCCGATATCGCCCTGTCCGCGACCCAGCTGGGCTTCGGCGCCGTGGACGTGGGGGCCTGGCAGGACACGACCTTCTATGTCCATAACCGGGGGGACGGCATCCTGGCCGTCAGTTCCGTGGTCTCCTCGGACACGCAGTTCGTCGCCCGGCCAGACTCCTTCACCGTGGCCGGTAAGGACAGCATCAGGGTCACCGTGCGGTTCTCCCCGAGGTCCGGCAAAGACCTCTCGGCGGCCCTGCTGATGGCCAACAACGACCCCACCTCCAGGAGCGCTATCGTCACCCTGTCCGGCCGGGGTGTCCTGAGGGTGGCCTCCGCCATCAGTGCCCAGACCCTCAGCTTCAGCGAGGTGGAGGTCGGGACGCAGAAGACCCTCACGCTCACGGTCTACAGCCAGGGGAACGCGCCCCTCGTCGTGCGATCCATCACGTCCAGCGACACGCAGTTCGTCGCCCGGCCGGACTCCTTCACCGTGGCCGGGGGGGACAGCGCCCGGATCGCCGTCACCTTCTCGCCCGCCGCCCTGAACGACGTGTCCGCGGCGCTCACGATCCTGACGAACGACTTCTCGCGGGGGGCCATCCCCGTCTCCCTCGCCGGAAGCGGCGCCAGGCCCCTGCGCCTCTCCCTCGACCTGAACCCGGCGAAGGGCGACCAGGGCGCGACCTCCGATACGGTGCAGGTGAGGTCCTGCTCCGCCTCCGTCGCCCTCTACACGACCAATGCCCTCAACCTGTCGGCCTTCAACATCACCCTGAAGCTTCCGGGGCAATTCCTGTTCCGGTCCTTCTCGGACGTGGGGACCGGTGAGGACAACTTCCTCCGATCCGCAGGAGGCGGCCTCACCCTCTCGGCCTCGCAGACCGGGCCCAACACCGTGCGGGTGACCGGCTCCCTGGCCAACCCGACGCTCGCCACGGCGCCCGACGGCGGCGGGCTGCTGGCTGTCCTGAAGTTCGACACCTTCAGCCCCGCTGAAGGGTTTGCCCGGGGCGACTCTGCCCGCATATCCGTGGAACAGGCGATCTTCACACGTCTCGTCAGCACAGGCCCCGACACCCTTCGGGAGGCGGCCTCGGCGAAACTCGTCTTCAGCGGTCTTCCGGGGGACTGCAACGGGGATGGGGTCGTCGACACGGAGGACTTCTTCGCCCTGACCAGCGCGTTTGGCGCCACGAGAGGGACGGGGGCCTACAACTCCGCCTGTGACCTCAACGGGGATGGGATCGTCGACATCACGGACTTTTTCACGTTCACGCAAGGGATGGGGACGCGGGTCACCACCTGCCGAAAACTGGGGCCATAAAAAAAGGAGCCGAGAGAATCAGGGCGGATCTTCCGCTCCCTGGTCTCCTCCGCTCCTTCGCGTCCCTGCCGATTTTCTAGATCTCCTCCAGGGCACCGCCCCGCTAGGCCGCAGGGGGCGGTGCCTCTCTTTTTTCAAGGCGTGAGGGCCTGTTGCCTCACCTCTTCTCCATGGCCTTTCGGAAGGCCTCTTTCTGTTTGTCGGAGAGCCCCTCGATGCTCTGCTTCTGACGTTTGGCCTCGGACTGGACGGACTTCTCCACCGCCTGCTCGAGGGAGCTCGAAAAGTAAGACGGGAGCTTCTCGATCAGGAGGACGACCAGGGAGCCGATCAGGCAGACGAGGGAGATGACCGCGTAGAGTTTGAGATTACGGGGCTTCCGGCGTCGATGGTGGTGAGGTTGGCGGTGAGCGTGACCCTGCTGCGGTTTCGGATCGGACCTCGTAGGCGCTACGGGGGCCGCAGCAGCCTCGGGCTTCAAACGGGCCTGGACAGTGTCCCGGATGGGGAGGTTGTCAGAGTCAGAAGGTGCGGTCAGGGGGACCTCCGGCAGCGCGGCCGGAAGTGCCTTCGGCAGCGGAGGGGAAGGCGCGAGCCCCTCCGAGGGTAACCCCAGCGTCTCCCGGATGGCCGCGATAAGAGCGTTGATCTGGAAAGGTTTGGAAACGAACCTTCTGGCCCCCAGCCTGCGCAGGGATTCAACCCTCTGCTCGTCGAGATAGGCGGAGACGATGATCACGGGAATGGGACTGCCCAGTTGCTGGATGAACTCCAGAACCGTGTCCCCCTGAACCGTGGGCATCTGGAGATCCAGGAGGACGAGGTCCGGCGGATGATGCGTGAGCAGTTCAACCGCCTCAGTCCAGAGGGAGGTGGGGAGCGTCTCGAACCCGAACGACCGGAGGCAGGAGTCGAGCAACTCCAGGATACCGGGCTCATCATCGAGGATGAGGATGCGCTTGGAACGGACAGCGGTGTCCATAAGAAAAGCCGATTCAGGGGGGGAGGCTGACCTGCATGTCTTTTGAAAACCCTCTGAAATTACGAAATAGAGGCGAATTTGTCAACCGCGTAATTTTTGCAGGAACCCGGCCTTGAAAGGAGATGGAGGAGAGAGTGTAGTTTGACCTTGACAAAAAGGGGATGGACTCTTATTATTTTCTGGGCCTGTAGCGCCTTATAAATGGGTGGGAGGTTGGAAAAAACCTTCATGGAGAGGGGTATGATGACGATCTCTCAACGTGAGCAGATGATCCTGGGTGCGGTGGTGGATGCCTATGTCGAGAGCGGAGAACCCGTGGGGTCGCGGACCATTTCAAAAACCGGGCTGGGGATCAGCGCCGCCACGATCCGGAACACCATGTCCGACCTGGAGGAGAAGGGGCTCGTCTATCAACCCCATACCTCGGCGGGCCGGATCCCTACAGATCAGGGCTACCGATACTATGTGGATCGCCTGATGTCTTCCGGAACCCTCATGGAGGCGCAATCGGACAAGGTTCGGGCTCAGGTCATGGAGCACATCCGGGAAGGAAACGTGGAGGACATCCTGGACCAGATCTCGCGGGTGATCGCCGATGTCTCCCATCATCTCGGACTGGTCCTGTCCCCCCGTTTTGAACAGGGCGCCTTTCGCCGGCTGGAACTCGTCTCCCTGACCGACAGGCGGATCTTGCTGGTCCTGTCCATCCAGTCAGGTCTCGTCAAGACGATGGCCATCGAGGTGGACAGCCCCGTCGATCCGGCCCAGCTCTCCGAGACGGTCCAGGCGCTCAACGAGCGCCTCTCCGGGCTCACGGTGGGAGAACTGAAAAAAACGGCTTACGAACGCCTCCAGGAGGTCCGCAGGGGAGACCCGAAACTGCTCCGCCTGATCGCGGATGAGACGGTGGCGATGTGCTCCCAGAGCCACGGGGAGGACCTCCACCTGGGAGGCGCCGGGAATATCTTCCTGGAGCCCGAGTTCCGGGACCGGCAGGCCCTGGTGGGTATCGTCAACGTCCTGGAGGCCCGGAACCCGATCGTCGGCGTTCTGGAATCCCGCACGGAACAGGATGGGGTGGCCATCACCATCGGCAACGAGAACCGCTCGGTACCCGAGATTCAGTCGTGCAGCGTGGTCACCTCCCGCTACAGGATCGGCACGGCGTCCGGCGTGGTGGGGGTCATAGGCCCGACGCGGATGCACTACCTCCGGGTCTCCTCCCTGGTGCGTTTCGTCGCCCGGCTCACCGAGGAACTGGTGGGGGAGAAGGGCTGAGGGCAGGCTGCGATTTAGGGTGATGCAATAAGACGAGAGGTGAAAGATGAAAATATTATCTCATATCTCACGCCGCACGAAACATGCCTCATCTCTTTTCACTTACCCATTGATCTTGTTTTAAATGGAGTGTAAAAGGTGGAAAAAAACATCGAACATAAAAAAAACACGGAGCAGATGGAGGAAGAGGGCCTGAAGGATGCAGGGATGGGGTCGGCTGCGGAGGGGGATGGAGATCCTGTCCGGGAATTGGCCCTGGCCCTGGAGCGGGCAAAGGCGGAAGCGGCTGAAAAACACGATCTCTACGTCCGAAAGACCGCCGAATTCGAGAATTACCGCCGTAGACGGGACCGGGAATTCGAGGAACTGATCCGTACGTCCAACGGAGAGTTGATCTCTCACCTGCTCCCCGTCCTGGAGAACCTGGAACGCGCCCTGAACCACAGCGGGTCCGGCGAGGGCTTCGACGCCTACTGCAAGGGCGTGGAGATGATCGTCAACCAGTTCAAGGAAGTGCTCAGACGGCAGGGACTGGAGCCCATCGAATCCGTGGGTCAGCCATTCGACCCCAATCTCCACGAGGCCCTCCTGCAGACCCCCTCTCAGGCTCATGAACCCGGCGTGGTCTGCGAGGAGATCGAGCGGGGATACCGTCTTGGAGATCGCGTGATCCGACACGCAAAGGTCGCCGTCAGTCTGGGAGCGCCGGAGCAGAAGGGGGAGGCCACGGATGCCCAGGTCCATAAACGATAGGATCCCTATGTCTAAACGCGACTATTATGAAGTCCTGGGTGTCAATCGCAAAGCTTCGGAAGACGAGATCAAAAAGGCATATCGCAAGCAGGCGATGAAATACCATCCGGACCGAAACCCGGAGAATAAGGAGGCGGAGGCCAGCTTCAAGGAGGCGGCCGAGGCCTATGAGGTGCTGAGCGATTCGCAGAAGAAACAGATTTACGATCAGTACGGTCACGAGGGGCTGGGCGGGCCTTTCCAGAGCGGCGGATTCCAGTGGTCGGACTTCACCCACGCCGGGGACTTCAACGACATCTTTGACAACCTGGACAGCATCTTCGGCGGAGGGATCTTCGGAAACCTGTTCGGCGGCAGGGGACGGCAAGGGCCGCAGCGAGGGGAGGACCTGAAGGTCTCCATAGAACTGACGCTGGAGGAGATCGCCAAAGGGACACAGAAAAAGATTAAAATCAATCGGCTCCAGGCGTGCGAAGTCTGTCACGGCACGGGGGCCAAAAGCGGGACCTCTGCGGTGACCTGTTCGACGTGCGGCGGGATGGGACAGGTCCGGCAGTCCAGCCGGTCGATCTTCGGACAATTCGTGAACGTGACGTCCTGTCCGGCGTGCAGGGGCGAGGGGAAGGTGGTGAAAGACCCGTGCGGGGAGTGCAGAGGGGAAGGGAGGGTCCGGGGCGCGGCGACGGTATCGGTGAACTTCCCGGCGGGGGTCTCGTCCGGGCACTACATCCCCATGCGGGGGCAGGGGAATGTGGGGCCTCGCGGAGGACCGGCCGGAGACTGCATCGTGTTCATCGAGGAGAAATCCCACGAGCAGTTCGAACGCCACGGCAACGATGTGATCTATGACCTGGCGGTCAGCTTCAGCCAGGCGGCGCTGGGCGATGAGATCGAGGTCCCGACGCTGGCCGGGCGGGTTCGGATGAAGATCCCGTCCGGGACGCAGTCCGGGAAGATCTTCCGGCTGCGGGGCAAAGGGATTCCGGAGGTCAACGGATATCAGACCGGAGACCAGCTCGTGCGCGTGTCCGTCTGGACCCCGACAAAACTGTCCAAACGGGAGGAGGAGCTTTTCCAGGAACTCGCCAGGCTCGAGAATGGGAAGCCGCCGGCAGGGGGAAAGGGCCTCTTTGAGAAGATGAAAGAGGTGTTCGGATAGCCCTCCCTGGGCATTCGGATGGAAGACAGGGGCAACCGCCAGGTTGCCCCTTTTTTGGGTCGGCAGGCTTGCGCCCTTCGTGCGAAATGCGTATCTTTGGGCTGTCGTGTTTCACATCTCACGCATCTGCTCTTGGAGGTCTCCATGCGACTCAAAGACAGGGTGGCCATCGTGACCGGCGCAGGGTCCGGGATCGGCCGGGCCACGGCGGTCCTGATGGCGCGCGAAGGGGCGCGGGTCGTGGTCGTGGACATTGCGGATGAAGCGGGTCAGGAGACGGTGCGCACGATCCGGGGAGCCGGGGGGGACGCGGCCTACTGTCGCGCGGACGTGGGGAAGGCCCAGGGTGCGCGAAAGATGGTGGCCGCGGCCCTAAAGGCCTACGGCCGGCTCGACATCCTCCACAACAATGCCTTCTGGCACAGGACCGGAAGCGTGGTCGACCTGGACGAGCGGGACTGGGACCGGACGCAGGCCGTCTGCCTCAAGGCGATCTACCTCGGCGGCAAGTACGCCATCCCGGAGATGCTCAGGACCGGGGGTGGGGCCATCGTCAACACCTCCTCCATCCACGCCCTGACATCCTTCGGCCAGTGCCCGGCCTACGACACGGCCAAGGCCGGCGTGCTGGGGCTGACGCGCACCATGGCGCTCGACTTCGGCCCGGAGGTCCGGGTGAACGCCGTGCTCCCGGGGGCGATTCAGACCCCTGCCTGGAAAGGGGCCACGCCGAAGGCCTTCCGCTGGTGGGCGGAACGGACCCCGATGCGCCGGATGGGGCAGCCGGAGGACATCGCGAAGGCCGTGGTCTTCCTGGCCTCCGAGGACGCCTCGTTCATCACCGGGGAATGCCTGGTGGTGGACGGCGGGTGGACCATTCACGGCCACGCGGGCCAGCCCGGCACGAAACCGCGCAAGCAGAAGTGAGACCAGAGCGACGTACAGACTAAAAGCAGGCGCGCCGCCAGAAACCCCCACCTCTGAAGTCTAGCAGAAGCATCCCACATGCCGGGGGCACAAATTTCGGTGCGTCTACTGAACGTTGAGGTTGCGGCGCGCCCAAGCCTCCCCGGCGTCTGAGGGGTGCCCTTCTTTTGTCCAACTTTTCTTGGGCAAGCAAGAAAAGTTGGAATCCGGGGAGGGGGAGGGAAAAGACTGAAGTTTATCTTAGACCAAGGAGCCTCCCGTGGCAAAACGACGCTGCCTCATGATCGGCGCAGGCGGCATGGCCGGGGCCTGGATCAGACGCTTCTACCCGAACTTCAGGGACCGGGTCGAGATCGTCGGACTGGCCGACATCAAACCGGATGTCCTGAAGGACGCGGGGGACTTCCTGGACCTCCCCTCCACCCGCCGGTTCACCGACATGCGGGCGGCCTTCCAGGCCGTGGACGCGGACTACTGCACCATCGTCATCCCCCCGGCGGCCCACCGGGACGCGGTGATGCTCGCCGTCGAAAGGAAGATGGACATCTTCAGCGAGAAGCCCATCGCCGACACCTGGGAGGCCTGCGTGGACATCTACCGGGCCGTCAAGGGCGCCGGCCTGAGGATGCTCGTCATCTAGAACTACCGCTACACCCCCCGGATGCTGACCATGCGGGAGGTCCTCCGGAGCGGCCGGCTGGGCCGGATCAACTACCTCATGGGGCGCTTCGCCGCCGACTACCGGAAATACGGGGCCTGGGGGGCGTTCCGCCACGAGATCCCGCATTCGCTGCTCGTGGAGGGGGCCGTTCACCCATTCGACATGCTCCGAAACCTCTCCGGGGCAGACTGCAAGACCATCGCAGGATGGGAGTGGAACCCGGCCTGGAGCAGCTTCAAGGGGGAGTGCAACAACCTCTACGTCATGACGATGGGGGACGGAGTGCGGGCCTGCTACGAGGGGTCGGGGACCGGGGCAGGGGTGCAGAACGCCTGGCACAGGGAGTATTAACCGCGCCGAGTGCGAGAAGGGGGCCGTAGCGGTGGGAAGGGACGACGTCGTGCGGGTCTACGAGCACGCGCAGGGACAGGGGATGAGGATCGAGGAAATCCCGCCGGTCCGCCCGGCCCACGAAGGGCACAACCATCTCATCGACGAGTGGCTGAACTGGATGGAGGGGGGGCCGGCCCCGGACACGGTGCTGGACGACAACCTCAGGAGCGTCGCCATGGTCTTCGGGGCCATCGAGGCATCAAGGACAGACTCGGTGGTGGATGTGGAGAAAATGGTGAACGCCGTGACGATGAATTGAGCAGTCAGCAGTCAGCAGTCAGCAGTCATTAAAAACACGGTGGTTTCGCGGGTCACTGAAATCTGACGGCCGAAAGCTTTTTGCTGTTCATCCTTCATCCTTCATCCTTCTCTTTTCAACGGCAGGTCCACCGGCGCTCCGGTCGCAGCGGACCGGTTCCACGCGAAACAGACCTCGATCACATCCCGTGCCACGTCGATCCGGTATTCCGGCTCGGTCCGCTTGAGGCACGCCTCCACGAACAGGTCGATCCCCCGTCCGATCACATCGTTCTGATTGCGGTAGAACGGCACGACGAGCGGGTTCCCCGTCCGCCAGAGGATCCCCTCGTACACATCTTGATGCGTGCGGAGGATGCCCTTGTCGCCTACGATCTCCACCTCCCACGGCGGGGCAGAGCAGGGCGTGGAGTAGTAGAGCACCATGCTCCCGATACCGCCCCCGGCGAACCGTACGGTCCCCGCCCCCACATCCATGAACGGGCTCCCCGGCGTGTTCAGATTGTCGTACTCCGCATAGACGCGCGTCGGACGATCTCCCATGAACCAGCAGAGGGCATCGGCCGCATACACGCCCAGCCCGAGTTCCGGCCCCCCCTGCCCCGGCCCGAACTCCGGGCTGACCTCGTTCACCCGCTTCACGTCCAGTTGACCGTGCTGAATCCAGGCCCGCACGGCCAGCACCCTCCCGACTTCGCCGTTCCTGACCCTTCGGTACGCCTCCGCAAACGCCCCGTCGTAGCGTGCCGGGCTCAGGGTGCTGATCAGAATCCTGTGCCGCTGCGCCGCCGCCGCGATCCGGTCCGCCTCCTCGATGGACCCGGCCATCGGCTTGGAGAGGTACACGTCCAGTCCGGCAGCCGCGGCGATCTCCACATAGTCCGCCTTCCGGTGGTCGCGGGCGCACACGAAGGCCGCGTTCAGGCGCTCCTTCTCGATCATCTCCTCCGGGGACTCATACAGCGTCAGCTGGTGCTGCGCCGCATAGTCCGCCCGCGCCAGCGCCCCGGCGGCGGTCAGGTTTGCATCCGTGTCCCCGAGGTGCGCCGCCGCCACGAGTTCCACGTCCCGATGGCGCCTCAGGGCCCCCGCAAATGCCCGCGAGTAAAACGACGCGATGCCGATGATCCCTGCCCGAATGCCCATCACGACCTCCCGATAATCAGAAGGTAGTAAGCAGGGATTTTCTTCTGCCTTCTGCCTTCCTTGTCCTGAGCGGAGCGGCCATTAGGCCGCGAAGCCGAAGGGTGCCTTCTGCCTTCTACTCTACTCCGCCACCACCCGGTCCCGTCCGCTGTTCTTAGCCGCATACAGCCGTGTGTCCGCTGTGCGCAGAAGCTCCCCGGCCAGACGGTCGGAGAGTCGCTCAGGCGTCGTTCGGTCTTCATACAGCCGCACGTCCGCCATCCGGAGGAGTTCCTCGGCAGAGGCGATGCCGGCGTCCTCCGGAAAGGTGGCCACGCCGACATTGACCGTGACCTCCACCCGATGGGCGCCGTCGTCGAAAGGAGTCTCTCCAATGTTCTGCCGCAAACGCTCCGCAAACGTCCTGGCCCCGTAGCGACCCGCCTGGGCCATCAGGACGACGAATTCATCCCCTCCATAGCGGATGACCGCGTCCTCCTTGCGGATCACCTTCATGGCCCGCCCCGCCACCTCCCGGAGCACAAAATCTCCGAAGACGTGGCCGCAGGTGTCGTTGATCTGTTTGAACCGATCGATATCGAACATGGCGCACGAGAAGGTGTACCCGTGCCGCAGAGACAGCGCTACCTTCTCCCTCAGGACATTGTCCATGAACCGCCGGTTGTAGACCCGCGTCAGCTCATCGACCAGGGACAGTTCAGCCGCCTGGAGGTACTGTCTCCGGAGGGTCTCCTGAGCCTTCTTGATCCGGAGCAGGGCCCGCACGCGTGCGGACAGCTCCTTCGGATGGATGGGCTTGACGAGGTACTCCACAGCCCCCAGCTCCAGCCCCTTCACCTTGGCCGCCAGGTCGTCCTGGGCAGACAGCAGAACCACAGGGGCTTCCACTCCCGCCCCTCCCCCCGGAGCGCCCGGAGGACGTCGTAGCCCTCCATGTCGGGCAGGCCCAGATCCAGGATGATCAGATCAGGATCAACGGACCGGGCCGCAGCCAGTCCACTCTCCCCGTCTCCGACGGCCACCACCTCGCACCCATCCGCCTGGAGGGTCGCCCGGATGGACGACCGGATGCCCTCATCATCGTCGATGACGACCACCCTGGCCATGCGGAAGTCCTCCCTCCCTTTGTGGGGGGCTGGGCTTCGCGTCCTTCGCCCTTTTCGCCCCTTTCGTGTTCTGCCTTTCCCCTACCGGCTACGTCGAGACGTGCCCTCAGGCGCCGCCGTCGACGCTTGGGAGGGTTTAACGGCTGAAGATTCAGCGGGTTCCGCCACGGGGCTCCCCATATCGTAGGGCGCCTCGTTCAGGGGAACGCTGTTGGACAGCATGGTGCGGATCTGCTGATCCGTGTCCTTGAGGCGCTCCAGGGCCTGCGACAATTTCTGGACCTTTTCAGCCTCAGCGCGCAGCCGGGCATTTTCCACCTGGAGATTCTCCACCGCCTCTCCCCAGCCCCTCAACTGAAGGGCCGACACCCCCCCGAACAGGCTGAGGGTCAGGCCGATCAGGATCAGAACGAACGCCATCTTCACCGCGAGGGCGCTGACCTTGAACTCCCGCGTCCTGGACCCGTCGTCGGGGATGACAAGGACGGAGAAGCTTTTTCTGCGGTTTAAAGCCATGAAATACCGTCAAGGAATGAGGCAAGGAAAGAGTGCCCTCTTTGTCCCCCGTTTTTCTCTGCGCTCCCTGCGACAAATGCTTTTGCTTTTCACCTCTTGAACGCGCGGTCCGTCAGGACGTGGAGCAGGTCGGGTGCGCAGACACCGGCCAGCGCGGTCAGGGCCAGATTACAGTTCGCAGCCCGGAGGTCGTGAAAGGACATCCGGATCTTCATGTCGAACAGGGCGTTCCCGGCGGCCACGACAACGTAGATCACGACCGCCATGTAGAGGATCCGGGTCAGGGTCCCGACGATCGGGGCGTGAGAGAGGCCGCGATGCCTGAACAGGGCGGCGTAGGGTCGCCAGAAGAGCCTGAGGAGTCCCCAGTTCTTCGCGGAGACGTTGTCCTTGAGGTCGAGGTCCGGGGAGAGGAGAAACGTCCCGAACAGGTAGGAGACCGCGAAGACCGCGCCATATTCGACCAGCCGGTCACGGCCGAACCTCTGGACGAGATCCTCCTGGAAGTAAACCGCCACGGCCCCCATCAGGATCAGAAAAAAGACGTCGATGCGGATGTGGGTCTTGCCGGAGGGCATAACGCGCTCTACTTGTGATCCCCCACGTCGAGGCCGGTGATGGTCCCCTCATGAATCTCGATCTCGTCCCGCATTCGAATGCGGTCGATGTCGCCGTCACGCAGGTCCACCACCCGGTCGGAGGCCACGAGCATCTTGTGGTCGTGCGTGTTCGTCACGACGGTGGTCCCGTTCTCGGCATTGAGCTTCTTGAGGAGTTCGATAATCTCGGTGCCGGTCTTCAGGTCGAGGTTGCCGGTGGGTTCATCGGCCAGGATCAGCGCCGGATCGTTGGCGATGGCGCGTGCGATGGCCACGCGCTGCTGCTGGCCGCCCGACAGCTCGAAGGGCTTGTGGTGGAGGCGTTCGCCCAACCCCACCTGCTTGAGCTTGGCCGCCGCCTTCTCGGTGTAATCGGCCCTCGACATGCCCGCGAACACCATCGGCAGGGCGACGTTCTCCAGGGCGGTCATCACCGGGATCAGGTTGAACGACTGAAAGATGTAGCCGATGTTGTGGCAACGGAGATAGGCAATCTGACGCTGATCCAGGGTGCTCATGTCCACGCCGTGGATCAGGACGCGCCCCTGGCTCGGCCTGTCGAGGGCGCCGACCATGTTGAACAGGGTCGTCTTGCCCGACCCCGACGGCCCCATGATCGAAAGGTACTCGCCCCCCTCGATGGTCAGGTTGATCCCCTTGAGGGCGTCCAGCCGGATGTCGCCCATGATGTAGGTCTTCCAGACGTTCTGAATGTCAACGATGGATCTTCCGCTGGTGGTCTCTGCCATATCTTCTCTCCTCACGCCTGTTGCCTCAAGCCTCCAGCCTGCTCTGTGATCTCAAGCCTCCAGCCTCAAAATCTCTCTCAGCCTCTGCGCCACGACCCTCTCCTCCCCTTCTTCCAGCGTCTGCGGGTTGACGGAGAGGCCGCTCTTTCCGGACGAGGCGAGGCTGACGGCGGGCTCCCCCTCCATCAAGCCCTGGAGCACCTCGTCGCGGGTCATCTCCAGCCGTCGCTCGTCCAGCACGATCTCAGCGCGTGGCATGGGCTGGCCCGCTTCGCTGGGGAATGTGCGCCGGGCCGTCAGGCCGGGCAGGCCGTTGAACGCGTCGATCAGGTATTTCACCTGACGTTCGTAGCGGTCGAGCAGGAGGCGCTCGTCCTGGGCCAGATACAGGCGCAGCGCCACGAGCATGCCCACCATCTCCTCCTTGCCGACCTTCATGGGGCGTCCGATGAACGGATGAGGCGGCCCGTTGAAGGCGCAGGCATCAATCAGATCCTTCCGGCCCAGGATCAGGCCCGCGCTCTGCGGCCCCCGCAGCCCCTTCCCCCCGCTAAACAGGGCCAGATCCACCCCCATCCCCGTGATGGACCAGAGGGTGCTCACGGGCGGGACCTGCGCCGCCGCGTCCACGATCACCGGGACGTTCCGTTCATGGGCGATGGCGATGGTGCGGTCGAGGGGGATCAGGCCCCGGTCGGTCCAGTCCGGCCGCATGAAGTAGAGGATGGCCGCCGTCCGCTCGTGGATCGCGCGCCGGAGGTCCTCCTCGGTCGTCCGCTCCTCGGTCCCGATCTCCACGAGGCGCACGCCGGTCTGACGCACGGCGAAGTCGTAGCCCACGCGCCCCATCCTGTGAACGATGACCTCGTCCTTGAGGCCTTCGAGATGGGGAAGCCGCTCCCGCTTCTCGGGGTCCAGGCCGGTGATGCAGGCCGCGGCGCTCAGGACCAGGGCCGCCGCACACCCGGAGGAGATGTAGGCCGCCTCGTTGCGCGTCAGCCGGGCGATCTCCTGCCCGACCCGGCCCTGGAGTTCCACGATGTCCACGAACGACTCCGACGCCTCGATCATCGCCTCGACCACCTGCCGGGGCATGATCGACCCGCCGAGCCGGGTCAGCGTGGCGTTGCCGTTGACGATCCGTTTGATGCCTAATTCTTCGTAGATGCCCATAGGATAGTGAGACGTGAGAGGTGAGACGCGACAGCCCCCTTCCACCCCTAACCCCCTCCCTCCCCCAGCATTGGGGGAGGGAGGGGGTCTCCAGGGCTTTGCCCCTTGAGATGGGGGAGGGCTGGGGGCCGTTTGACGTTTGACGTTTGACGGATCTTACGACTTCGATACCCGCTTGATCGTACACCCGAACGCCTTCGTACGCTCCACGGAGACAGGGTCTCCCTTCAGGAGGGCGTCGAGGGCCGTGCGGAGGTCCTGCGAGGACTTCTCCTTCTTCTGGTACTGGTCGTCGTCGATGTAGCCGTGATAGCGCAGGACGCCCTTGCTGTCGATGACGTAGATCTCAGGCGTCACCGATGCCCTGAAGCGATCCGCGACGACGTTGTCCGGATCTTTCAGGACCGGGAACTTGAACTCGTTCTCCCCGGCGTGCTTGGCCACCTCTTCGGCAGGCTCTTGCTTGTTGGAGTTGATCCCAATGAACTGCACGCCCTTGTCGCGATAGTCCGCATCCAGCCTGGCCATGCGTTCATTGTAGGCGTTCGAGACCGGGCATCGGGTGGCGATGAACATGAGCACGACCGCCTTCTTGCCCTTGTAATCGGACAGGGCGTGGTCCTTGCCGTTATAGTCCTTCAGCTTGAACTTCTCGACCTTCTTGCCGAGTTCCACGTCCGCCGACGCAGTCCCCCACGCAAGCACAACGGCAGCAAGTAGGGATAATGTCTTGAACATTGAGAATTCCTCCTTTTCGATTTCCTTGCGCCCTCTGTGATTCTTGGCGCTCTTGGCAACTTGGCGGTTCCCTTCTGTCTTCTACGCGATCACGACCCTCTGACCCGACCGCGCGGAGCGGTACGCGGCCTCCAGGACCTCCACGCATCGGAGGCCGTCCAGGGGGCCGGAGAGCAATTCGGCCCGGCCCCGGATGGCGTCGATGAAGTTCTCCACCGGACCGGGCGTCGGCGGCATGTCCTTCTCGGAGACGGTCGCAGGGGCCTCGCCAGGCCGGATGGTCGTCAGCGAAAAGGGCTGGCCCTCCACCAGAAGCGTGGCCTTAGACCCGAAGTAGAGGTTGCGGACGCGCCGGCCTGGATGGTGGGTGTCTCCGACGTAACAGATCGTGGCCTGCGCCCCGTTCTCCAGCGCGACCGTGACCGTCGCCCGCACGTCCGAAACAGGGTCGTCCATGACGGCGACCACGGACCGGGCGCGCAGGCCCGTGACCCACAGGAGTTCGCAGACCAGATGGGGGCCGCCGTCCATGAACCCGCCGCCGCCGTTGAGGGCCGGGGCGCCCCGGTAGAGGGTCGGGGGGACGATGCCGGGGATCTCTTTGGGCGCCGGAGCCTTTCCGAAGACCCATTCGGCATTTCCGGTCCAGGAGATCGAGGCGGACTCCAGGTCGCCGAAAGTCTCCGAACGTACGGCCTGGCGCAGGAGATGGCAGTGCGGCCAGTAGGGGGGATTGTGCGCCACGAGGAGGACGCGCCCCTTCTCCTGGGACAGGGCCACGAGGTCGCGGGCATCCGCCGACGAGACGGCCATCGGCTTCTCCAGCAGGACGTGGAGCCCCCGTTCCAGGGCCGCGCGGGCCTGCGCGTGGTGGAGGGCGTGCGGGGTGGCCACGAGGACGGCGTCCATCTCGGTCTCGTCCAGCATCCTCCGGTAGTCCGTGAAGGTCTGGCGGACGCCAAAGTGCCCGGCCACGCGGTGGAGCTGGGCCTCGTCACGGCGACAGAGGGCCACGACCTCTGCCTCGGCGGAGGCGACGATGTCGGGCAGATGGCGTCGGGAGGCGAACCACCCCGCGCCCACGACGCCGATTCGGATTTTCTGGGTATGAGTCATCTCAATCCCTGTTGAGCATAGGCAATTTATTCAACTTCCCCCGCAAAGTCAAAGAGAAAAAGCCGCCCCTCACCTTCCCCATCGTTGTAGGGACGCCCCAGGGTGGTGGAACGCGACCTTACGGGAGCGTTTGGCGGCCGGGGGACGTCTCTACTCAGGACTCAGGACCGGCTTTAACGGAGGGATGCGAAGCCCCTGGACGATGAAGAGGGCTATGGCGGACAGCCCCACCCCGATCGAGAAGATCGTCTCGTACCCGGCGGTCATCCAGAGATAGCCGCCCAGCAGCGGCATGACGACCGCGGCAATGTGGTTCATGGTGACGGCCATGGAGAGGGTGGGCCTCAGGTCACCGGGGTCCGCGATCTTGCTGATGTAAGTGTTGAGCGACATGGAGAGCAGGAAAAAGAAGGAATCGACCACGTACAGGGCGCACAGGAAGACGGGCGTATGCAGGGTGGTGAACCCTAGAAAGACGAGTCCCATCTCGATGTAATTGACCGTGAGGGCTTTCCGTTCCCCGAAGCGGTCGATGAACCGGCCCACGTAAGGCCCGAACAGAAAGCTGAGCAAGCTGTTGATCATGGCCAGGATGGCGACCTGCTGGACGCCCACGTGATACACCTTGACGAGCGTGAACACCGCGAACGTCCCGAAGATCTGCCGGCGGCAGCCGTCCAGCAGGTGAAGGGCGTAGAACAGGCCGTATCGCCGTTTCAGGATGAACCGGTCGAGGGTGTGGTGTCCGAGGTCCCGGTCCATCGCAAACAGGCCTATCGCCCCGGCCGCGCCCACGATGCCGGCCAGGGTGTACATGGTGGGGTAGCCGAGGGGCCTGGCCAGGAGATAGACCGTGCCGATGCCCAGAAGGGTGGCCACGGCCCCGACGCTCCGGATCTGACCGAGCCGGCGCCCGCGCTCCTGTTCGCCCGCCAGCCGGAGGTTGATGCCGTCGGCGAGGGGGTACCAGGTGTGAAACCCGATGCTCCAGACGAAGGAACTCAGGATGAGGAACGGGACCGTGGAGATCTGCGAGTAGCCGATGAACCCCACGCCGAACAGGAGGAGGGCGAAGCCGGCCATGCGCGTCTCCGGAAACCGCGCGATCAGGCCACCGATCAGCACGCCGAGCAGGCCGGGCACCTCCCGGATGGACTCCAGGATGCCCAGGTGCTGGGGCTGGAGGCCGATGCGCTCCACGGCGAAGTTGTTGAAGATCGAGAAGTGGATGCCGAAGGTGAAGCTCGTGCAGAACACCCCTGCGGCAAACAGAGCGTAATTCCGCCTTTTACTTTGCATTTTTCACTTTGCATTTTGCATTTTGCATTTCCTCCCCGTCCTCTGCGATCTCTGCGGGAAAAATGCCTTTGCCGCTCAACAAAAAACCGAAACCTGTCTGGCCAGATTTCGGTTCGGATGAGAGCGGCGCGTGGCGTCTCATCGATTTCGGGAAATCGCCCGGTAGGTCTCTCCCTTTCGGACATAGTCCGCCGCCCCCTCCCGCATGCGTTCCAGCATGCGGCGGTCGTTCTCGTCGTCGCCGAACGTCCGGATGACCTTGGCGGGGATGCCCACGGCCAGGGCGCGGTCGGGGATCTCCTGTCCTTCCTTAACGAGCGCGCCCGCGGCCACGAAGGCCTCCCGGCCTACCCTCGCGCCATTCAGGACGATGGCCCCCATGCCGATGACGGCGTCATCCGCGACCGCACACCCGTGGAGGATGGCGCGATGGCCGACGGTCACGCGGTCCCCGACAAGGCAGGGAAACCCCGCGTCCGCGTGAAGGACCGCCCCGTCCTGCACATTGGTCTCCTGCCCGATCACGATCCGGTCGTTGTCCCCGCGCAACACGGCGTTGAACCAGATGGAGGACCGCTCGCCCACGCAGACGCGCCCGATCAGCCGGGCCCCGTCCGCGACGAAGACGGTGTCAGGCGCCTCAGGCGAAATGCCGTCATAAGAGATGATGGTAGACATGGCGCACGATGAGACCGAAGGCTGGTTTTACAAGCCTCCAGCCTCAAACCTCCCCTCTCTCACTCCCGCTTCTCTTTCTTCTGCCCCTCCTTCACCGGCCCCAGCGTGAACTCCCCTCCGCTGTCCCCTCGATTCCTCCCCCCGGTCATAAGGCCCGTCAGGAACCCCGCTGCGCCGAGGATGGTGGAGGCCCACAGGACGCTCTCTCCCACACTGGTATTGGTCTGCCAGGCGCTGAGTGCTCCGATGAGCGCCCCGCTCAGCGCCCCGCTCAGCGACAACTTGACGGCGTTGGTCATCATCCTGCCGCCTTTGAAGGACGTGAACTTGACCTTGGCGATATCGTCCCTGGAGATCTTCTGCGTCTCGACATCCGTCTCGACCAGGATGTTCTGGCCATCGAAGGTCGGGATCACCTCTCCGCGAACCTGCCCTCCGTCCTTGCGCGTCACCTGGATGTTCATTCGATGCGCGACACGATAGAACGGGACGGTCTCCTCGAACACGGCCTTCTGTTCCGTGTAGAGGGGATACTGGGAAGTGGAGTCCGACGGGGTGTCCCGGCGGAGTTTGTACGTCCCCCGGTTGATCTCTTCGAAACGGTCGAAGTAGTCCCGGATGTACTTCAATTCATCCTTTTTCCGGAGCCGGAGGGACCGGTTGCGCAGCCGGTCGCCAACACCATAGGTGATTTTGACGGCCACGGTGCTGTCGGGAAGCTGGATGAAGGTGGCGGACTTGAACCCATCCACGGAGATCTGAATGGGCTGGAGAAGGGAGGACTTATAGATCGTCTCACCCTGAAAGAGGCCGTAATAGTTGCGCTCGGTCAGGTCTACTTCAGACCCCACCTTCTCGCTGACGACGATCACCCGCCCCTCAATGGGCGTGAGCCGGACGATACTCCATCCCTCGTCCTCTTCAGCGCCCCCTCCCCCGCCGACGATGGTGATGATACCCCGGCTTTCCTGCTTCTTCTCCCCCTTCTCCCCGGCCTCCTCCGCACGTGCGACAGGGCCGTACAGGGTCGTCAGCATAAAGCTCAGGAGCGTCACGACCGTCACAATTCTGTTGATCACCAGGTCATTTCCTCCGTCAGGCGGGCAATGTACAAGAAATCGGGGGGGATGTCAAGGACAAACCCGGTTGCAATAGGATGAGGGATGTTGTATTTTCCTTTGACGTTTCGCCCCTCAATCCGTTCCGAATTTTAAAACATTTCACAAATCTACCCCAGGACACGAAGAAATTTTGATTTCTTTCTGTTTTGTGCCTTCATGCCTTGGTGGGGACGCCTTTTGCTATGAGCGGAGGTACTGATTGAAACGCACGATCCTGGACACGGACCCCGGCGTGGACGATGCCCTGGCCATCCTGCTCGCCCTGGGGTCGCCCGAACTCCACGTCGTCGGCATCTCGGCCGTGAGCGGAAACGTCGAACTGGCCCGCTGCGTCCGGAACGCCCTTCGGGTCCTGCGCCTGACCGGGCGTATGGACCTCCCGGTCCACGCCGGCGCGTCTCGCCCTCTCATCCGGGAGCCGTTCCGGGCGGAGATAGTGCACGGTCGGGATGGCCTGGGAGACGCCGGTGTCTCGGACGCCGGCCGGGGGGCGGACTCGGAGGATGCGGTGGGGTTTCTGGTGCGAACGCTCAGAGCCGATCCGGGAGCGATCTCCCTCGTCGCCACGGGGCCGCTCACGAACCTGGCGCTGGCCGAGCGGCAGTCTCCCGGTGTCCTGAAACAGGCGCGGGAGGTGATCGTCATGGGAGGAGCAGTGCGGGAGCAGGGGAATGCCACGCCCACCGGAGAGTTCAACTTCGTGGCCGATCCCCACGCCGCAAGGGAGGTCCTCCACGCCGGGGCGAATCTCACCCTCGTCCCCCTCGATGTGACCCACCGGTGTCTGCTGGCAGAGGAGGCCGTCCGGAGGCGCATCGCCCCCCTTCGGACGCCCGTGTCAGACTTCATCGCGCGGACCACGGCCCTCTGTCGGGCCTACATGAAAAACGTCGAGGGCGTCGAAGGATTCCACCTCCACGACCCGCTGGCCGTGGGCGTGGGGATCGACCCGTCCTTTTGCGAAACAGAAGTCATGCGCCTGGACGTGGAGACGGAGGGAGGCTTGACCGCCGGCCAGGTGGTGGCCGACCGCCGGGTGTTTGTAGACGAGAGGCTTCTGAATGGGTCGAATGTGAGGGTCTGTGTGGGCGTGGATCGGAAACGGTTCGTGGAGTTCTTCTTGGAAAGGGTACTGAAATGAGTCGCTGCGAAAAAGATTTCCTGCTTCATTTCAAGTTTTTTGGATAAAAAAACCCCCGAAGCATCCACCCTCCGGAGCTATACAGTCTGCTTTTTTCCTGCCCCGACCCCTTCGGCATTCCTCATTCATCGCTTACCTGGACCACCAGCGTCTTCTTGGACTCCAGGTTCTGCATCAGCGCCTCTTTCGTGTACCAGGTGGGCTTGAACTGCTCCCGGCTGAACAGCCGGTCCGCCTGGTCGGCGTAGTGGGGCGAATCGGGCCGGTTGCTCTGCCCCCACGGGGCCACGCTGAACGACTGGACCGGGTCGCTCAAAAGGACGAGCGTGGTGCAGGATTGTCCCCGGTTGGCGGTGATGAGACCGTAGCGGTCCGGGTCCCCCCCGCCCACGGTGCGCAGGACCCCGATGCCCTCGCCGCCCGCGCCGGACAGGGGCCACGTCCGGTCCCCCCTTTTGAGACGAAACACGTCCCCCCACGGCGCCTCGATCTTCCCGTAGGTCCGCTGCATCTGCTGGACCGTCTGGTCGAGCGCGGCCAGGAGCGCGACCTGCGTCGGCGTCTGCACGGCCTTCCCCTGGAGGATGGCCCGGAACTGGTCCTCCGGCAGGCCTGCGGAGCGGAGGGCCCTCCGCCAGAGGCGGTAGAGCGTCATGCCAGGGCTGTCTACGTCCGCCTGCCGGTCCCACGCCTGAAGGATCTCGACAGCCGCGTGGAGCCGTCCGTACTCCTGACGATGGTCGCCATAGGCCTCGGCGAGGGCCTGCTGCCAGGGCTCGGCGTCGCGCACGTAGGTGTCCATGGCGATCCGCTGCGCAGTCTCCACCTCCACCTGAGCGTCGGCCAGGAGGATGTCCACGACCCGGCTGCCCCGGGTGTTGGTCCGGTCCCCCCGGTCATTGTAGAGATAAGGGACATACCGGTCGGGCGTCATCGGGCTCTCCGGGAACATCGTCCCCGGCGAGACGTTGCAGTTCTGCACGAACCCGGGGGAAGGGTTGAGGCAGGAGACGAGGTCCTGCATCGGATGGATGCCCCGCCACTCCGTCGCGGAGGTGTTGCCGGGCACGGGGCGGTCCCACGCAAACCCGGGCGGCCGGACCGGGACGCGTCCGACGTGGACGTAGTAGAGGTTGTCTTCGGAGTCCGCGTAGAGCACGTTCTGCGGGACCATGAAGAGCGTCCCCAGGGCCGCCTCGAAATCGGCCAGCCCCTTCGCCAGGAGGATGCGCCGCATGCCCTCCAGAAAACCGACCTCGTCGTCGTATGCGGTCTTCACCGCATAGGCCCGGTCCCCGCGACGGCTCACCACGGGGCCGTGATGCGTCCGGTGGATCTCCTTTTGGCGGACCTCCGCGCCCTGCTCCGTCTTCACCTCCGCCTCGACCGTCTCGACGGTCATGTCCCGCCACCCCCCGTCATAGCGGTAGCGCAGGGGATGGGACGGGTCGGTCTCCTCTTCGTACACGTCCGCGCAGTCGGGCCCCCCGGTGGTGAACGCCCAGGCGATCCGGTCGTTGTGCCCCACGATGGGGTAGGGGAGCCCTGCGAAGGTATGGCCGAAGGCGTGCAGATGGACCTCGTAGAACAGGTTCTCGTCGTTCCAGGGGAGGTGAGGGTCGATCAGGAGGATGGGACACCCCTCGGCGGACCGCCTGCCGGACACCGCCCAGGCGTTGGAGCCCCTGCCGTCGTCCGGCGAAGCCTTCCAGAGATCCTCCTTGGCCTGGCCCAGCGGCCAGGGCATCGCGATCAGCCGGCTGAGGGCCACGGGGTGCCAGGGCTGCGGGTCGGGCGCCCACGCCGGGACCTCGGCGGGATGTTCCCGCATGTAGGATTTGACCCCCGCCACGAAATGGGTCAGGTCTGCCCGAACCTCCGGGCTCAGGTCGGAGAAGCGGCGCTGCGCGACCTCGGCGTAGCGGTACATCCGTTGCTCCACGTCCCGGTCAAACCCCTTCGCGCCCAGCGCCCGCGCCGCGTGCCCCTCGGCCTTCAGGTAGTTCAGCAGCACGGCCTCCAGCCGATCCTCCGCCTGGGCATACCCGACCCCGAAGGCCGCAGCCGCCTCGGTATCGCCGTACACGTGCGGGACCCCGTAGGAATCCCGGTAGATCGTGACGGACGGCCCCGTCGCAGCCTGGGCCGCAGCCGCCAGCGCCAGGAGAGCCGCAACCAGCCCCATCCATCTCATGACGCCGATGCCTCTTCCTCCTCCTCCGCAGGGCCGTTCTGGGCCACCTGCGCCGCCTCCGTCAGGAGCTGCACCGTGCGGGCCTTGAGCTCCGTGGCATCCTGCTCGAACCTGTCCAGTTGATCCATCAGCTCGTCGAAATTGAGCCGGGGCTCGAAGATGGGGCAGTGAACCAGGGTGACGGTGGCCGGCTGTTTGCAACGCTTGCTGCACTTCATACACAGGGCTGTGAACATGGTGCCTTCCGGGAATCCATAAAGGGGAGACATGGGGAGGTCTCCTTACAAAAGGGGAAATGATCTTGTCGTGGCGTCGCTATGTCAAGGGGGTTTCTCCTTTTTTACGCTTCACGCTTCACGCTTATTCAGAATCTCTCGCAACTTCTCCACCGTGAGGTTCCCGCCGCTCAGGATGAGGACGACCTTCTTCCCCGCGATCCGGTCTCTCAGCTGGAGGGCCGCGGCCAGCGGGGAGGCCCCGGCCCCCTCGGCCAGGTTGTGGGTGGCCCTCAGCATCAGGACCACGGCCCGCTCGATCTCGTCGTCGCTCACCAGGACGATGTCGTCGATCAGGTCCAGAATGATCCCGAAGGTCAGCTCGAAAGGCACGCGGGTGGCCAGCCCCTCGGCGAAAGTGGCCGCCTCCGGCGTCTCCACGATCTTTCCAGCTTTGTAGGAGAGATACACGCAGGGCGCGCCCTCGGCCTGCACGCCCACGACCTGGACCTTCGGGTGGATGGACTTGGCCACGATGGCGTTTCCGCACGCCGCCGACCCGCCGCCGATCGGGACGATCAGGAGGTCCGGGTCCGGCAGGTCCTCGAAGATCTCAAGGGCCATGGTCCCCACGCCCGAGATCAGATGGGGCTCGTTGGCCGAGTTGATGAACACGGCCCCCCGGTCACGGGCGTAGTCCTCGGCATAAAGCCGGGCCTCGTCGAAGTCCCTTCCGTGAAACAGGACCTCTCCGCCCAGGTCCTGCACCGCAGCCACCTTGTCGGGGTTGGAGCGTTCGGGCATCAGGACCTGCGTCCGTACCCCGAAGGCCCGCGCGGCGTACGCGATCGACTGGGCGTGGTTGCCCGTGGAGGCCGTGACCACGCCGGCCCGCCGCTCCTGCGGGGTCAGGTGATGCAGGCGATGGATCCCGCCCCTCACCTTGAACGCCCCGACCGGATGGTGGTTCTCGTACTTGACGTACACGTCCGCGCCCAGCAGCCTGCCGAGGGCGATGGAACGATGGAGCGGCGTCTTCGGAAGATGCCGGGAGACGACCTGCCGGGCGGCGAAAACGTCCTGCAGGGTGGGGCGTTTCCAGCGTTCGGTCATGAAATACGTGCTTTCACGAGACTGTAGCAAGGGTATGGGGTTTCTTCTATCCATCTTGGCGTGGTGGAGCGATTTCATGGGCTAATCTGGCCTTGGTATGGGCTTCGGCACGGATGTAATAGACTCTATTCGGCGTCTTTCCGTAACAACCACGGGAATCCGGCT
>SICM01000059.1 GCA_009694805.1 Candidatus Latescibacterota bacterium
TAAACCCATCAAGATCAAAAAACACGGACGTCGTGCTATCAGCATTTTCCGGCTTGGTTTAGACCAACTCATGCATCTGATCAACAACGCTCAAGACTGCCTGAAAGATTTCCGATATTGCTGTCAACGATTACTGTCGTGTACTTAGAGGCTTGACTTAACCCGCTGGATGGTGTATTATTTGAAATAGGTTTTTCATCGCTCCCTTCTCTGTCCAGAAAGTTCAGCGCAGGTGTAAACAGGCTTCTGTCCCGTCGCAGGACCCGCGGGTCGATCTTTGGAGGATGCAATGACGCTGTTGGACCTCATCTCAGAGCGGTCGATCATCATCGGACTACGGGGAACGACGAAGCGGTCGATCATTGAAGAGCTGGTGGGCGCTATCGATGCAAATCAGATCGCAGAAGAGCTGGTGGGCGCTATCGATGCAAATCAGATCGCAGGCCGCGGGCGCGTCCTGGAGTCTGTCCTCCAGCGCGAGGGGATCATGAGCACCGGGATCGGGCACGGCATTGCCATCCCCCACGGCAAGTCCGAGGCGGTCAAAGTGCTGAGCGGCGTACTCGGCATCAAGCGGGAGGGGGTCGATTTTGAGTCCCTCGACGGCCAGCCTGCCTACATCTTCTTTCTCCTGGTGTCACCGGCCGATGTGTCGGGGCCTCACATCAAGGCCCTGGCCCGCATCTCCCGTCTTTTGAAGGGGGAGGAGTTTCGAAAGGCCCTCATCCAGGCCCAGACCTCCCAGGACATCCTCTCCATCATCGCGGAGGAGGAGAAGCGCCATCCCGTATCTGCGGCGTCATAAGAAGTGCCAAGTGCCAAGCGTCACGTGCCAAGTAAATCAGATTTTACGTGGCATCTGGAACGTGGAAACGTGGCACTTGATCTTTTAGGCTCTGCTTCCGCACGAAGGAGGCAGGGCTTTTTTATAGGTCAGACCCAAGATGACCTTCCTCAACCCGGCCTTCCTCTACGGCCTGGGCGCGGCCCTGTTGCCCGTCCTGATCCATCTCCTGAATCGCCAGCGAGCGGTGACCGTGCCGTTCAGCAATGTGGCCCTGCTCCGGCAGCTTCAGCAGGATCGGATGCGACGGGTCAAGCTCCGGCAGATCGTCCTGCTCATCCTCCGCACGCTGATCCTTCTGCTGGTTGTGCTCGCCTTCGCCCGGCCCGCGTTACGGGGAATCGCGCCCGGCGGGGCGCACGTGCGCACGGCGGCGGTCCTGTTGCTCGACCAGTCCTACGGCATGGGCTACCGGACGCCCACGGGCCTGCTGTTCGACCGGGCCAGGTCCCGCGCGGGGGAGGCGCTGGGGCTGTTCAGCGGGGACGACCGCGTCCGCCTCGTCCCCTTCTCCGACCGGCCGATCCTCTCCGGGGCCGGCGATCCTTCCGGCCTGAAGGAGCGGCTCGCCGGGGTCGAGGTCACCCATCGCACGCCTCGCGTCGTCGAGGCGCTGAAGGCGGCCGGGCAGCGGCTGGCGGCCTCCGGAGAGGTCTACCGGGAGGTCTATCTGTTCACCCACCTGGCCCGGTTCGGCTGGGAAGGGGTCGCAGACTCTCTGGCGCTGTTCGAGGGGGCCACGGTCTACGTGGTCCCGGAGCGGCCCGGTCGCCTCGAAAACATCGCGGTCACCCGGCTGTCCGCCTTCAACCAGCTCGTGGCGCCCGGCTCGCCGGTGGCGTTCGAGGTCGAAGTGATGAACGCGGGGGAGGTCCCGGAGGTGGAGGTTCCGGTCCGGTTCTCCTTCGGGGGCCGACGCGTGGAGCAGACGGTGATCGGGCTTCAGGCCGGCGAGCGGAAACGGCTTCTGTTTCACGCCACATCCGAGGTCAGCGGCAGCGCGGACGGGGTCGTGGAGGCGGGGGACGACCCCCTGCCGGCGGACAACGTCCGGCACGTGGTCGTGGACGTGCCGGGCCGGATCGAGGTCCTGCTCGTCGGAGAGACCGCCGAGGACATCTACTATGTGGAACGCGCCTTCGCCGCCTCTGAAGGTCTGGTGAGCGTGCGGTCCGTGACCCGCGACCGCCTGGTGGAGACGGACGTGGCCCGGAGCGATCTGACCATTCTATGCGATGTGGCCCGGCTGTCGCCGGGACAGGTCACGGCCCTCCGGGAGCGGGTGCGACGGGGGGGCGGCGTCCTGATCTTTCTGGGGGAGAAGGTGGAGGTGGCCTCCTACAACCAGCGCCTCCTGCCGGACCTCCTGCCGTTGAAACTGACGACCCTTCGCGGCACGCCGGGAAAGACCTCGGCCTATCGGGGGCTGGGGGCCGTGGAGCGGGACCATTCCCTGTTCCGGGACCTGCTCCCGGAGCGGTTTGACGCCCCCCGGTTCTACGCCTCCTACGACGTGGAGGGCCAGGATACCCTCCGGGTCGTGGCCCGCTACGGAGACGGGGGGGCTGCGCTGTGCGAGGGGCGGCTGGGGGCAGGGCGCGTTCTCCTGTTCACCAGCGGCGTGGATCTGAGGTGGACCGATCTGCCCCTCCGGGGAATCTTCGTCCCGCTGCTCCACCGGATGGCGCAGTACGCCGTGGCGCATACCCCGATGTTCGAGGCCACCCTGGTCGGGCAGATCGCAGAGCGTCCCGTGGCCGGGGACGGAGGGACGGCGGAGGTCGTCTCTCCGGACGGGTCCTCCCGCACGGTCCGCACCGGGGTCTCCGGGGAGAGCGATGTGTACCGGATCGGCCCGCTGGAGACGCCGGGCATCTGGCGCGTCCGGGCAGGAGGACGGGAGGTGGACCGCTTCGCGTGCGCGGTGGATGCGGCGAGGGGGGCGGATCTGGCGGCGCTGGAGGCGGACCGGCTGGGGCGCATCTTCGGAAGGGCGCGGCTGCGCGTCGTCGGGCCGAACGAGTCGCTGAAGAAGGTGGTGGCCGAGATGCGCTATGGCCGGGAACTCTGGCGGCCCTTTCTGGCGCTGGCGCTGGCGCTGATGGCGGCCGAGATGCTGCTGGGCCGGTCATCAGCGCGGAAGGAGGCCCCCCGGGGGGGCGACAGAGAGGGCTTGACATCCGCGCAGGAGAAATTGCAAATTGTGAGCGAAAGATAGACAGGAATATCGTTGAATGTGGCCCAGATCACTTCTTTCCGCCCGTCGGCTCCCTTAATTTATGAGGTTCAGGCGGAGAAGGGGTGACGCCTTTGCAAAAGATCTTAAAGACCGTCCTCACCGTCGAAAATGACAAGGATTTCCGCGCGATGCTCGTGGAGATCATCGGGTCTCTGGGGTACAACGCCATAGAGGCCAAAGATGCCCGGGAGGGCATCGGCATCCTCCAGAAGCAGACGGTCGATCTGATGCTCCTGGACATTCACATGCCCGGCCCCCGGGGGACCATTCTCCTGAAATATCTGCGGGATAAAGGGCATCAGATCCCCGTCATCGTGATCTCCGGCTACCTCCAGAAGGAGGTGTTCGAGGAGATTCGAGAGAGGAATGTCCAGGCGGTGTTGACCAAGCCCATCAGCGTGAAGCGGCTGACCGATGAGATCCATAAGGTCTTCGGGGAGGGGGAGGCGGCGTGAACCCAGAACTCGCCAACCTTCTCAGGGCCTCCGTCCCGCTCTTTCGGGGCTTTCCCCCGGATGAGGTCGAGGTGCTCCTGTCCCTCTGCCGCATCCGATCCTTCCGGGCCGGGGATGTCCTGATGCAGAGCGGGAGCCCGAGCACGGAGATGTTCCTGATTCTGAGCGGGGAGGTCCTCGTCCGCACGCCGAAGGGTCTCCCCCTGGTCCGGCTCGCCCGGCCGGAGACCGTTGGGGAGATGGGCATCTTCACGGGAGACTCCCGTTCCGCCACCGTGGAGGGACGCCAGGACGGGACCCTGGTGGTGATCGCCCGGGCCGACCTGCTGAAGGCGCTGGCGGAAGATCCCCCCATGGCCATCCGCATGTACAAAAATGTCATCGACATCCTCTCCCGCCGCCTCCGGAACGAGAACCTGCACATCCAGATGTACCGGGATCAGGTCCAGGACCTGGAGGCGAAGGTCCCGTCGGGCGCCGAGCCGCCGGAGGAGGCATCAGGCGCCCCCCTGAATGAGGACGGGATCATCGATGAATTCTACCGGTCCATCGGCGTCTCCGACGTATCCACGCAGCGCCGGAGCCGGGACCGCGAGACCTACAGGGCCATGGGCGAGCGCGGGCTCTCGGATGCGCAGATCCAGCAGATCGCCCGCTGGACGGCCAAAAACATCCGGGGGATCAAGGCGTTCACCCTGGTGAAATACGCCATCGACGACGCGCTCAAGGCGTCTCAGGGCTGAGTACCCACCTCTTCCTCCCATTTCCTGTCTATGCCAGGGGCAACCTCTAAGGTTGCCCCTTTTGATTTCGTGGCAACTTCTTCCGGTTTTCAAGGTCACGGGGGATTTCAAACGGAATCGGGGTTGCTTCAGTTTTCAGGTAGAGCGGATGGCGGGGGTGCCCGGCCTGCGTCCACCCCAGGCAGTGGACGGCCTCTCTTCCGCGCAGGAGCAGGTGGAGGACGGCTTCGTATCTGCCCAGGAGGACGCCGCGATTCCCCCAAGCCACGAGGGTCTCCCGTGCGCGGCGTCTGGCCCTCAGGATATACCGATCGTTCTCAGGGCCCACAGGGTCCGGCACGCGGCGGAGGACCTCCGGGTCGGTCGCCCGGTAGGCGAAGAGGTTGACCACCTCCAGCGCACCGTAGCCCCAGGACCGGGCGAAGCCGATGCACCGGCGGATCGTGGGGTCGTCCTGCGCCGCGTCCGCGGTGCTGGGGTTGAGCATGACAAACGCGATGCGCGGGGCGCCCGGGTCCCACGCCCGGTAGAGGGCGTAGCGGTAGCGGCCGGTGGGGTCTATGGTCGCGTCCATCCTCACGGCTCAGGCCATTTCAGGTGCCTGTGCAGGAACTTGAACGTGCCCACGCCGTGGATGGTGTGCGGCCCGTCGAAGAACTCGATCTCCGTCCGGTCCCCCAGGCCCAACAGGTTATATCGTCTGAAGGTCCGGGCGTACTCGTAGGCCACCCACTCATCCGGCGCGACGCCGTCGTGGTGGCCGCGCTCGACCATGAACGGGCGCGGGAAGATCAGCCAGGTCATCTCCGCATAGTTGAAGGTGTTCCCCAGGTCGAACTCCGGCATGTCATACTCGCCGGTCCCCATGTAGCTGTAGCGATGCCGCACGGAGACGTTCTTCCAGATCCACTCGTTGTAGTCCGCCGAACAGATGGAGAGGCAGTATCGCTCCAGGAGGGCAGGCACGCGCACGGCCGTCTTGCCGCCGTAGCTCAGGCCGTAGAAGGCGATGCGCTCCGGGTCCACGAAGGGCAGGGAGGAGAGCCACTCCAGCGTGCGCTCGTGCTGACGGGTGATGAACGAGAACAGCGCGCACTTCAGAGGGTTGGACTTGCGCTGGAGGTCGCGAAAATTGTCGCCGCCGATGTAGGGGTTCTGCGGGGCGTAGGTGACGAACCCCCGCTCCGCCAGCTTGCAGGCGAATTGGTGATAGTAATGGCTGTCCACGCCGGGATCGGCCACGTCCTGGGGACGCCCCTCCAGGCCGTGCTGGCAGACCACGACGGGCCGGCGCTCCCCCGCCTTCACGTCCTTCGGGACCAGCAGAATCCCGTACGCGAACACATCCGGGTACACGTCCAGCACGACCTCATATCCCCGGAACTTCGGGGTGTCGTAGACTTGACGGGCCCGGGGAGAAGCCGGAAGCGTCGCCGGGGGCAGTTTGCCGATGGTCTCCCACAACTGGTCCCGATACCCGCGCGCCGTCTCCTGCCACTTCTCCAGGCTCGAAGCGTCCGCCTTCGACCAGAACGTCGCCCGGACAAACTCCGACTCGCGCATGAGGTGTTGCGTGTGCTCCACCAGTTGATCGAACTGTCGTCTGTGCCGCGCCTCCGGGTCGGGTAAAGGGCCCCAGGATGGCGGACCTGACGACGGACGCAGGTCACCCGTGACCTTCAATGCAGACAGGAACGCCTTCAGCGTCCCCTCGCTACCGGGAGGACCGGTCCCATCCCCGCTTTTGACCAGCCTCCACGAGGGCGACGGGTTTAAACCCGCAATCAGCTTCTGCGCCCGCGCAAACTCCCTCGCCACCGCCTCAGACGGAGGCGTGGTCAGCACCCCCGGCGCAGCCCCCCTCCGCTCGGACGTGACCGGCGGAGGACCCGACACCTCCGGATGGGCGCACGCCTCCACGGTTAGCGCCCGGGGGGCGATCAGAGCGGCGATCTCCGCGTCTCCGAACTCGCGCAGCAGGCTCCAGACGTTCCGGTAGATCGGCTCCCGCCACAGTCCCTCACGCGGCTGAAAATAGCCCGACACCCCCACCGCGTCGATGCGCGTGTCCGAGGCCGCGGCGTAGAAGGCGATCAGACCCCCTTCGCCGTGGCCGATCACCCCGACCGGTCTGTCCCCCCCCTCCCCTTTGAACCCGTCCACCGCCGCCAGCACCTTCTGGACCTCGTACCCGATGATGTGCCGGCCCATCTCGTAGGCCGCCCGATACACGAACTCCCGATGAGGCATGTTGGTCATCCGTGCGCTGGAGGTCCCTGACCAGGTGTCCTTCCGATCGATCAGGACGGGGACCAGCACCCGGCACCCCTGCTCGGCCAGTCGGCGCGCAAACGCCTCGGGCGCGCCCGGGGTCAGACCCGCGAGCATCTCCGGCGTCGTGCCACAGTCCGGCAGGGCCACCACGTCCGCCACGGGCTCTCCGTCCGGAAGCAGGAGCAACCCTTCCCCTTCCACGCCCTTCAGCACGGTCCAGCGTACGGCCTGGATGGTGTAGCCCGACGGTGAAGGCGCGCGATTCATCGCCGCGTGAGGGATCGAGGGCAGGAGGGCCTCCACGCGGGTCATCTCGACCGCTTCACGCGGGTCCACCGCGCCGATGATCTTCAGGAAGCGCTGGCGGTTGGGCTCGATGGAGCGGATATAGGCTTCGGGCGACGAGAGGTCGCGCTGCCAGTGGCTCGCCCGCTGCCCGACCGAGGCGTCGGTCTCGCGCATCAGGAAGCGGCCCATCCCGGCCACCATCTGCGCGGCCAGGTCGCCCTCCGTCGCCAGGGGCTTCGTGCCCGGCAACGGCTGCGCATCGGAGATCACCACAGCGCCCATCACCCCCAGCGCCATCAGCAGCAGGAGAGACAGAGGGTCGGTCATGACGGCCTCCTTTTCGTAAAAAGGTAGGTGGCAGGTGGTAGGTCGGGGGAGGGTGGCCCCACCTTCTACCTGCTCCCTACCCCCTACCTTTAAACCATCGAACGCCGCTCCCCATCCCGGAAGGTGGAGGGGATCAGGTCCACCGGCTCGCCCGCGATCATCTTCCTCAGGATTTCCGCCACGCCCGCCACGGCAGGCTCGATCAGCGCCAGGCCTTTCTCCCGCGTGGCCAGGCGGACCGCCGGGTCGTCGATGTCCTCCGCGTGTACGCGCTCCGGGAACAGGGCCAGGGCCATGGAGGTCTCGTACTCGTCGGCGTGCCCCGGAAGTCGCTTCGTCTCCATCAGGGCCGCGTGCGTCACGTCGTAGACGTCCCAGTAGGAGTTGAACCGGACGTTGACGCCGAGCTTCGCGCGATACTCGTCCATCCGGGCCATCATCGGCTTGACGTTCCCGCCGTGGCCGTTCAGAATCAGGATGTTCGTGACGCCGGCCCGCTTCAGGGCGTCGCAGACGTCGTAGACGTACTCCGTGAAGATCTCCGGGCGCACCGTGAGCGTCCCTTTGTGGGCCATCCAGTGTTCGGAGACGCCGATGGGGATGGTCGTGGCCACGACGACCTGCGGATGGAGGCGCAGGGCCGCCTGCTCGGCCATGTAGGTGACGCTGGCCGTGTCGTGGATCATCTCCAGGTGTTCCAGGTGCTGCTCGGTGGCCGCCGTGGGGACGATGGCCGCCTGGATGGTCCCTGACTCGATCCCCTGGCGGAACTCCTTGCGGGTGAGGTCGCCGATGAAGACGCGTTTGCGTCGGTCCATGACCATTCTCCTTTTTTAGAACGCCTGCCCCAGGCTGAAGTGAATGTTGTACGACCTCAGGCCGAAGAAGTCCGAGTCGAAAGGGTCCTTGACCTTGAAGCCCACGTCGATGCGGATGGGGCCGATCGGACTGTTGTAGCGCAGTCCGCCGCCCACCGTGTAGGCGAACTCGCTGAAACCGTAGGTGGACAGGTCGTTCCCCACGTTCCCGAAGTCCAAGAACGCCGCTGCGCCCATCCGCTTGGGCAGCCGCCATCGGAGTTCGGCGCTCCCCTCGGTCTTGTATTTTCCGCCCACCGGATGAAAGCGCCCGGAGACGTCGGCGTAGCCCGGCCCCAGTTCCTGGAGTCCCCACCCGCGCACACTGGAGGCCCCCCCGGCAAAAAACTTCTCCGGCGTGGGGACGCTCTCGCCTCGAATCCCTCCCCCGAAGACCCGCACGGCAAAGGTCATCCGCCGGGTGATCGGCCGGTACCATCGCGCATCCACCGTGGCCCTGAAGAAATTCTTGGCGTGCTGGACGAAGACCTGCTCCGCCGAGGTCAGAAAGAAGGCCCCTTCATACGGGTCGAAGACATCGTCGCGTTTGTCCTTCAGGAACGACGCCCGGATGTTGAACAGCATCGTGTCCTGGGTGGCCATGATCAGCTTCTGCTCGTACTGCAGGGCCCCCACCACCCGGTCGGCGAATTCTCGCGAGAGGCCGAGCGCCCCGCCGAACTGCACTCCCCGGATGCCCGGCTCCCGCAGCCGCCGGATGAAGGTGGTGAAGCCGAGGTCGGTCCGGCTGCCGATCACGAAGGGCTGCCGGAGGTCCCCCTGGCCCTCGACCAGGATGCGGCTGGCCTTTCCGGTCAGGGTCAGATTCCGCGCCCCCCCCATGAAGTTCCGGCGTCCCCACGTCACCGATGCCCTCAACGTCTCCTCCGTGTCGTAGCCGCCCCCGATGCGGACGAGGTTGAAGGGCCGTTCCTGGATGGAGAGGAGGACGGGCACGGACGTGCGGGTGCTGTCCGAGAGGTCGGGGCGCGCCGTGACGACCCGGAAGACGCCCGTCCGGTAGAGGAGGCGCTGGGTGTTGAGGCGTCGGCTCTCCCGGTAGAGGTCTCCTGTCCCGAAGTCGAGCCCCTTCAGAACCGTCCGGGTGGAGACCCTGGCGTTCCCCTCCACCTTCACCTCTCCGAACATCGCATGGGGCCCCGGCGCGACGCGCAACGTCACCCAGGCCTGGCCTTCATCGGCCTGCAACCGCACGAAGGAGGCCACGGTGGCGTAGGGGTAGCCTCTTTCCAGGAGGTAGGCGAGGATCTGGAACTTGTCCGGGGTGAGGGCCGGCTGGCGGAAGGCCCGGCCCGGACGCAGGGAGAGGCTGCGCAGGAGGCGATTCGGAGAGACTCCGGCCAGGCTGTCGAGGCCCTCGATGCGGAGTTCCTGAAGACGGGTGAGGTTCCCCTCCGCCACCCGCACAGTCAGGTCCGCGGCGTTGCCCACGAGGTTTATTTCAGGGGTTACTGTGACGTTCAGGTAGCCGCTGTCCTTGTAGTAGGCTTCGATCCGGCGCACGTCTTCCGCAAAGCGGGCCGGTTCGAAGGGGCGGGGGGACCCAAGGAAGGGGAGAAAGGCATACCAGGCGGGCGCTCGCGTCACCATCAGGGGGCGGAGTTTCCGGTCGGAGATCTTCTGGTTTCCGAGGATGCGCAGGGAGCGGACGGTCAGGCCCGCCTCCTCTGCGAGGGCCGGAAGAGAGAGGAGCACGAGACATAAGACACAAAATGCGGCCCTCACCAACCCCCTTAGAATTGTGGATTGCGGATTGCGGATTGTAGAATGAACATTTTCTGAGACCCCCCTCCGAAATCCGAAATCCGAAATCCAAAATCGAGAGAGGAAGGGGGGGCCGAGCGCCTGCTTGCCGCGATGCGCCTGCCGGAAGCGAGGCGGGGGATGGTGAGGGCTTTTCATTCTGAACTTTGATTTCCTGCCTCTCAGGCGCCGGCCTCCCGGGCGATTCTCCCCGATGCGTGCTCTGCCACCATCCTGCTGACCTCCTCCCGTTCCACGACCTCCCGCTCCAGCAGGACCCTGGCGACGCCCTCCAGGACAGGGCGGTGGTCTTCGAGGATCTTCTTGACACGGGTGTGCGCCTCGTTCACGATGCGGGCGATCTCGGCGTCGATCAGGCGGGCGGTTTCCTCGCTGTAGCGCTTCTCGCCGCTCATCGGGAAGCCCACCAGGAAGGGGGAGACGCGGTCGGTGTTGTAGGAGACGAGGCCGAGGAGCTCGCTCATGCCGTAGTCCTTGACCATGCTCTCGGCGATCTTCGTGATCCGCTGGAGGTCGTCCTGCGCCCCGGTGGACACCTCCCGGAACACGATCTCCTCGGCCACCCGGCCCCCGAGGAGGGCGTCCACCTTTCGCAGCAGCTCCTCCCGCGTCATCAGGTAGCGGTCCTCCGTGGGCAGCAGCATGGTGTAGCCGAGGGCGGCCACGCCGCGCGGGATGATCGAGATGCGGTGGAGGCGGTCCACGCCCGGCAGGACCTCCGACACGATGGCGTGTCCCGCCTCGTGGTAGGCCACGATCTCCCGCTCCTTCTCGCTCATCGCCCGGCTCTTGCGCTCCAGGCCCGCCACCACCCGGTCGATGGCCTCCTCCAGGTCCTTCATCTCGATCTCGGTCTGGTCCCCCCGCGCGGCCCTCAACGCCGCCTCGTTGATCACGTTGGCCAGGTCCGCCCCCACGAATCCCGGCGTCCGGGCGGCGATGGTGTGCAGGTCGACGCCGGCGGCCAGCTTCGCGGTGCGGGCGTGGACCTTCAGGATCGCCTCCCGGCCCTTGATGTCGGGCCGGTCCACGACCACGTGCCGGTCGAAACGCCCCGGCCGGAGGAGGGCCAGGTCGAGGATCTCCGGGCGGTTCGTGGCCGCCATGAGGATCACGCCCACGTTGGCGTCGAAGCCGTCCATCTCGGTCAGGAGCTGGTTGAGGGTCTGCTCCCGCTCGTCGTGCCCGCCCACCGGGTTGATCCCACGGGCCTTGCCCAGGGCGTCCAGTTCGTCGATGAAGATGATGCAGGGGGCGTGGGACTTGGCCTGCTTGAACAGGTCGCGCACCCGCGACGCCCCCACGCCCACGAACATCTCGACGAAGTCCGATCCGCTCAGGCTGAAGAACGGCACGCCCGACTCCCCGGCCACGGCGCGGGCCAGGAGGGTCTTTCCCGTGCCGGGGGGACCGACGAGGAGCACCCCCTTCGGGATGCGGCCTCCGAGGCGCTTGAACTTGTCCGGGGTCTTCAGGAACTCCACGATCTCTTTGAGTTCCTCCTCCGCCTCGTCGATGCCGGCCACGTCGTTGAAGGTCACCTTCGTCTTGTCCTCGACGTAGATCTTCGCCTTGCTCTTGCCGATGGACATCACGCCCCCCACCGGCCCGCTCATCCGGCGGGAGAGAAAGGCCCAGAGGCCGAAGAAGATCAGGGTGGGCACGATCCACGACAGGATCGTCCGGAACCAGTCGTCGGCCGAGCGACCCGTAAACTGGACCTTGTTTCCCTCCAGGAGTTTGACCAGTTCAGGGTCCTCCACCCGCATCGTGGTGAACTGCTGGTCGCCCCCCCCCTGCCGCACCCGCTCCCCCCGGATCTGCTCCGGGCCGATGGCGCATTTTTTGACCCTGCCCTCGGCGACAGATCTCCGGAAGTCGCTGTAGTCGATCTCTTCCACGTTGGAGTTGAGATAGGTCTGGATGGCCGACAGGATCAGAAAGGCGGCCACGGCGTACCAGATGGAGAATCGGATTCTACGTTCCATAAAGATCGTATCTCGTATCTCGTATCTCGCGCTTCACGCTTCACGAGATACGCTTCACGTTCGTTTTACAGCCTGTCCATCTGCTTGAACACCTCGATCACTTCCGCGACACTCTGAGCGTTGAGGATGCGCTGGCGGCAATCCTCCTGATTGAGCAGGCGCGCCACGCGGGATACGGCCTTGAGGTAGTCCTGGAAGTGGCGGACCGGCGAAGCGATCATCATCATGATCCTGACCGGTTCTCCATCCATCGCCCCGAAGTCGATCCCCTGCGGGGACACCCCCACGCCGATGACCAGCGATTTGACGCAGTCGCCGTGGGCGTGCGGGATCGCCACCCCGTGGCCCACGGCCGTGGTCTCGATCTTCTCCCTTTGCATCACGAGCGACAGGAAACGCTTCACGTCGACGATCTCGTCGGGTCCTTCGAGACGCGCCGCCAGTTCACGGATCGCCTCCATCTTCTTCTGCGCCTGAAGATGCAGGATCACCCGCTCTTCCTGTATGCACGCCGAAAGCTTCGGCATAGAGCCCTTTCCAGCGTTTCAGCTCTCCCTGTGCGCGCTGTGATCTCCAAGAGCCCGCAAGGGCTCTCAGGTGCGTTTGGTTTCGACCTTCCTACAAGATACGATGGACGCAGAGATGTGTCAAGGTGAAAGGCTGGCCCTGCCCCATTTCCGGCCCGGAAATCAGCGGTGGAAGACGACGACCCGGTCCGCCGGGATCGTCAGGCCCCCGGCCGCGAACTGCTCCCGGATGCGGGGGACCATCTGCTGGTCCACGACCCAGGTCTGGCCCGGCCAGATCGTTGTTTGGAGGCGCACGAACACCTCTCCGGTCTCCAGGGCCACGGCCCCCAGGGTCACCGGCTCGGACAGCACGACCCCGGCGAACTGCCGGTGGATCTCCCTGCTGACGAAGCTCAACTTCTCCAGGGCCGCCGGGGCCGCCTCCCGGTCCGTCACGGCCACGTCGATACAGACCAGGAGCCCGCCGTTCCGGAAGTTCCCGACCACAGCGATGTTCCGATTGGGGATGGTCAGCAGTTCGCCCAGATGGTTCCGGAGGGCCGTGGTCCGGAGCGTGATCCCCTCCACGATGCCGGTCTGGCCCGATATCTCCACCATATCCCCCACGGCGTACTGCCCTTCGAAGATCAGGAACAGGCCGGTCACCACGTCCTGCACGAGGCCCTGCGACCCGAAACCGATGGCCACGCCGATGATCGACAGGGAGGCCATGTAGGCGCGGTAGTCGATGCCGATCTCGCTCAGGATGTAGCCGAAGGCCGTGAAATAGAGGAAGTATTTGATGAAGTTGATGGTCAGGAGGTTGATCGTGATGGACTTGTTTCCCCGGGCGAAGATGTACCTGAACGGCCCCCGCTTCGACTCCACCATCCATTGATTGAGGATCATGATGACCCGCATGATCCCCTGGCAGGTGAGGAGGATCAGGAGCACGATGGCGATCTTCTGGGCCTTGTGGATGAGGCTGACCGGGGAGATCTCGAAGATTTTCAGGAAGAAGTCCATCCCGCTTTAGCTCTTTTCTCTTGTTTTTCCGGGTCCGGGATTTTATATTTTCAGGACTGTGCGCCTGTAGCTCAGTTGGATAGAGCGTCGGACTTCGAATCCGCAGGTCGGGCGTTCGAGTCGCCCCAGGCGCACCATATAAAACATTTGCAAGATAAGAAAGTGCGGAGGCTCCTGTCAAGGAGCCTTTTCGCTATAAAGGATGAGTCTCCTTTCCGTGGCCCGTCTGGACATCCGTGAAGTTCAGTATCGCGGGCGGCCAGGCCGTCGTTGGGCAGAGACAGGAGGAAAAGCAAAAGGCCCCCAGGAGGAGGATCCCGGGGGCCTTTACTTACGGGAGGAATATGTCCAAAGGAGAGAAGCTTCTGCAGAAAAATTCATCCCCCGCATATTCCTATTTCACAATCTACCCTAAACCGGCAGGGTCCACAGTCGGGTAAAACCCTGAAATGTGGAGGGGAAAAGCCTGAAACAAAGGGCCCCCGGGGCGACGAACCCCAGGGGCCTTGGCCCATTCAGGAGAATATGCCCCCAGAGATCGAATCTCCTGGAAAGATTCACTCCTCGCATATTTTCCGCTTCACAATCTACTGCAAACCCACAGGTCCCACAATCAGGGAAAACCCGGAAAATGGGAGGGAAAAAACCTGAAAATGAAAGGCCCCATGAGAAATGGCTCGACGACCTTTTTGCTTGACCCTGCCCAGGCGCCTTTGTAAATTCCCCCCGCTTTGCAGGGTCGGACGGTTTTCAGGATAGGTTCCCCAAAAATTGAGACGGCTGTCCAACAGACGCGAGGGTTGACATGTCCCTATCTGCGGCACTTGAGCGACGCGGCTATTCGTTCCGCCAGCACCTGGAAGAGGAGGGATGGACACGGCGCAAACCCACGGCAGTGGACCTGGACGGTCCGCAGCGCGTCGCGTTCGAGCGGGGGGGGATCGAGGGGCTCAAGGCTGTCCTGGCCGAACAGGGGCTCTGGACGTTTCCGGCGATGGATATCGAAAAACCTCTTCCGATTCGAGCCGACCTGATCCTGGTCCGGGATGGCCGGCCCACGGCCACGGTGGTGGCCCCGGGCTCTTCGGGTTCCCTTCGGCAGATGGCCTGCGAGCTGATCGAGGCGGTTCGCCAGCGGTCCGGGGTCACGCTGGACCTTCAGGACGGAGATCGGGCCGGGTTGGCATTGCTGGCCTCGCAGTCCGTCGTGCTGTTCGGCGGGTCCCACGAGGGCCGGTTCGCGATGGACCTGGCGATGCGGTACCAGGCCGGGTTCGTGGACGCAACGACGCCGGGGGAGGATGGGTGGGTCGTGACGACCCACGCGGGTCTGGACGGCGCCGACCACAACGTCCTGCAGGTGGCGGCCTCGCCTTCCTGCGCGGGGGAGGCGATGGCGTGCGCGCTCGAACGGCTGGCGACCGAGGGGGATTGCGTCCTGATCCGCGCTGTCCATCGCATCCGGCAGGGGCACGCGATGCGCGAGCGTTTTCCTTCGTGGGAGGCGCTCGTCGCGGGGCTTTCCGGCCGCATCCCGAGGTTCCAGGGGCAGTCGATCCGGGCCCCCCTGGACCCGATCCCCCTGGCGGACCTGCTGGCGCAGGGCCTGGACAGCGGCGGGCCGGAGGTCAACTGGTATAACGCCGCGCCGATCGACATCGCTGTACAGGGGGCGCAGTATTACCAGCGGTCGGGGGACCGCCGGGGGCTTGAACTCTTCCGCGAGATGCTGTTCCGCCTGGCCGACTATTACCTCAAGACGCCGGGTGGGGCCAGTTACCCGGCGGACCTGGACTTCCGGCTGGGCCACGTGATCCTGTATTTCTCCCGATTGGAGCACGACCCCCTCTTCAGTGAGGAGGACCGGCTGATCCTGGCGAACCTGCTCCTGGCCTGCACGCGCTCGATCTATGAGTACACGCTGAAGATCTGGCCGCTCCGCCCGAATGAGCCGACGCGCCACAACCACGAGACGTTCGCTGCCCGGTCCCTGCTGTTTGCAGCGGACTATTTCCGCCGGTACGGCATCCGGGACGTGGACCTGTGGCGCGCCCACAGCGATGCGGTGTTCAGCGGGGGGATCTGGGCCCGGTTCAAGCAGAAGGAGAACGCCAATCACTATGAAGCCTGCGCGTTCGACCACGCGGCGTGCTACAGCGCCTTCACCGGACGTCGGCTCGACCTGTTCGACCCGGACTGTCTCCGAATGGCGGCCTTCAGGAACGTGGTCACGACGGACAACTTCTTCCGGCCGGTGGACTACGGAGACGCCCGCGTGTCCATGCAACCCGGGGATGCGGACCGGCTGGCGACGATCGTGGTCAGCCAGCGGGACGACCCGACGCTCCAGTGGTTCTCCGAGGCGTGTTTCGCCCGGCAGCCCGGCGGCCTCCCCTCGCCTCTGGACTGCTTCACGGACGTGCGCCGGCCCTACGCCGGGCCGGGGCCGCAGACGGGCGTCTGGGAGGAATTGCCCCTCGACCCGCAGTTCATGGCGCACTTCTGCCCCGGGTTTCCCCGGGCGTACGCCTTTGACAAGCTGGCCTTCCGCACGGGCTGGGGGGAGGAGGACCACTACCTCCTGTTCGAGGGCGTGGGGAACCTGAAGGTGTCGCACAGCCACAACGAGCTCAACGGCATCGTCCGACTCAACCACCTGGGGCGGCACTGGGTGGTGTCCAACGGCTACGGGCGCCGCACCGGGATGACGAACATCAACGTGTCGTACAACACGCGCGTCCGGGGGCCGGAAGACCACAACATGCTTGTGCTCCGGCGCGGGGGGGAGGTCGTGCGCGACCTGCCGGTCTGCTGTGCGCTGCTGCAACGGGGACAATCGGGGGATCTGGCGTACGCCACGGGGGCGCTGATCGGCTACGGGGGGGCGGACTGGTTCCGGACGGTCCTGATCCTGGCCGGGCGTTTCGTGCTGGTCCTGGATCGGATGCACATCTCTGCGCCGGGCCTGGAGGCGGGACACGTGGAGTGGAACTGCCTGGGCAAGGCCACGGCCTGCGAGGGCGGGTTCCGGCTGGAGCAGGAGGGGGTGTTCATGGACGTGACCAGCGATTCCGGCTGGCCGGGAGAGGTGGGGGTCGCGGACCAGTCGGCGGACTGGAAGGCCGTGCTGGAGGGGGGGAGGTATCCCTACGCCTCGTTTCCTCTGACCCGGTTGACCTTCCGGATGCCGGTGGTCGAGGGGACCTGCCACCTGGCCACCCTCCTGGCGGCGACCCGCCTCCCGGAGGCGGCCTACCGGGTCCGCGAGCCGGCGCCCGGCCGGGTGCGCGTGGAGGCCCTTCACGAGGACCTGCCGGAGATACGGGTGGACTATGGAGACCTGAGCGTCCGGGCCGGGGGGCGAGCGATGGAGGTCCGGTTCCAGGAGACGCCCGAGGTCCCGGAGGCCCTGAGGACCTTCACGCCGGGTTGAACGGATGGGCTCCTTCTATAACGATAGGTTCAACCTGTGAACGTGTCTTTCAATTCCCTTACGTGTTTTTAACAAATTCTTGACGGATGACGCTGTGAAGTGTTATATATCTCCACATATGATAATCCATCGAAGGCGTCATTGTCAAGAAGGATGACCATAAGGTACAGGAGGCATCTTTATGAGAGTGCTGATCACCGGCGCGGACCGGCCGCTGGGGGCTGCCCTGGCGCGGGACCTGGGCCGGGACTTCTCCCTGCGGCTGACGGGCGTGGGCGCATCGGAGGGAAAGGAGTACCGGCAGGCGGACCTGCGCGACCCGGCTGCGGTCGCGCCGCTCGTGGCGGGAATGGACGCCGTGATCCACGCGGCCCCGTTCGACCCGGCCCCGCTTTCAGGCGCGACTGCGGAGCAGGAGACACTGGACGTGGCTTCGCGGGGGACCTACGTCCTGTTCCAGGAGGCGATGAAGGCAGGGGCCGGAAAGACGGTCCTGATCAGCCAAATGGCGCTGATGTCTGCCTACCCGGAGGAATACGTGGTGGATGAATCGTGGCAGCCGCAGCCGGCGCCGGAGGCGTCGTCGCTCGGACCGTATCTGAGCGAACTGGTGGGCCGGGAGTTTGCGCGGGACGGGAGCCTGGGGGTGGTCTGTCTCCGGTTCGGGGAGGTCGGCAGCCGGGAGGGGACGACGGAGGCGGACGCGGCGCACGCCGTGCGCCAGGCGCTGACGATCGAGCCGAAGGCGCGCGGTTACCGGTGGGGGCTGTTCCACGTCACATCGGGCGGGCGGTTCGGTCTGGCGGCGGCGGCCCGGGAGCCGCTGAACTTCAAACGACAGGAGGTGCGCTGATGCCCCCGATTCAGAGCGGCAAGGTCTGCATCTTCGGCGCAGGGGGGCCGGTGGGCGCGGCCGCGGCCAACTCCCTGAAAGATCACTACACGCTCCGGCTGACGGACGTGCGGCCGATCGCAGAGATCCAGAAGGAAGGGAAGCCCCAGTCCCCGGGCGCTCCGCTGCCCACGGCCCTGGGGCCGCCGCACGAGTGTCGGACGGTGGATGTGGCGGACTATGCGCAGGTGCTGGCGGCGGCGCAGGGGATGGATGCGCTGATCAACGTCACGGTGGTGCGTCCGCACCCGGTCCAGGCCTTCCGGGTGAATCTGACCGGGGCCTACAACGTGGCCAAGGCGGCGGTGGCGTGCGGCATCCGGCGGATCATCCACACCGGGCCGCTGCCCACGGGCCTGAACCACGAGGCGGACTACTGGCACGACTTCGACATCCCGGACGAGACGCCGTTGCACCCCGGCACGGACCTGTATGCGATCACGAAGTATCTGGGCGGGCAGGTGACGCGGGTGTTCGCGGAGCGGGCCGGGCTGGAGGTCCTCACGTTTCTCTACTGCCATTTCCGGCCCGGAGACGGGGGGGAGGCGGCGGACGGGAGCGGACTGCACTGTTTCTCGACATCGTGGGAGGATACAGGGGAGGCGTTTCGGTATGGGCTGCAGGCCCCGGCCATGCCGCAGCCCTATGAGGTGTTCTTCATCTGCGCGGAGACGCCCCACGGGAAGTACTCGCCCGCCAAGGCGGAGCGGTTGCTGGGGTGGAAGGCGAAGCACACGCTCGAGCGGCTGTATCGAAAAAAGGCGTGAGGCGTGAGCAGCCCCCACCCTCCCCCGTGACGGAGGGCTGCGCCAGGTTTTACCCCCTCCCTCCTCCACCCGTGGGGGGAGGGAGGGGGAAAGGGGGAGGAAGGGGGGCGGTTGCCTGTTGCCTCACGCCTCGTGCCTTGTTTACAACTTCTCCCTCCGCTGCACGACGGAGAAAACCTTTAAAAAACGCCCCGACACCTGCGCGATGATCTCCGGGATACCGTCGCTGTCCACGTCCAGAAGCCCCATCTGCTCGCCGAACGGCTCGGTGGAGTGCCACTTCACGGTCTTGAACCGGGCGTCGATGACGTATCCGGAGTTGAGGACAATGTCCTTCTCCCCGTCTCCGTCCAGGTCCCCGATGACGAGGTCCGTGGGACCTCCGGACGATGCCACGGATGCTGATTTTTGAACCAGGGGGTACTCCTGCTCGCTGACCCACTCCTGGAACCGCCCTTTGCCGTCGTAGATGTAGAGATGGTATTGGGGACGGTCATTTTCGTTGGCCCGGTTGTCCGCGCAGAAGACCAGCTCCTTGTTCGGGTCGTCGTCGACGTCATCGATCTTCAGGGTGGTGATGGCCTTGAAATCGGTCTCCTGATTCTGCCAGATCAACTGGTAGTCTTCTGGGTCGTAGAAGACGATTTTTCCACGCTCGGTGTAGGCCACGATCTCCATCCGGCCGTCCCCATCCATGTCCTCGACAAACACCTCCATCACCGCGGATTTCAGGTTCGGGCTGGTCCACTCCTCCCGGAAGCCGTTTTTCAGGTATTGCAGGATGTGGAGCCGGCCCCGCATGTCGCCGTAGACGATCCGCTTCTGCTTCGGGTCCTTGTACGGCAGGATCTTCATGGCCCTGAACTCGTCGAGCCCGCCGCTGAAGGCCACCTCCCCTTTCCACATCAGCCAGTTCGGATCCTCTCCCCACGCGGGCACTGCCATCCCCAGCGCGAGCAGCAGAAGACCGGTTTGAATCCGATTGTTCACGGGAGCCTCCCTGAGAAACAGTGCCAAGTGTCAAGTGCCAAGATTTTACGTGACTCTGTTTTTACGTGGTCCTTCGGGTAGGACAAGGGGCTGACCACTGATCACTGCTCTTTCTCCTGTTCTTCCCACGCCCGCTGCGCTGCGGCGTAGACGTCGAGAATGGGCACGCCTCGTTCGAGGGCGAGGCGGGCGCAGTCGTCGTATTCCGGGGTGGCCTGCCTGCGGTCGTTCCGTTCCGCGACCTTCATCCTGACGGGGCCGAAGGCCGTGTCCGCTGTCCCGGCGCTGCGCCGCAGTTTGTATCGGTCGGCGTGGCTGATGCGAACGCCGAGGGTGGTCGTCTCCTCCGTCAGGAGGCGGGCGATCCGTTCCGTGTCGGCCTGGTCGACGAGGACGCTGACCATCACCCCGGGACGGCCTTTTTTCATGATGACCGGCGTCAGGTAGGCGTCCTTCGCGCCCGAAGCCAGGAGGCGGTCGATGAGGTAGCCGTAGACTTCCGGGTTCATGTCATCGATGTTCGTCTCCAGGACGACCACGGTGTCCTGTTCCGGGGCGCTCCGAGACGGAGGGGCCTGCTCCGGGAGGGTCACGATCACCTCCACCTCCCCCGGTGGGAGCGGCGTCTGCAAGGTCATCCTGCCGTCGGGCGCCACGACGGCGTGCGCCCTGAAAGTCTTCATGGGCTGTCTCCTCCTGGGCACAAAATACAAAAAGCCGATACCCGAAGCAAGCCCGGATTTCGGCTGGGGACGTGAAACGACCTCACCCTCCCCCAGACCAAGGGGGAAAGCCCTTATCGCCCCCTCCCCCTTCCCCACCTTCCGACAGCTTTCGCTGTCGGTCTCTCCGCACGCGGAGAGGGAGGGGGTCAGGGGGTGGGTGAGGTCTTCACCACAACTTCTTTTCGATATGTACGTTGAGGCCGCCCCGGACGCGGTGGTGTTTCTGGTCGGTGTCGTAGGTGAGGCCGAAGGTGAACAGGCTGGACATCGGGAGCTTCAGGTCGATGCCCATCCACCTTTTGGAGGTCGCGCTCTTGGTGTCGTAGCTGCCGAACAGGGTGATGGCGAGGGAGCCGATCTTGCCGTCCGGGTTGGCCCCGGCCCAATCGGGGTCTATGGCGCTCGTGTAGTAGCGAATCCAGCCGTTGACCCGGCCGAGGTGTTGCTCCCAGTCGTAGCCCGCGCCGAGCGTCCACTTCCGCGCCATGGGGAGGATCAGCCCGAACCTCAGGGCGGTCTGGCTCGCCTTGACGGCCGTGACGCTGGTTCCCCGGGTGGTGTCCGGCGGCGTCTGGGTCGTGTCGATGGAGACGATGGAGGGAATTTCCGTGCTCGTCTTCAGGCTGCGGGTCCCGGCGCCCAGGTTGAGGACGACCGAGCCCACGTCTCCGTCGGGGTTGATGTCCTCTCCGCCCCTCAGCCACCGGCCGAGGTAGAGGCGGAGTTTCCCCCCCATTTCACTCTCCGTATCCGACGTGGACAGGTTGAGCGTCGAGTCCGCGTGCGACTCCCGGCTGTAGCCGTAATCCCCGCCCAGGGAGAGCTGTTTGGTCAGGGGGATCAGGAGGTCCGCGCCCATCGTGCGGGTCTTCTGTTTGGTCTCGTAGCCGCCGCCGAATCCGATGTCGATCCCGTGCAGGACGCCGTCGGGGTTGTGGACGAGTTCGCCCTCGTGGGACTGGGGGGCCTCTGTCACCACCGGGTTCGGGGCGGCCTCCGTCGGAGTCGGGGTGGGAGGGGGAGGGGGCTCCATCGGTTCGTTGCCCATGCGGATGCGGTCGAGCCGCGTCATCGTCGCGCCGGGGAGCATGGAGACGACCTCGGCGACCGAGAGCTTCTCGAAGACCTGGGTGACCTTCACGACGCCGACGGTGCTCTTGCCGCCGAGGTTCTCGCCGGTGATGGGGTGGACAATCTCCTCATCCCGGATGATCTCAAAGGTGTCCCCCACGCGCACGTTGTCGCGCAGGCCGAGGTCCAGGTAGACGAGCTTCCCCTTCACCTGCAGGACATAGCCTCTGGTCGGCTGGGCCGCGGCGGGGCTGCGGCGGGGGCCGGGGGCGGGGGCGCGTCGTGCTCCTGGGCGGCCAGAGGGCCGGCCAGAAGGAGGAGCGATGTGAGGGCGAGCAGCAGAAACTTCATGACAGCGGGCTTTCCATAGACCAGGGGAGAACTACAAATCTGAGATCGTGGGGGATCTGATTTGCAATGCGCTCAGACCGACGGATGTGACGACTCACCTCTGCTCCTCTTCCTCCTCCTCGGTCTCGGGCATGGGCGCGGGCATCTCCTCGTCGATGGAGAGGATGCCCTCCTCGTCGTCGGAGGGGGGCTTCTTGCGGCGGAGGAGTTTCATGACGACGATCACGAGACCCAGGAAGACGCCGACGCCCGCGGCAGCGGGCCAGTAGGTTTCGAGGTAGACCTTCCAGACCGGCTTTGACTTCCCTTCGTCCAGGAGTTTCTGAAGCTCTGCCATCGGGTCTTCCTCGGGGCGCGGGGCCGGATGGGGCTCCCCGCCTTTGACCTCGGCCGGGACCTTCCCCACGCCCTTCATCTCTTCGACCTTGAGCTTCACGAGGGAGTCGATGGCGGCCTGCTGTTCCTCCTTGACGTAGGGGAGGATGATCTGCGCAAACGCCTCCATGGGGATCAGGAGGGGCTCGGGCCCCGACCGGACGGCCACGTTGAGGTTGGTGTGTTTGACCTTGAACTCTTCGAAGTTCTCCCGGCTGACGTTCACGACCGCGGGCGGTTTCTCCCTGAGGGATTCGACTTCGTGCTTGAGGGAGGCGACGGTGGACTGCATCGCGCCGAGGTCGCCCTTCATCCGAGACACGGTGCGCTCGATGCCGGCGATGCGGGCGAGGGTCCTGGAGAGGGCGGCGATGTTCGCCCGAATGTCGCTGATCTCCCGTGTGAGACGCTCCGCGGTCCTCTGCGTCTCCTCGGACGGGGCGGGGGCCGGATGTCTCTTCTCAGCCGGGGCGGTTGAGGCGGGCCTCTCAGCGGGTTGCATCGGGACCGACCCGGCCTCCCGGACGAGGTCGCCGGCCAGGATGGGGGCATAGCTCAGGGTGATCTTGCCCACGGCGGAGGTCCTGAGGACCTTCGTGACCTGGACCTCGGCGATCTTGACCCTGGGGCTGCCCAGCACCTCGCCGGTGATCGGGTGGACGATCGGTTCCTCCTGCCGGAAGACGTCGAGCCACATCCCGGCCTTGAGGCCCCTGTTGGTCCCGGCCTTGAGCTGGATCGTCTTCTTATCCGCTTTGGCCACCGGGGTCTCCGGCAGGTCTGCGAACAGGGCCGCCGGAAGCAGCAAGGCGATGATGAGGAGAGGTTTCATAGCCCAGGCTTTAGCGCAAAAGGCAGGCCAGCGGTGTGGCTGCCGGGGAGAAGAGAGCGGGTTTCGATCTGCGGGGACCCGATTTTTGTCCCCGGTGGCCTCTGGCAAGTGACTCTATCCGTAGCATTTAAACAGACAAAGAGCGCCAGGTGGGGAGGATCTTCCCCTCCCTGTCCGGATTCCTCCTGCGAAACTGTCTGCGCAGGACGGAGATAGCCCTTCATTCGTGATCGGTTAAGAGCGGATGTATAGCAGAAAAAGCTTGTGGGGGACATAGTTTACGATCTCCTTAGGGAAGCCACCAAGCAACCCTTACACAGGAGGATCGGACTATGCCCCTCGACCAAGATAATGCAGTTGAGGCATCTTTATGCAAGCTTTTTCCGACAGCATTTCT
>SICM01000060.1 GCA_009694805.1 Candidatus Latescibacterota bacterium
TTCGGGCCTGAAATATAGGCGTCAGCTTCACCAACGAATACGGCTCTCTAAGAGGCGGTTCCTGCGATAATCCAAAACTGCTATTTATATCAGCTAAAACAATATCTTGCGTCAATTTTTGGTAATCGTGAGTGAACAGTGTCAAAAATATCGCAACTTGTTGTGGTTCAAAGACATAAATTTGAGATCCCTGGAGACCGCATCAGAGACTGCAACAAAACCGTCTGAACTGAGGAGATCCCTTTTATGGACCCGCATTCTCACGCGGACGAGCACGGCCACGATCATCCCCATCATCACGGTCACGACCACGGACACGGGAACGATGACCACGGCGGCCACGGGCATACGCACGGCGTGATCGATCCGACGATTGCGACCACGGACCGGGGGATATGGGCCATCAAGTGGTCGTTTATCGGGCTGATGGTGACGGCCCTGTTCCAGGTGGTCGTCGTTGTGATGTCCGGGAGCGTGGGGCTGCTGGCCGACACCATCCACAACTTTGGCGATGCCGCCACCGCCATCCCCCTCTGGATCGCCTTCATGTTCGCCCGGCTGAAGCCGAGCAAGCGGTTCCCATTCGGCTACGGTCGAGTAGAAGACCTGGCCGGGGTGGCGATTGTGTTGACCATTCTGTTCAGCGCGACGGTCGCCGGTTACCAGGTCGTGGATCGCCTCCTCCATCCGAAGCCGGTCACGCACCTGGTCGCCCTGGTCGCAGCCTCGATCCTCGGCTTCATCGGCAATGAGGCCGTGGCCGTGTTTCGCATCCGGGTGGGCAAGGAGATCGGCAGCGCCGCCCTGGTCGCAGACGGCTACCACGCGCGCGTGGACGGCTGGACGAGCCTCGCCGTGCTCTTCGGCGCACTGGGCGTCTGGCTCGGCTACCCCCTGGCCGACCCCATCGTGGGCCTTCTCATCACCGTCGTCATCCTCGGGATCGTCTGGCAATCCGGGAAGGCGATATTCACGCGGATGCTGGACGGCGTGGAACCCGAGGTCATGGACGAAATCCAGCGCGCAGCCCACCACGTCTCCGGCGTCCGGGAGGTGTCGGAGGTGAGAGCCCGATGGATCGGCCACCGGCTTCACGCGGAGGTCAACGTCACCGTGAACCCTGAGGCCACCGTCGCAGAAGGGCACGCCATCGCGAAAGAGGTGCATCACCAGCTCCTCCATCACCTGCCCTATCTCTCCAGGGCCGTGGTGCACGTGGACCCGGTCGAGGAATCCGGAGAGGACCATCACCACATCGCCGAACACGTCCACGATGGCCTGCCGGCGCACTCGCATTGAGGCAAGGAAGTGGGTATATGGAATCTTTCAGCCCGGCGCAGCCGGGCTTTGCATCCGAAGCGCGGAGACGCACCTCCGCGCTTTTTTATTGCGGCGTCTTCCCGACCCTTTCAATGCTTTGGGCTTGCATCCCCCCGCGATTTTGACGATCTTCCGGTCGGGTTGTGGGTTATTATTTCGCCAAAAAATAGATTGAGGTCTGTTTTTCAACGGAGATTCCATGTCATCCTGGAACAGTCGAGGCGAGAAGGAATGTCGGCAGCGCCTGGAGGCGCTCAAGGGAAAACTCTACCGAAGCGCATTGACCGTCGCGCATCCGTGCCTCCGCATCCGGGATAAAAACCTGGAGATCGCGCGGGCCAATATCACAAAGTACGACTGGGCCAGAAAATTTTACGACCACATGGTGGCCCTGGCCGACCACTACGCGGATCGGTCCGCCGCCTGGATTGAGACTATGGTCCCGGAGTTGACCCCCCTCCACGTCTACGGGACCTTCTGCCCCGTCTGCGAAGGGGACAACACCTGGTCCATGATCTGGGACCACCGGGACCCGGAGAAGCTCACCTGCGTCCATTGCGGGGTCGTGATGACCGACCAGAAATTCCCGGAGGAAGGTCGCCTCGAACTCCCCCGCTCCGGCCAGACCCTCACCTACTACCTCCGGCCTCAGGAAAAGGATGACCCGAAGTTTTCCACAGGCCGGAACGCCATCGTCTGGGCGGGCCGCAAGGTCCACACCTCCTTCCTGGGCGCCATCCGGCAGAAGAAGACCCACCACATGCCCGGCGTGGCCCATACCCTGGCGATCCTCCACCGGATGACCGGCCAGGACCGCTACGCCCGGACCGCCGCCGCGATCCTCAAGCGATTCGCGCAGGTCTACCCGAACTACCTGTTCCACGACTACTGGAACACCTTCATGGATTGCGACCCCCTCTACGCCTGCGAACGGATGGCCCGGGACCAGGACGTCGGAAAATACGAAGTCAACGCCTGCCCGGACCAGGACGCCCGCTCCGGCATGAAGAGCGGAAAGCTCATCCAGACCTTCTGGGGGTGTGGCCGGATGAGCTCCGGCGGCGTCCAGGCCGAAGCCCATCATATGATCAACCTGGCCGAGGCCCTCGACCTGCTCTGGGACGCGAAGGACGGGGACGGATCACCCTTCCTGACGAAACCGGAACGGGAGACCATCGTGCGGGACCTGATCGCGGAAGGCCTCCTCACCTTCACGCACTGGGAGGGGATCAACAACAAGGTGGCCGGCTGCCGGGTCGGGGAGGTGGCCCTGGGCCGGTTCCTCGGCGCGCCCGGCTATGTCCACCGGGGCGTGGAAGGGTTCGAGCCCTACCTCCGGGGCTTCTTCAACTTCGACGGGAGCACCAACGAAGGCTCCGGCTATTACCTCTACGCCATCTCCAACGTCCACCTCCTGCCCGAGGTGGCCAGGGGCTACACCGACCCTGCGAGCTACAAGAAAAAGGACCGCTTCAAGAACCTGGACCTCTACGACCCGAACGGCATCTACCGGACCATCCTCCGCACCCGGACCCTGATGACCCTCCCCGATGGCCGCCTGCCCCACACCGCCGACGCCCACGAGGGGCATCCCGGCTGGCCCGGACCCGCGTGGCTCCACAACATCGGCGCGGTCCGGCTCGGGAAGGAGTTCATCCCCTTCGTCAACTTCAACAGCGGGGACGGCTTCGCCTTCTTCAACCGTCCGGCGGTCATGAGAGGGGCTGACCCTCCTCCGGTCCGAGACACCTTCTTCCCCGGCTGGCTCCTGGCCGTCTTCCACACCGGCTATGAGCGGATGTTCCAGCAGGACCTGACCGGCGCATCCACCTTCCTGATGAACTTCTACGAGCCGAACGGCCACGATCACCCCGATGCCCTCAACATCGCGATGTTCGCCGGGGGCGTGGAGGTCCTCTCCGACCTCGGCTACATCGGCGACCACCCCCTCAACGCCAGCATCCGCAGCACCCTCAAGCACAACCTGGTCGTCCTGGACGAGGGGGAGCAGCTCCCGCGCGGAAAACGCCCCCCTGGTAACGTCCGCCTCATCGCCACCTCGCCCAGCGTCAAGGTCGTCGAGGCCGACTGCCGGGCCTACGAGGGGGCCGAAGTCTACCGCCGCTGCTGCTTCATGGTCCACCGGGGCAGCGGTCCCGCCTACCTCGTGGACCTCTTCCGCGTGAAGGGTGGCCGGACCCACGACTACGCCATTCACGGCGAGGGGAAGATCACCGCCCCACCCGCGTCGCCCGACGGTCAGCCCATCCCCCTCTCCAGACGCAAGGGCGTGATGGGCCGGGACATCGAAAAGCTCCGCGCCGGGAGGCCCGGCGACCAGCCCTGGGCCGTGGCCTGGACGGACGAAGGCATGACGATGCAGGTACGCTTCATATCCCCTGCCGAAGAGGTCATCGTCGGGGAAGGGCCGGGGCAGCGGGACCACGCGGAGATCGGCGCGCGGCACGACTACCTGTTCGCCCGCAACCCCGAACGAGGCCCCGGAAACACCTTCGTGACCGTCATCGACCACTTCCGCGAGACGCCCGACGTGACCGGCGTCCAGGCCATCACGCTCCCCGACGGCGCGGAAGGCCCGGCCGCCCTCAGGGTCTTCCGTCGCACGGGCGAGGACACCCTCCTCCAGGCCCCGGATGGCGACGAGCGCATCTACGGCAGGATGACCTTTGCAGGCCGGGCCGCCGTCTTCTCCCAGGAGAAAGACGGACCTCTCTCCCTCTTCCTGGCCGGGGCGGCCCGTTTCACCTCTCCCCACCTCTCCGTGGTCCTTCAGCATCCCCTCCTCGAAGGGGCCATCGCCTCCTCCGACGGATCAGGATTTGAAGCGGACAGGAAGATCCCTGACGGAACAGCCCTCACCGGGAGCTTCGTGGAGGTGGAGGACCCGAAACAGAAATGCTGGACCGCCTACGCCATCAAAGCCGTCCGGGGCCGGCGGGTGGAAATCGACCTCTTCCCCTTCAACGCCGGGACCCGCTTCCGCATCCCCTCGGTCTTCTCGCTGGAACAGGCGTCCGTAGACACCCTCCGGGTGCGCGCCACGACCGCCGCCGAGGTCCGGTTCCGCACCGACCGCTTCTCGCAGGCCGTCTACCTCCGGGACGGGAAGGAGATCCCGGCCGGGACCCGCGTCGAGGACGGACACCTGGTCATTCAGATCGATCCCGGAGTCTTGAAGGGAAACGAAGGCGCGTTGCGCCTGAAGTGAGACCCCACCCCCATCCCCTCCCCTACAAGAGGGGAGGGGGAAAACCACAATAGCCAGCTTTCGGATCTATAGCAGTCCTCAAGATCCGATTCCAAAGCAGCGCGGCGTTTGAGCGAGCGTGCTTCTTTTGCCCCACTTTTCTTGCACGAGCAAGAAAAGTGGGAATTCCCCCATGAGATCCCCATGCAAGCTACCATCGCCCGCCACGCCCTCGACCGAGTCCCCCTCTCCATCATCTTCGACGACTCCACCCTGCTCGTCAACCTCAACTACTTCTTCATGCGCGACCGCAACCCCATCGACGGCCAGAACCGCCGGTGGGAGGACGTCCCCGTCATCCACCCGGAGTCCTTCACGCGGGAGTTCGCGGAGTGGTGCCTGGAGCACGGCGTCCGGGGCAAGTTCAGCGTCGTCCCCTGCCCCGCCGCCCTGGGCCGCATCGACCAGGGCCTCCCCATGTTCAGCAGGGCCCAGCAGGAGAGCTGGCTGAAGATGTGCCGGGAGCTGATCGTCCCCGCCTTCGACATCACCCCGGAGATGATCACCCACACCTTCGTCGTGGACCTCCAGACCCTGCAACCCATCGACCCTCAACTCTGGGAACAGTGGGACTGGAACAACCTGCCCGTGGACCGGGAGGAACTCGTCACCGACTACATCGCCCTGGCCTGCCAGATCCTCGCCAACGTGGACCTCCCTCCTCAGGGCGTCACCTCCCCCGGCGGGTTCGGCAACCCCATCGACTTCTACGCGAAGGTCGTCGGCCACGCCGTCCGAAACGTCACGGGCAACTCCACCCCCTACTTCTTCAAACGCGTCTCCGGCAGCGGTCCCGTGGAGACCCCCGTCTGGTACCCCGACCGCGAGGCCGGGACCGCCGTGGGCGAGATCATCGCCTCCACCGGCGACTGGACCGGCTCATGGACCGGCTACGGCGAGGTCAGCGTGGACAAATACATCACCTCCGACCTGGCCGGGGGCCGCCTCCCCGCCGTCATCGACGCCGGGGACCCCGCCGTGCTCATCAGCCACTGGCAGGGATTCTACGGCCTGCACAACGACGACCGCCGGGGCTTCAACGCCTTCAAGACCGTCGTCCGCCGCCTGAAGGAGCGCGACCCCCACGGCGAGCGGACGCAGTGGCGCAAATGCAGCGAGATCACGAACTACGCCTGCGCGCGGGAGATGGCTGAAATCACCGTCGAAGGCCACAAGATCCACCTCGACCTCCCCGTCCGCGTCCCCGACCTCACCCTCCGCCTGACCGATGTCCACGTCCAGGGCGTCTCCGTGGACGGAAAACCCCTGACCCGCGCGGCCTTCCGGGGGGACGCCTTCTACCGCGAGGGCGACGTCACCTTCGCGGCCTTCGACCCCGTGGGCCGCAGGACCACCGTCGAAATTCGCGTATAGGGAAGGCCAGAGATGAGATTCACGACCTATGATCCAGGGGAATTCTTCGACGAGATGTTCGAGACCAGGAGCCGTCCCCGTCCAGGCACGGAACTGCTGGTCCAGAAGATCGAGACCCTGTCGGAAGGCGACCTCCAGCAGCGCCATCAGGCGGCTGAACGGGCCCTCCTGGACAGGGGCATCACCTTCAACGTCTACGGAAGCGATGCGGGGATAGAAAAAATATGGCCTTTTGACATCATCCCCCGGATCGTGGAGGCCAGGGACTGGCAATTCATCGAGCGCGGCCTCGAACAGCGCATCCGGGCCCTCAACCTCTTCATCGATGACGTCTACCACGAGCAGAAGATCGTCCGGGACGGCGTCATCCCGGACTACGTCATCCACTCAGCGAAGGGGTTTCTGAGGCCGTGCAGGGGCCTCCATCCGCCCAGAGGGATCTGGTGTCACATCGCGGGGATAGACCTGGTCCGCGACCGGGACGGGCAGTTCTACGTCCTCGAAGACAACCTGCGCTGTCCGTCGGGCGTCTCCTACGTGCTGGAGAACCGGCGCATCCTGAAGCGGATGTTCCCGCAGGTCTTCGAGGCCCTCCAGGTCCGTCCGGTGGACGACTACCCGGGCCGCCTCCTCGAAACCCTCAGGGGTCTCGCCCCGGACTACGTCACCGCGCCCACGGTCGTCCTGCTCACGCCGGGGCTCTACAATTCGGCCTATTTCGAGCACTCTTTCCTGGCCCAGCAGATGGGCATTGAACTCGTCGAGGGGAGAGACCTGGTGGTCTCTGACGGGTTCGTCCTGATGCGCACGACCAAAGGGTTCCAGCGCGTGGACGTCATCTACCGCCGCATCGAGGACGACTTCCTGGACCCCCTCGTGTTCCGGCCGGAATCGATGCTGGGGGTCCCGGGCCTGATGGAAGCCTACAAGGCCGGGAGGGTGGCCATCGCCAATGCGCCCGGCACGGGGGTCGCGGACGATAAGGTCGTGTATGCCTATGTGCCGAAGATCGTCAAATATTATCTGGACGAGGAGATCCTGCTCCCCAACGTCCAGACCTATGTCTGCTGGGAGGACAGGGAGCGCCAGTACGTCCTGGACAACCTGGACAGGCTGGTCGTGAAGGCCGCCAACGAGTCCGGGGGATACGGCATGATGATCGGACCCCACGCCTCGGCCGAAGAACGGAAGGCCTTCGCCGAACGCATCCAGGCCGATCCGCGCAACTACATCGCCCAGCCGACCCTCGCCCTCTCCCGCGTCCCCGTCCTCGTGGAAGACCATTTCGAGGGGCGTCACGTGGACCTGCGCCCCTACATCCTCTACGGCAAAGAGATCTACACCGTCCCCGGAGGGCTGACCCGCGTGGCCCTGAAAAAAGGGTCCCTGGTCGTGAACTCCTCCCAGGGAGGCGGGAGCAAGGATACCTGGGTGCTCTACGAGGGCACGGCGCAAGTCCAGAGACAATAGGAAAAGACATGCTCAGCAGGGCCGCCGACGCCATCTACTGGATGAACCGCTACATCGAAAGGGCGGAGAACGTCGCCCGGTTCATCGACGTGAACCTCCACCTGATGCTCGACATGCCCGTCGGGATCGGGGAGCAGTGGGAGCCCCTGGTGCGCGTCACCGGAGATCATCACGTCTTCAAGGAGCGCCTGGGCGAGGCCACCCAGGAGAACGTGGTCGAATTTCTCACTTTGACACGACCTATCCCAACTCCATCCTCTCCTGCCTGTATACGGCCCGGGAAAACGCCCGCTCCGTGCGCGAGATCATCTCGTCGGAGATGTGGGAACAGGTCAACAAATTTTTCCTGATGGTGAAAGAGACCTCCAAAGAGCAGGCGCTGAAGGCCTCCTACGACTTTTTCACCCGGATCAAGACCGCGAGCCACCTCTTCGCCGGCATCGCCGATTCCACCATGTCCCACGGCGAGGCCTGGCATTTCGGCCGCCTCGGAGGCCTCCTGGAGCGCGCCGACAAGACCTCGCGCATCCTCGACGTCAAATACTTCATCCTCCTCCCGGACATCGCGGAGATCGGAACCCCCCTCGATGACATCCAGTGGTCCGCCCTGCTCAAGTCCGCCAGCGCGTTCGAGATGTACCGCAAGCGGTTCGGCCCCATCTCCACGGACAGCATCGTCTATTTTTTGATCCTCGACCGGGAGTTTCCCCGCGCCGTCCATCACTGCCTGATGGAGGCCGAAAAATCCCTGCATACCATCACCGGCTCGGCATCCGGAATGTTCCAGAACCCTGCGGAGCAGCTCCTGGGCCGCCTCCGTGCGGAGCTGAACTACGCGCACATCGATGAAATCATAGAAGGGGGTCTCCACGAGTTCCTGGACGACCTCCAGACCCGGCTCAACCAGATTGGGGACGCGATCTTCGACACCTTTTTCGCCCTGCGTCCCCTGGCGGGAAACAGAACCCTGAACAGGGAAAACGAATGAGCTTCTGCCTTGGGATAAAAGTGGAAGACGGCCTGATTGGGATCGCGGACACCCGCGTGACCTCCGGGACCGAACACAGCACCTCGCGCAAAGTATCCATCCACCAGAATGGCCGCCACTCCATGTTCGTGATGACCTCCGGCCTCCGTTCCGCGCGGGACAAGGCCATCACCTATTTCGAAGAGGTGATCGAGGGGAGCGACCAGACCTTCGACAAGCTCTACAAGGCGATCAACGCCTTTGCCGAGCAGATCCGGCGCGTGGCCAGGGAGGACAAACAGGCGCTCGCGGAGAGCGGCCTCTCCTTCAACCTGCACGCCCTGGTGGGCGGACAGCTGGAGAATGATAGGGAACACAAGCTCTACCTGCTTTATCCGCAGGCCAACTGGGTGGAGGTCGGCCCCGGCACGCCCTATTACATCATCGGGGAGTCCGGCTATGGCAAACCCCTGCTCGACCGCGCCCTCCGTTACAAGACCCCCATGGACCTCGCCCTCAAGATCGGCTATCTCGCCTTCGACGCCACCCGGACCAGCGCCACAGATGTGGATTTTCCGCTCGACATTGTGCTCTACAGGCGGGGCAGCTACACGCTGATGGAACACCGCTATGAACGGGAAGAATTGATGGAGACCTCGGACTGGTGGCAGGAACACCTGCGCCTCCTGGTCGATCAGGCCCCTGCGGCGTGGATGGATAAGATGCTTCCCGATATTGCCCCGTGACCCTATGTTTTTTGAGATCGTACACACGACGCGATTCGTCTACAGCAGACCCGTCTTCCTGGAACCCCACACCGTGCGGTTGCGCCCGCGATGCGATTGTGCCCAGAGGCTGGTTCACTTCACCGTGGGCGTCGATCCCCTGCCCGCAGGACGCTCCGAGTGCATCGATCTGGACGGGAACACCTCGACGCGCCTCTGGTTCGACGGACTGCATGAATCCACGACCCTCACCGCGACCTCCGGCGTGGAGACCCTCTGCGCCCGCCCCTTCGACTATTTTCTGGAGCCCGCCGCCCTGGAGTTACCCATGACCTACTCCGGGGCGCAGGCCGCCCTTCTGGAACCCTATCGAACCCCTTCCGGCTCTGAAAGAGAAGTCGCGGATTTCGCCGGGGCAGTGGCCCGGGAGGCGGGGGGCCGGACGAACCCCTTTCTCGCGGCCCTGAACGGGCGGATCTATGAGACGTGCGAAAAAATCATCCGGGAGGAAGGCGACCCCCTCCCCCCGGCCGTCACCCTGGCCCGGCGTCAGGGCGCGTGCCGTGACCTGACGATGCTCTTCATGGAGGCCTGTCGCTCCGTCGGCATCGCCGCCCGTTTCGTGAGCGGCTACGAGGCAGGAGACCCGGAAACACAGGAGCGCTACCTGCACGCCTGGGCGGAGGTCTACCTGCCCGGGGCCGGGTGGCGCGGTTATGATCCGATGCACGGCCTGGGGGTGGCGGACCGGCACGTCGCCCTGGCCACAGGCCCCACGCCCGACCAGGCCCAGCCCATCTCCGGGACCTTCCGGGGCACCGGCGCCACTTCGAGCATGGCCGCCACCCTTTCGATTCGAGTCCGGTAGGGGCCAGCGCGCAATAGGATCAGCAAAGAGGAGAAAGGACGGACACCTATGGAAAAGAATACCTTCTGGGTCTCTTCGACAGGTGGCCTGGCGATCGGCCTCGGCATCGTCATCGCCGGCATCTGCCTCAGCATCGCCCTCTACAAGGCGCGCGCCGAGGACCGCTACGTCACCGTCCGGGGCCTGGCCGAGCGCGAGGTGGACGCGGACCTGGCCATCTGGCCCATCACGTTCAAGGACGCCGGGAACGACCTCGTGGCCCTGCAGAAGGTCATCGAAACCAAGCGGGAGGTCATCACCCGGTTCCTGGTCGAATCCGGGTTCAACCCCACCGAGATCTCCCACGCCGCGCCCAGGATCAACGATACGCAGGCGGAGCGGGAGTTCAGCGGGCGGGGGGAGTTGAGATTCAGGTATCTCGCGCAGACCACCGTCACGCTCCGTTCCGGGAACATCGCGCTCCTGAAACAGACGATGGAAAAATCCGGATCGCTGGTCGGGAAAGGGATCGCGCTGGGCTCGGAGAACTGGGAGAACCGCACGGTGTTCCTGTTCACCGGCCTGAACGCGATCAAGCCGGCCATGATCGAGGAGGCCACGGTCAACGCGCGGGAGGCCGCTGAAAAATTCGCCAAGGACTCCCGGAGCAAGGCCGGCCAGATCCGCAACGCCTCTCAGGGCCTGTTCACCATCGAGGATCGGGACATGAATTCGCCGGACCGGAAGAAGGTGCGGGTGGTGACCTCCGTGCAGTATTATCTCGTTGATGAATAACCAGAAGATCACGAGATGGCATAAACGGCCCGTAATCAGGCGATCTATCGTTTTGTCGTAGGGGCGACCCGCCGGGTCGCCCGTCGGCCTGATCCGGTAGAATCGCCGGGCGAGGCAACGCCTCGCCCCTACGAAAAACGGGTAAACCGACCGATCCTGGGCCACAGCCGCCCATTTCGCGATCTCCTGATAATGAATTTCCTCCGCGCTCACCCGGCGGGCTCCCCCAGCCACTTCAGAATCGCATCCCGGTGCTGCGTCAGCCCCTTATAGGCGAGCGATTCCGGCGTCATGGAGGCGATCGCCGACCGGAACCGGGCACACGCCTCCGAATCCTGCCGGATCGCCTCCCCATCCGTGAAAGAGGTCCGGATCACGAACAGGAAAGCCCCGACCTTCGGGAATCCCCAGAGCGTCTGCCGCTCCACGCGCAGGAACAGCCTGGGCGCACGCCAGTCGAAAGACCGGCCCTGCCACGTTTCAGCCGGGACGCCCGGCGGCGGCTCCACGTGATGGTTCAGGCGCGAATCGCTCTGGATCGTCCACGCAAACCGGACGTAAGGCCCCTTGTGGACCATGGCGCTCACCATCTGCCGGGCCGCCTGGTTGATCCTTTCGATGCCCGCGACCGGTGCGTGGACCGTGGCAAAATCCTTTCCGATCTTGTCCTCTGCGGCCCAGTGGCTCGGACAGCAGATGTGGAGGGCGCTCACCCAGTCCCCCCCGTCCCCGGACGTGCTGACCACGGCCAGGTCCTCCTGCATCTGCGCGGCCAGCGCATCCAGCGCGGAGGCGTAAGGCGGTGTGACAGGTGTGTGACGAGACGTCACCCCCACCCGTTGCAAATCCGCATCGAAGGTCAGGACCTCCTCCGTCGGCGTGCAGCGCAGCGTCCGAGTCCCATTCGCCTCCTCCAGCCGAAAAAGATCGGGATGTTCCAGGGTCAGCCGCTCCAGGATGAAATTCGTGGTCTCCCTCGCCACGGCAGGGGTGTAATCGAATACCTGATAATACTTGGAGAGCCGCTCCAGCCGGGCGAGGCGCTTGACCTCCCGGTACTGGTCGAATGTGGCGTCGATCTGAAAGACGTGTCCATCCGCCTCCCCGTTTCCGAAAGCGGTCCCGAAGGGATACAGCCCCGGCTTGACCTCGTAAAGCCCGGACGCAGGGGGAAAATACCGGGCGATCCGTGCGCCTGGAGGAAACGTCACCTCGCTCAGAGATTCTGAAAGATGGTCCTTCATCATAAGAGATCCGACCTCTACCACAGAAGATGGAGTGTTTAAAGTTCAAAATGCAAAATGCAAAATGCAAAATGCAAAGGTCGGCGCTTCTTATTTTGCATTCTCCACTTTTCACTTTGCACTTTACATTTTCCTGATCCTCCGCGCTCTGCGGTTCATTCTGTGAGGTGTTTTTATGGAACAGACCCCGAACCCCCGTCCCCGCGCGCGCGACCTGGGCGTCATCGTCGGAACCGGCGCGCCCGGCCCCCACAACGCCATCACCGACGTCCCCGGCGTCCGGGTCGGGCACGTCACCCTAGTCCGGGGGGACGGCCCCCTCCGGATCGGTCACGGCCCCGTGCGCACCGGCGTCACGGCCATTCTCCCGCCGGGGAATAACTGGTACGACGAGCCCGTCGAGGCCGCGCACTTCGTGTTCAACGGGGCCGGTACCACCGCCGGGCTCTCGCTCATCGACGAGTTCGGCCGGATCGAGACCCCGGTCCTGCTCACGAACAGCCTCAGCGTCGGCACGGTCTACGAGGGCATCGTCCGCTCCATGGTCGAGCGCATCTTCGCCCCCCGGGGCAGCGTCCCCTGGTTCAACCCCGTGGTCGGGGAGACCTCCGACGCCTACCTCAACGACATGGGCGGCCTCCACGTCCGGCCCGAACACGCCGTCCAGGCCATCGACGCCGCCTCGGACGGACCTGTGGTCGAGGGCTCGGTCGGGGGCGGGACCGGCATGAGCGCCTTTGGATTTAAGGGCGGCATCGGGACCGCCTCCCGCGTCCTGGAGATCGCCGGCGAGCGGGCCACGGTCGGTGTCCTGGTCCAGTCCAACTTCGGGGGCCGGCTGACCGTCTGCGGCATCCCCATGGACGAACTCCGCCCCCCTCCTTCCCCCCCGCCTTCAGCCGGCAGCTCCATCATGATGATCGTCGCCACGGACCTCCCCCTGTCCAACCGGCTCCTCTGGCGGGTCTGCAAACGCGCCCCCTTCGGCCTGGCCCGCACGGGCTCCAGCGGCGGACACGGCAGCGGGGACTACGTGATCGGCTTCTCCACCACCTATCGCAACACCGACGCCCTTCCCGCCATCCGGGAGACCCTGGCCCGCCAGGAAGGGGTCATCGACGAAGCCTTCAGGGCCGTGGCCGAGGCCACGGAGGAGGCCATCCTCAACTCCCTGTTCAGAGCCGAGCGCATGGTCGGCAGGGACGGCCACACCCGCGAGGCCCTTCCCCTCGACCGCGTCCTGGAGATATTGGACCGGCACGGGGCTCGTCGTTCGTGAAGCGTATCTCGTAAAACCCTCATAGGAGATATGCTTCACGCTTCACGAAATACGCTTCACGGGTTTATAGTGATGATCTCCCCCGGCGGCCTCTGGAACGCCTCGAAGAGCTTCATCAGCTCCCGCGCCGAATCCAGGCTTCCCCGCTCCGGCCTCCGGCCCTCCAGGATGCACTCTGCGAAGGCAATCACCTCGAAGGCGTAACCCAGCAGGAAGATCTGCTTGTTGTAGAGCTGCCCCAGGGACCACTCCGGCTCCCACGTGATCGGTGCGCCCGCGTCATCCCCCATGAAATTCGTCGCCCGGCCATACCCCCCCTCTCCCCTTCCCCCCGGCCGATAGTACGTCAACCGCACCCCGTTGTCCACCACCACGTTCGCCCCCTGCCCCACCACCTCCACCCGCTCCAGGGGTCCCGTGCCCGACCGGCCGTGCGTGAAGTGCAGGACCCCGGTCGCCCTGCTCACGAACTGCATGGACATCACCCCCCCGCCGTTCGGGCTCCGCTCATAGTAGATGCGCCGGATCTTCCCCATCACGTAGTCGATGATCGACCCCGGATGCACGATGTGGTCCAGGAACCCCCGCATCCCGGGGCTCGTGGCCAGGTCCTTCTCCCCCTCCGCCGGGATGGATTGAGGGTACTTCAGGCAGATCGACGTCACCCCCCCGAACTCCGGCCGCTCCGTGATCTCCTTCATCCGCTGGATGGCCGGGAAGAACGCCTTCTTCAGCCCCACCATCGTGAACTTTCCCGTCTCCCGCTCAACGGCCATCATCTGCTCGATCTCCGCCACGCTCGCCGCGGGCGGCTTCTCGATCCAGGCGTGACACCCGGCGCGCATGCAGTCCATCGCCATCCCCGGATACAGCGGCCGGTTCTGTGGGTCGTAGCCCGTCACGATGAAGACCCCCTCCAGATCCTCCTTTTCCAGCATCTCCCGATAGTCCGTGTAAGCCCTCAGCGCCCCGAACTGCCGCGCAGTGCGCTGCGCCCGCTCCGCGACCAGGTCGCACGTCGCGACCAGGTCCACCGGCGCGAACTGGAGCGTCGGGTAGATGTTCCGGAAGGCGTGTCCCCCGCATCCGATGAACCCCGCGCGGATCTTTCGCTCCTCGACCATGGCAACCGCTCCACGTGAAAGACCCCGAAGAGATGCCTTCGGGGTCCTGGAAACAAACCTCACCCCCTAACCTCCTCTCCCACGGGAGAGGGGGAACAGCCTGGTCCAAACGACAAGCGGCGCGCCGCCAGAAACCCTCACCACCGGAGTCCGACAAAGTCACCGAACCTGCCGGGGGCACAAATTTATGTGCGACAACTGAACGTCAAGGTTGCGGCGCGCCCAGCCTCCCCGGCGCTTGAGGGGCGTGCTTCTTGGGCGCCACCTTTCTTGCACGAGCAAGAAAGGTGGCAATGCGGATCGGGAAGGGATGGGCTATCAGCAAGCTACGCCTCAAAATACCTCCCCGGACTCGCGTGCGGCGGCGTCCTGTCCCGCGCCTCCCGTCCGGCAATCGTGAACGCGATCCCCAGCGGCGCCGGCTCCACATCATTATAACGCATGTTGAACGTCGTCCCTCCCCACCGGGCCCCGGCCACCGTCAGATCGAACCGCGAGAACCTGCGCTTCCTCCGGTCGAACGTGAGATACCCCAGCATCTGCGCGTCATAGCCCCGCTCCTGGATCAGACAGCAGATCCCGTCATTCCGCTTCCGGCCGCACCACTCCCCCTGTTCCATCAGACGGGCGTGGCCGGTGAGACGGACCTCCATCCGGTCCGGCGTCGCGCCGGTGACCGTCAGCATCATCTCCGTGTCCCCCAGCGCCTCCAAGGGCCACGCCGACGTCTCTCCTCGGACGCTGTCCAGAAAATGATAGCGGATCAGCCGCCGCGCCACAGGCCCGTACATCGGGAACGCGTCCCCCACTTTCATGCCCTCCGGCACGATGGAGAGCATCTCCTCCCGCGTGATCCAGACATAGTCCTGGTTGTGCGAGCCCCTCGGCCAGTCCTCCGGGCGGAGATCGACCTGCCTCGGCAGGTCCGTGCATCCGAGATGCAGGACCAGGCCATCCTCCGGGTAGTGCCAGGAGAACCGGAGATCCCGCCCTTCCACCTCCCCGATCCGGGACGCCTCGCGCTGGGTAGCCCTGTGTTCCCAGTTCTCCAGGGCCTTCTCCAGCACCTCCAGAAGCAGGTTGGGGTCCCGCGTGTGCCGGGAGCCCAACAGTTCGCCCTCCGTGGTCACGGCGAACTGCCCCTGGTGACATTCCTTATGCTCCGGGTCGGCCATCCGGACCTTGGCCTCCTCGAACGACAGGCCGAACCGACCCTGCCACGCCACCAGACGGAGGAACCGACCCTCCTCGTCGTCCTGCCGCTGGAGCATGTTGATGTTGGCCGCCACCGGGACGAAACGTTCCTTCAGAAGGTCAATGATGCGCGAATCGGAAAACGTGAGCGCACGGCCCACGACCCCGTTGTTTCAGACGCACCCCAGCGGGTGGCCGTTCATCGCCCAGATGAACATCGGCTTCTGCTGCGCAGCCGCCTGCTGACGCCCCTCCCAGAGATTGCCAATCCAGGGGATCTCGACCCATCGCTCCTGCGATGCCCTGGGCCGGCACGCCTCGAACAGGGCCGGGAACGTCCCGTCCGTCAGCTCCGGCGGCGGGTTGATCACGTGTGACATGGATCTCCTCCTTTGAGTCGCAAGGGATGAGGAGTGAGGATTGAGGAGCGAGGAGAAGCTCTTCTCATTCCTCACTCCTCAATCCCCACCCCCGTTTTTTTCGGCCCCGATCCTGGTGTTATCTTCTCATGCTCAGTCTAAGCACAAACCTTTTTCCTGTCAAGCCGAAACAAACCGTCCTTCCATCTCCCGCCGGAACCGCACGGCCAGGGCCGTCTCGTCGTATTCCACATCCGCCCAGCGGACCGACTGCCCCTCCCCCACCTCGCGCTTCAGCTTCACGTGATGCGCCAGGCCCATCGGCAACAGCCCGGCCTTCAGGGTCTCCTGCGCGGACGCCAGCGCGCCATAGACGCAATACCCGCCCTCCCCATCCAGCGTCTCCCCCGCGCTCAGAGGGCGCTTGGCCGTGGCGACCACGTCCGCCTGGAACCCCGCCGGACAGCCCGTGGCCTCCCCTCTCAACCCGGCCTTCAGGGCGCTGATCGTCAGCTCCATGCCGACAAGGTGATAGGGCCTGTACATAGCCGCGTACCGCCCCGTGGAATCCGTCACCAGACCGTACTCGGGGAAGCAGCGCCGGATGTAGTCCCCCGGCGCTTCGAACGTCACGTAGACCCCCCAGCGCAGGTCCCGGTGGACCGGACGCCCGTCCCGCTCCAGGCTGGACACCACCTCCACCGTCCCCCTGTGCGCGATCTGCCCTCCGTCGCTCCGGGGCCGGCAGACGTGCTGAAGATCATCGACCCCGCAGGGCGGAAAACCCAGCCCCTCCGGCTGCGGCGTCAGCCCGGTGGCATTGGCCACCGCCGCCATCTCAATCGCCGACTTTGTCCCGTCCAGAAAGGAGTTGAACATCCGGGGGTTGAAGCCGCCCCTGGCCACCATCTCCGGGCTGTAGCCGAAGTGCTCCCAGACGGTGTCCGGCGTGGACCGGTGGTAGGTCGGCAAGTACTTTGTCCCCTTGCCCGCGCAGACCACCTCGAACCCGCTCATCCGGGCCCATTCCACCAGTTCGCAGATCAGGGCCGGCTGGTCCCCGTAGGCCAGGCTGTACACGACCCCCGCCGCAGCCGCGCGCTCGGCTAAAAGCGGCCCGGCCAGCGCGTCCGCCTCCACATTGACCATGACGATGTGCCGCCCGTTTTCGAACGCCGCCAGCGCGTGACGGATGCCTGCCGCCGGGTCCCCGGTCGCATCCACGACCACCTCCAGGCCATCCGCCCGGATGAGCGCCGCGCTGTCCTCGACGACACAGGTCGAACCCTCTCTGAGTGCCTGCGCGAAGTCGGATGCCCCGAACTGCTCCGCCGGCCACTCCGCGCGGCGCAGCGCCGCGCAGGCCCGCTCCTGCGACAGGTCCGCCACGCCCAGCACGTGCAGCCCCGGCACGCGCCGTACCTGGCTCAGGAACATCGTCCCGAACTTCCCCGCCCCGATCAACCCGACCTTCAGCGGGTTCCCCGACGCGGCGCGGCGGGCCAGCAACTCCGACAGCGTACCTCCGGTCAAAGTCGATCTCCTCTCCATAACGCCCAGGCGCGGGAAAGATGATATTTGAAAACCGGAATCGGTTAGAAATTCATCGTCCCGTAGCTCGGAGATGAATTCCACTCCGCCTAACGCTCCCAGCGGTCGCGTTCCCAACCCTGAGCTACCCAGACGCGCCCGGCTTCGCCGGGCTAAAGCCCGATTCATCGGGCGCATCGGGCGTAGCGCGGGAACTTCATTCCCGCGCTACGCCCGGACTGCCATTACCAAACCGGAATCTCTGTCAAGTCACCGGCTTCCAATCGCTCAACTCCGCCCTGAGCTTTCGGGCGTACCCGGCCCGCTCCTCCGCCGGCATGCGCGCCCGCTCACTGCCGTACAGGTGATCGCCTGCGTAGCGCGGGAACACGTGGAGGTGATAGTGCCAGACCTCCTGGTATCCCCCCGGCTCGTTGTGCTGCCGGGTGGATATCCCCTCACACCCGTAGGCCCCCTTCATCGCCAGAGCCACCGCCCTCGCAAGTTCATGGATCTTCGTCGCCAGACCGAGCGGCAGGTCGTAGATATTTTCGTGATGCTCGGCCGGGATGACGATCACGTGTCCCCGGTTGTTCGGCCACTGGTGCGACCCGATGAAGGCCATCACGTGATCGTCCTGATAGATGATGTCCGCTGGCAACGTGATGAGGTGGTCGCTCTCGATGCTCTGGACCAGCAGGCAGAACGGGCAGATGTAGCCTTCGGGCGCGTGATTGTACAAGAAGGCCTCCTTCTTTTCCTGGGGAACAAAATATACAACCATTTTGTCCTGTCTGAATATATGTAAAAGCCCTAATCCCCGCTCGGCCAGAACGGTGAGGAATTAATCATCATCGTCACTGCCGCCCCCCTGCTGGAAGAAGGTGTCAGGTCGAGACTCATCGAAGATGGCTTCGGGGTACGGGAACCTGAGGCGAGAGAGGGCCTCCTGTGTCTGGACAAACGCAAGGCTACGTGTCTCGTCGCTTTCCTGGATGAGATCACCACCCAGAATCGAGCAAGCGAACACAGTTACCACGTATTCAACTTGGTCGCTATTTTCGTACCGAACGCGGCACGAGCTTCCTCCGAGAACTCCCACAACGCGCTCCGGGCGTACATGCAACCCCGTTTCTTCGTAAACCTCCCGAACCATCGCCTGAGGGGGAGACTCGCCAGGCTCGATTGCCCCGGCAGGAAGGCTCCACGACCCATCGGGTCTCTCCTGTATGAGGATCTGCCCTTTATGGTCCCGGATTACGGCTGCGACCGCAGGAACCAGGAGCAGATCGGGTCCAACCCGCTCGCGAAGCCCTCGGTAGAAATCAGACATTCCCATTCAGCTTCTCCCATTGGCCACGGCTCAACTGCGGTGGCAACTCGACCCCAAAGCGTTGCCAGCCAGACTTCGCCCCGTTTAATGTTCATCGGGCGTCCTCTTTTAGGAGTCCTTCCTGGTAATCGGACATACCCTCTTCGGCAAGCTCGCGGTCTTCTTCAGCAAACTCAGCATACAGGGTGGCGAGTTGCACTTCATCAAGGGCTGGTGTCGAGTCGATCCGAGCCCGAAACCTTAAAAATGCCATATATCTGGCGACCTGTTCAAGTTCCGTTTCGCTCAGATCATTGAGTTCCTGGGTGATTTGTTCTTTGATCGACATCTCTTATCCTCCAGGTTCTGGTAGCAGTTGGATCACAATTGTTCCTTCTAAACCCGCTGTGCTGTTAGTATAAAGCTATTTGGGAACCACGTCAAGCGGACTTTACCATTCATCAGGCGCTCGTGAACAGGGTTAAATTTTCCATGCAATAGGTCTATGGCCACCTCTCCAGGTTTTTGTTGACAGCCTCCGATTTTCTGCATAAGGTTATAGATGCACTCTGCGTGGGCCATACCATTCCACTCTCATACAGATACAGAGGAGGTCTGCGATGGACCGTGAATCGATGAGCAACGAAGAGAACTACTGCTTCGACGTGGCGGGCTACCTGATCGTCCGGGGCGCGCTCACTCCGAAAGAGGTCGAGACCCTCAACCAGACATTGGACAAAGCAGGACGGACCGAAGGCATGCTGGGCTGGTCCGCATCCCTGCGTGAGCCCTTCCGGGAACTCCTGATCCACCCCATCCTGGTCTGGCATCTCAACCAGATCATCGGCTTCGGCTTCCGGCTGGACCAGCAGCCTGTGCTTTTGGGCAGTCCGTCGGACAGCCTGGGCAGCCCGCTGGTGGGGGGCAACGAGCCACGCGACCCGGCCCGCGCCTACTATCACCAGAACGGTCGCCGGATCTGCCAGGGGGTGCGGGCGATCTGGGCGCTGGCGGATGTGAACAGGGGGGATGGCGGGTTCGTGATGGTCCCCTGCACACACAAGAGCAACGTGGAGACGCCTCAGGATGTGCTGAGTGGCAGAGACGACATGGGACTGACCGTTCAGCCGGTCCTGAAAGCCGGGGACCTGTTGCTGGTCGCCGCTACCACACTTCAGGGCGTGCGTCCCTGGAAGGGCAAGGGACCCCAGCGCCTGCTCTCCTACGAGTATGGAGGACGGGCAGCCATCCAGTCCGTCGGCACAGGCCCTGACACCCAGAAGGACTCCACCCCCGAGTGGATGTCCGCCCTGACTCCGGTGCAGCGGGCCTCCCTCTACAAGCCGGGTTACCAGAGCACCTATCCCCCGCCGACGATTGTCACGGACGGCAGGACCTGCCATCTGGACGAGTCGCGCCAGGTCTTCCATCCTTCCATCTATACCAGAGATCCGAACTCCACCATCGACGAGAAGGAGTTCTATTTCTGGGACCTGTGCGGGTATCTGGTCGTCCGAAACGTGATGACACCCGAAGAACTCAGGCTGGCCAACGAGGCCGTCGACCGGTTCGAGGACCAGATCGTGGTGGGCGAGGAACTGGCACGGGGTTCCAGGAGCATGGCCGGCACCGGACGTCCCCTGTTGAGCGGCCTGCTCGAACTCCCCCGGCCTTATTGCGAGCCCTTCTGGAAGATGGTCGCGCACCCGGCCGTCGAGCACCGCCTGAACTGGATGGGCGGGAGCGGCCTCCGGTGTGCCGGGCCCACGGCGTTTTGCTCCGTGAAGGGGACCTCCGGACACTCCCTGCACGATGCCAACGAGCCCCTCTACCCCCCGATGGGCTTCCAGTTCCAGAATGGAAGGAGCTATGCCGAGGCCATCACCGTGGCCTGGCAGTTGCGGGACGTGCCGGAGGGCCTGGGCGGCTTCGCCTGCGTGCCCGGCAGCCACAAGGCGAGGTACCCCGTGCCCCGGGGCGTCGTGAGTTGCGATGAGGACATGGGCCTGGTCGTCCAGCCCGTGATGAAGGCCGGGGACGTCCTCTTCTTCGCCGACGGCGCGACCACGCACGGCGCACTCGCCTGGAAGAACGACATCCCGCGCCGGGGACTCCTGATCAAGTACTCCTCCCGAAACTTCAACCGGAGCGGCGGAGAGACGGTCCACCCCCAGGCCCGCTGGGGGGACCTGGTGGAGGGCATGACCGATGCGCAGCTCGCCGTGATGCGCGGTTCTGACCGCGACGCCCGGGACCAAAACGTCCCCCGGCTCCTCGTACAGGACGGCAGGGTCGAGGTCTCCTACGAGCGGGGTTCGGCTCTCTACAGCAAGGAGGCCCCGAAAGGACCTGTCGCCCGGCAGGAATAGCCCGTCAGATCAGATGCCCCCCAAATGACAAGGCAGCCGACGATCCGCCGGCTGCCTTGTCATTTGATGCCACGCTTTCCCGATCAGCCCTGCTTCGCGAAGGGATCGGGCATGAGGTCCCCGGAGAGCTCCCCGTAGGCCGGCTCCCGACGCTCGTACCAGCATATCCCCTTGTACGTCGCATCCCCCACGCACCGGGGCAGATCCTCCAGGTCCACATCCGCCCAGACCAGGCGCTGCGTCCCCCCGGACACCGCCAGTGTCTCCCCCCTCGGCGAGAAGATACCCGTGCCGTAGGTCCAGTTCCGCGACACGACCATGTACACGTGGTTGTCCATCGCCCGCATGCGCTGGATCATGCACCACCGCTCGATGTCGAAGTCGTGCGGATGGCGGAAGAAGCAGGTGGAGGCCCGGTGGTCCCCCATGATCGGCAGGCAGAGGATCTCCGCCCCCTTGCGCGCCGGGATGCGCGCGGACTCCAGCGCCGAGGAGTCCATGCAGATGTTCATGGCCACCTTCGCGTCCCCGAGCTGATACACCGGGAAGTCGTGTCCCGGCGTGATCCCCCACCAGACCTCCAGGGGCTGGGCCAGGTGTACCTTGCGGTACGTGCCCACGAGTTCGCCGTGCTTGTCGATCAGAACCGCCGTGTTGTGGACCATCTCCCGGTTCTTCTCCAGGACCGAGAAGCAGAGCGCCATCCGGTGCTCCCGCGCGAACGCCTGGAACGGCGCGATCTCCTTCCCCGGCACCTGGAAGGCCAGCCGGGGCACGGTCTCATTCGTGATCGGCATGCCCATCGCCAGCATGAACTCCGGCAGGCAGAGCAGATCGATCTCCTGCCTGGCCGCATCCCGGCACATGTTCAGGTAGAACTCCGTGTTCTTCTGGAGTGTGCGCTTGCCCCCGCCGATGGGATGCCCCCCGGAGGCCCCCAGCCGCATCCGGCGCGGCCTCGGCGCGGGAATCCGCCGGAGCTGGGGGTCCGACCACCGGATCTCCCCCTGTTGAGACCACGCCATGAGCAGCCGGATCGCCGTCGTCCTGGCCCCCTCCGAGACCCGCGCCCGCCCCTCGTAGTGGACGTGCCCGCCCTGGAACTTCTGCGGGAAGACCGGCTCCCACCCCACCATCTGGTCGTGCTCGTCCAGCCATACCAGCGCGACGTTGACCGAGTCGTAGCCCCGCTCCAGGTCCTGCCACCGGACCTTGATGGAGAACCGCACCCACTCCCCCGCCTTCGGGGCCGGGTAGAGGACCTCCCATCCGCCGTAGCACCCCTCGCTCCCGTTGCTCGTCACCACCCATTCCCCGTTCTCCTTGCGCATCTTCGGGGCGATGTTGGGCCTCAGCGTCCACGGACGCGACCCCTTCAGACGCAGGGTTGAATTGCCTTCGGACATCGGTTACCTCCCACGTTGAGACGGATATCCTCACATCACTTCTTCAAGGAAGATCGGAGCCTCTGTTTCGTTTCATCGTTATCGGAAACGGCCTGATAATGTACCTTCAATGGATCACCTGGCGGGAATATTCTATGATGTAAATATGGACCTTGCCATCCACGGCTCCGAGAAATCAGGGCGCCCAATTCTCGAACATCAGTTTGCCCGATTCGGTGAACGTCACCGGGATGGTGCCCGCCTGCACGATGACATTTAATATGATCCGGATCCGATGAAATCGCCACACCTCCGGGTTGTAGCGGATCTTCGGCAACTGGACCTGAACCTCGTTAGGCTGGGTGGTGTCAGGCAGGAGCACAGGGCCCCCTGACCCGTCCGGGGCAAGTTGGACCTTCATTCGTGATCGGTTAGGAGGGGAGGAATAGCAGAAAAAGCTTGTGGGGGACATAGTTTACGATCTCCTTAGGGAAGCCACCAAGCAACCCTTACACAGGAGGATCGGACTATGCCCCTCGACCAAGATAATGCAGTTGAGGCATCTTTATGCAAGCTTTTTCCGACAGCATTTCT
>SICM01000061.1 GCA_009694805.1 Candidatus Latescibacterota bacterium
ATAAACCCATCAAGATCAAAAAACACGGACGTCGTGCTATCAGCATTTTCCGGCTTGGTTTAGACCAACTCATGCATCTGATCAACAACGCTCAAGACTGCCTGAAAGATTTCCGATATTGCTGTCAACGATTACTGTCGTGTACTTAGTTGAATGGCTGTTGATGATGTCCGAGCGTCCGGAGATCTCCCACGTCCGGCCTTTCACGGAATTGGAGACACGGTTGCTGCGCTCGTGGGCAACCGGGTTCGACGAACGGGAGGCCCAGCGTGTCAAAGAGATCGAAGCCATCGCCCGGCACGACGTCAAGGCGGTGGAATACTACCTCAAAGAACGCCTGGGCGGAACCTCTCTGGAAGGGATGAAAGAGTCCGTGCACTTCTGCTGCACCTCGGAGGACATCAACAATCTGGCCTATGCGCTGATGCTCAAAGAGGGGATTGGCTGTGGATGGGTCCCGCTGGCCCAAAGGCTTGTCGATGCCGTCACGGCCCTGGCGAAGGCCACGTATGACACCCCCTTGCTGACCCGGACCCACGGCCAGCCGGCGACCCCTTCGACGGTGGGGAAAGAGTTGGCGGTCTTCGTTCGCCGGTGGCAGCGCCAGCTCAAGCAGCTTGAACGGGCCGAATATCTGGGCAAGTTCAACGGGGCGGTGGGCAGTTACAACGCTCACGTCATCGCCTATCCCGATGCGCCGTGGGAGGATATTCCACACGCTTTTGTGGAGCGGCTGGGCCTCACCTTCAATCCCCTGACGACCCAGATCGAGCCGCACGACTTCATGGCCGAACTGTTTCATATTCTCATACGTTTCAATCATATCACCCTCGATTTCGACCGGGATATGTGGTCATACATCTCTCTGGGATATTTCCGGCAGAAGGCGGCCCCTCAAGAGGTGGGGTCGTCCACCATGCCCCACAAGATCAATCCGATCGATTTCGAGAATTCCGAGGCCAACCTGGGGGTCAGCAATGCCCTGCTGGATCACCTGGCCGCCAAGCTGCCCATCTCCCGGCTCCAGCGAGACCTCTCGGATTCCTCCGCGCTCCGCAACATCGGCGTGGCGCTCGGGCACGCTGTGGTCTCCCTGCAATCCACGCTCAAAGGACTGTCTCAGGTGGAGGTCGATGACAAAGCTTTGCAAAAAGATCTGGACCATGCCTGGGAGGTCCTCTCAGAGGCTGTGCAGACGGTCATGCGCAAGTCAGGCTATGCCAATCCCTACGAACAGATGAAGGCCTTGACGAGAGGCAGGGCCACCACCCAGGAGGGGATGCGTTCGTTCATTCAGGGCCTCGATCTTCCTGAAGCTGACAAACAGCGGCTGCTGGCCCTTACGCCTGCCACCTATACAGGGCTTGCGGAAAAACTGGTTCGTCACATCTTATAAGGAGACGGAACATCATGAACAAGCTGAGGGTCGGGATCGTGGGGCTGGGGATCATGGGCAAGGCGGCGGGGAATGTGCTCAAGCGGAACCCCCACGTGGAGATCGTGGGCGGGGCAGACCCCAACCTGGCAAAGCGGAAGGAGACGTTCGACGAACTGGAGATCCAGCACCGGTACGAGAGTTACGAGGAGATGTTCGAGAAGGCGGGCCTGGACGCGGTCTTCATCGCGACGCCGGACTGGGCGCACCACGCGGCGGTGGTAAGGGCCCTGCTGGCGGGCATCCACGTGAACGTGGAGAAGCCGATGACCACGGACCTGAACGAGGCGGCGGACATCGTGAAGGTGGTCCGGGAGACGGGCCTGAAGCTCCAGGTCAGCTACAACCACCGCTGGTTGTCGCCCTACAACGCGACCTGGAAGATGATCCGGGCGGGGGAGATCGGCCAGCCGCTGATGGCCTACGCGCGGAAGAATAACCCGATCTTCGTGCCCACGGAGATGCTCCCCTGGGCGGGCCGGTCATCGCCCGCGTGGTTCCTGTCATCGCACGACATCGACCTGATCTGCTGGTGGTTCGACGCGGACCCCGTGGAGGCGCACGGCTACGGGATGAAGCGGGTGCTGGTCAAGCGAGGGATCGACACCTACGACATGATCCAGGGGCAGGTGAAGTTCTCGAACGGGGCGTTCGCGACGTTCGAGGCGTCCTGGATCTACCCGAACACCCATCCGGCCATGCCCGACTCCTTCATGGAGGTGATCGGCGAGAAGGGGCACATCCACCTGGACCGGAAGACCGAGGCGATTGAGATGAGCACGGAGGAGAAGTTCAAGTGGCCGCGCACGCTCCTGAACTTCCAGGTGTTCGACAAGTGGGTGGGGGCGTTCCCGTCGGCGGTGGACTCGTTCGTGGACGCGGTGCGGGAGGACCGGGAGCCTTACGTGACGGCCTACGACGGATGGCGGGCCACGGCGGTGCTGGCCACGCTCCATAAGGCGGTGGAAACAGGGAATATCGAAAAGGTGCCGACGCCGCCGGTGTGGAAGTAGGACCTATCCCCCCGGCCCCCTTCCCATAAAGTGCCACGTTCCACGTGTCATGTGCCACGTAAAGTCTTACACTTGGCACTTGGCACTTGATACTTGGCACTCTCAAAATGGGGGGGGCAGGGGGAGAGGTCTCATTCCAGCGTCGTGATCACGAATGGCTCGCTGAGCTTCGTGTTGGCGGCCTCGATGGCCTCCTTTGAGGCGATGACGGCTTTGGGGGCGTGGGCCAGGGCGGCCTCCACGACGGGGAGGGCCTCCCGGCGGATACGCTCCACGGTGACCTCGAACAGGCCGTCCCGGAACCGCTTGCGGTCCTCATCACTCACGCCGAGGAGGTGCTGGCGCAGGGCCGAGGACCCCTGCTGCTCGGGGGAGAGGATGCGGTCGAAGCCGCCGATGGCGCCGATCTTCGAGCGTTCTAGGAGGTCTCCGGTGAGGGTGTCCGAGCGGATGAAATCGGCGACCTGGTCGTAGACTTCGAGCGTCTCTATGAGGTGGGGGTCCCGGTAACTGAGCATGGGGAGCAGGCCGTCGTAGGGGCCGTAGAAGCTGAAGCCGCCGTACGCGCCGCCCTGAACGCGCAGCTTCTGGTAGAGGAAGTCGGAACTGAGGATGGAGGCGAGCATCTCCATGGCCGGGGCGGCCGGCTGGAGGAGGTCGCCGACGGGCAGCACGCAGCCCACGTAGTTCACCTGCGCCGGGATGGTCACGCCCACGGATCGGGGGACGTCGGGCAGGGCCGTGACAGGCGGGCCGGGCCTCCCCTCCGGGAGCGTGGCGATCAGGTCCTCCAGGAGCGGGCGCAGGGCTGCGACGAGGCCCGGGTCTCCGGTGACGTTGACCAGGAGCCGGTCGCGGGTGAAGATGCGCCTCTGGAGGGCTGCGAGCCGTTCGGCCACGGGGGCGATCTCCTGCTCGACCTGGCGCACCAGGCCGGACAGGAAGCGGACCTGCGTGCAGCCGAGCCACTGTTCGAGGCGGTAGCGGGACAGGCCGAGCGAGGCCCCGGCGCGGTAGTAGGCGAAGACGTGGCCGGAGGGGATGACGCGGCTGAACAGGCCGTTGCGGGCCTCCAGGACGAGGTCCCGGACGCGCTTGTGGTCCGTCGCATCCGACGCCGTGAGGAGATCGCGCAGCACGGCGGTCAGCTCCCCCAGGTTGCGCTCCAGGGCCTTCCCCCTGAAGGTGAGGAACTGGAAGGTGCGGCCGTCGCGGAGGTGTTGCCCTGCGAGGGGTTCGCTGGCGATGCCGCCGGTGGCGCTGGCGATGCGGGTGGCCATCCGCGCGTAATCCAGCCCGGCTGCGCCCAGGCCGGCCGTGGCCTGGCCGAGGAGGGGCACGTGGAGCGCGGTCTCGTGGTCCAGGTCGGAGATGTCAAAGGCCAGGTCCACGTAGGCGATGCCGTTGGAGAAGATCTCGTGTTCGAGGACGGAAACACCCCGGGATTCGCGGCGTTGCACGGGGATGGTCCGGACGCGGCGCGGGACCTCGTCGAAGTTCAGTTTCGGGAGTCTGGCCAGGGTCTCCGGGGGGTCGGGGGTCTCCTGGGCCTCCCTGAGCGCCCGGGCCTCGACCTGGATGCGCTTCAGGTCCTCGACAGTCATCAATGCCTTGCGTTCGGCCATCTTCGCCCGGAAGGCGGCCTCCTGCTCGGCGGACAGGGTCTGGCTGGGTCTGACCACGCTGAGCAGGCGGTGGGGGTTCTGGAGGAGCCACTCCCGGATGAGCCGGGAGAAGAGGTCCGGGTCTTCGGCGTGGCGGGCGCGGACGTTTTCGATCAGCTTGCCGAACTCCAGGCTGGACTTCGGGTCCGCGCCGTAGTTGGCGGGGGAGGCGGCCCGGATGAGGAGCATCACGGGGAAGGGGGGGACGATCTCCTTCCCCCGGAACTCGATCTGGTGGAAGGCGGCCTTCAGGAGGTCGGGGTCCAGGCCGTCTTCGGCGATCTTCGTGAGTGCCTCCAGGATAAGGCTTTCGACCTGGTCCGTGCGGTCGGGCTCGCTCCCGCGCAGGCCCACCGCGAACAGGGTCTGCAGAAAGTCGGTGTCGTGGCCGGTGACCGGGCTGAGGTCCTGGCCCAGGCCGGAGTCGATCAGGGCCTTGCGCAGGGGCCCTGCCGCGCTGCCGACCAGGGCCTCTTCCAGGATGCTGAACAGGAGGATCTGTTCGGGCTTCGTCATGGACTCGACCATCCAGGCGACGTTGATGAAGGTCTTGTTCGCGGGGTCATCCTCCGCCCCGATGGGGTAGACGGCCTCGGACCGCCTCGGGGCGGACCAGCGGGGCTGCTCCCGGACGGCGGAGTCCACGGCCCCGGGCCCGAACCCCTCCAACTGCCCGGAGATGAAGGCGAGGTGCCGGCCGAGCGGGATATCGCCATAGAGGTACCACCGGGCATTTCCGGGCGCGTAGTAGGCGCGGTGAAACGCCCGAAACTGTTCGTAGGTCAGGGAGGGGATGACGGCCGGGTCCCCGCCGGAGTCCACCCCGTAGGTGTTGTCGGGATAGAGGTTCTCCTGGACGGCCTTGTGGACGACCCTGTCAGGGGAGGAGTAGGCGCCCTTCATCTCGTTGTAGACCACGCCGGAGATGGTCAGGTCCGAGTCCAGGTCGTCCAGATCGGCGAGTTCGAGGTGGTGGCCCTCCTGGCGAAAGGTCGGTTCGGTGATGAGGGGGTGGAGGACCAGGTCCGTGTAGACGGCCGCCAGGTTGAAGTAGTCTGTGTGTACGGCGGAGCAGACCGGGTAGATGGTCTTGTCCGGCCAGGTGAAGGCGTTGAGAAAGGTGTTCAGCGTCGATTTTCCCAGCTCGTTGAAGGCGTCCTTGACCGGGTATTTCTCCGAGCCTGCCAGGACGCAGTGCTCCAGGATATGGGGCACGCCGGTGGAGTCGTTCGCGGGCGTTCGAAAGGCGATGGCGTAGAGGTTCTCCTCGTCGTCACAGTGGAGGTGGAGGACCTTCGCCCCGGTCCTGAGGTGCGTGCATTCATAGCAGCGGGCACGGATGACCGGGAGTTCGGTGACGGCATCGATGCGGAAGCCGTGGGCCTCGTCGCCGGGGGTGTGGGTCGGGGCCGGGATATCGTAGCGGGACATGAAGGCTCCTTGCGGGTTCGGATTTCGGATCAGGATGAAAATTCCTCAAATCTTCTTTTGATAAAAGAATAGGGAGAAAGTCGCAGAAATGCAAGGGAAATCAAGGAGATGTCTCATTCAAACCGGAGGGAAATTTCAGCCATGGGCGATCTTTGCGTGAAGGACGGTCAGAAGCTCCTGTTCATCGGGGACAGCATCACCGACTGCGGGCGACGGGGGGCCAGCGCGCCGTTCGGGGACGGGTACGTGAGTCTTTTCATCGATCTGGTCACGGCGCATCTCCCGAAGCGCCGGATCACCTTCATCAACAAGGGGATCGGCGGGAACCGGGTGACGGACCTGCGGGAGCGGTGGCGGGACGACGTGATCCTGAACCGGCCCGACTGGCTGTCGGTGAAGATCGGGATCAACGACCTTCACGGTTTTCTGAGAAAGGCAGACGGTGCGGTCTCCCCGGATCGCTTCCGGGAGGTCTACGATTCCGTCCTGGCCGAGGTGAGGCGGGAGACGAAGGCGAAGATCGTGCTGATCGACCCGTTCTACCTCAGCGTCGACCGGTCGGGCCAGACGTTTCGGTCCCAGGTGCTGGAGACCATCCCGCACTACATCAAGGTCGTTCACGACCTGAGCAAGAAGTATGGGACGCGGCTCGTCAGGACGCACGACATCTTCCAGAACCACCTGAAATATCGCGGGTCCGAGGCATTCTGTCCGGAGCCGGTTCACCCCAGCCGGGCGGGCCACCTGGTCATCGCCACGGAGCTTTTCAAGGTGATGACGGCGTGATTCCAGGACGCGGCAGAATGGCCTTGACAAGTCCTGGAGGATTAACTACTTTACCGCAGAATACGTGGAGGATATAAAGCGCAATGGAAAATGCAAAATGGAGAATGCAAAATGCAAGGTACGAGCACCGCCTTTCATTTTGCACTTTTCATTTTGCACTTTGCACTTTGCATTTCCCTTGAATAAGGAGACTCGCATGGCACAGGAGGTCGGTTTCGGGGTGGTCGGGCTGGGCATGGGGCAGACGCACTGCCGGGACATCACGGACGCGCAGGGGGCCCGGCTGGTGGCGGTGTGCGACGTGGATGAGAGCCGCCTGAACCCGGTGGCGGAGAAATACCAGGCCAGGAAGTTCGGCCGCTTCGAGGAGATGCTCAGAGACAGCGAGATCGACGTGATCAATGTGTGCACGTACAGCGGGATGCACGCGGACATGGCCATCGCTGCGATGGAGGCGGGCAAACACGTGATTTCGGAGAAGCCGGCGGATGTGAACCTCGCCAAGATCGATGCCATGATCGCCGCGTCCAAACGGACGGGGAAGAAGCTCCAGGTCATCTTCCAGGAGCGGTTCATGCCGGTCAACCGGAAGATCAAGGAGGCGATTGAGAGCGGACGCCTGGGCCGGCTGATCGGGTGCCACGGGGACCTGAGGTGGTGGCGGGCGCAGTCCTACTACGACAACTCGGCGGACCACTGGCGGGGGACGTGGCGGTGGGATGGGGGAGGATCGCTGATGAACCAGGGCGTCCATACGATGGACCTCATGCAGTGGTTCCTGGGGCCAGTGGCGTCGGTCTTCGGGGTCACGGGCGTGTACACGCACAAGATCGAGACGGAGGACAAGGCCGCGGCGGTGCTCAAGTTCGAGAGCGGGGCCATCGGGACGATCAACACCATGACCTGCGCCTACCCCGGCCTGGCCACGGAGCTGTTCATCCAGGGGGAGCAGGGGGCCATCGAGAAGTCCGACGCGAACATCCGGACGTGGCGGGTCCAGGGGGAGACGAAGGAGGCGGAGGAGGCGGAGGAGGCCGAGGTGCTGGCGGAGTTTGGCCGCAAAGAGAAGGGCGTCAGTCTCTCCTCGGACCCGAATGCCCTCCCGTTCCGGGGGCATCGGGTGCAGGTGGAGGACATGGTCAACGCCATCCGGGAGGGGAGGCCCCCGACGATCACCGGGGAGAGCGCCCGGAACGCCGTGGCCATCAACCTGGCCATCTACGAGTCCGCGCGCACGGGCCGGGAGGTCCGGGTCAGGGACATGGGATAAGCGCGGTGTGAGGAGGATCACAGCCCTCGCTCCCGGGAATGTGTAGATTTCGGGAACAGCGACGATATATATACGGGGAGGCTTGAGGGCAGGGAACCCGTCTCCAGCCTCCATCTGTCGCTTTCCGGCCGGACCGAACACAGAGGGCAGGTCATGCAAGATGCTGCACAAAAATTCGTCAGGATCATCGCCAAGATCCCGATGTTCCAGGGGTTGATGCCGGGTCAGGTGCTGGAGATCCTGAAGATGGTGGAGACCAGGGCCTTTTCGCCCAAGCAGGTCGTGTGCGAGGCGGGCTCCAAGAGTTCGGAGATGCACATCCTGCTGTCCGGACAGCTCCTCGTCAGGTCACGGGACGGGATGCCCCTGGCGAAGATCGATCCGATTGTGACGGTGGGGGAGATGGGGCTCATCACCGGACATACCCGTTCGGCCACGGTGATCGCCATCAAGCCCTCCAACACGCTCATGCTTCAGAAGATGAAATTCGACCTGCTGCTCAGGAAGTCGCCGGAGGCGGGGCTGACCATATTCCGGAATCTGGTCGGCACGCTCACCGACCGGATCAGCGATAACAACAAGCAGATCTCCTCCTACCAGCGGCAACTGGAGGCCCTGAAGCAGCAGTTTGGGGTCACGGACCCTGTGGCCGCGCCTGAACAGGAGGCTGTCGTGTCTGAACAGGAGGCGGCTGTACACGTCCCCCCCCTCCTGATCAGGAGCGGGGCGAGGGGGAGGCAGTCCCGGAGCCGCCCGGGCAGGGGGAAGAAGGGGTGGAGAAAAAAGCGGTGGATTCCGGGTCCTGACCCCTGAGATCGGAAGATGTTCGCATCCTCATCACCCCTCCTTGCGCACGGCCTCAAATGAACTCTCGCTGGTCCGGGGACAGACTCCGGACCAGCCGTTTTTTGGGCAGGATTGGGCGGGAGTCATCGGGAGGAGAGAACACGGCCTATGGCAGTCGATATGCTCTATCTCGAAGAGGGAAAGGCCATCCGGGACCCCATCTGGGGTTACATCTACGTGCCCCGGGAGATGATGGCCCTGATCGACACGGAGGATTACCAGCGCCTTCGAGACCTCTCCCAGCTCGGCCACGTCATGCTCGTCTATCCCGGGGCGCGTCATTCTCGGTTTGAGCATTCCCTCGGCGTGTTCCACATCGCCAAACGGTTCCTGTCCCAGCTCCTGCGCGCAAATCCCCCGGCCGAGATCGATCAGGCCGACGTCAAGGTCCTGCTGGCCGCGGCCCTGCTCCACGACCTGGGGCACTATCCGTTCTCTCACATCCTGGAGGAGCTGCACGCCTCCTTCGTCCCCCACGAGCGCCGGGGCAGGCGGATCATCGAGGACCCGGGGACCGAGATCCACCAGACCCTCCGGGACATCGGCATCGACCCTGGCCGGGTGGCCAATGTGATCGATTTTCGCAACCGGGACGTGGAGATCCCCCCCCAGGACCTGTTGCTGGCCCATATCCTGAGCGGCCCCCTGGACCCGGACAAGATCGACTATCTCCTGCGGGATTCCCGCTACTGCGGCATCCCATTCGGGGAGAGCGTCAACCGGGACCGGCTGATCGGGTCGATCACGTTCGATCCTGTCCGGCGGCGTCCGGCGATCACCCACAAGGGGGTGTCGGCGATGGAGGCGCTGGTGTTCACGCACTATCTGATGTACCGGAACGTGTACTGGCATCACACCGTCCGGGCGGCCACGGCCATGTTCAAGCGGGGCGTGCAGGATGTGCTCCTGGACCCGCGCTGTCGCCTCGGTGCCTCCGATTTCGAGCGGGTGACCGAGTCTGAGCTGACCCGGAAGCTCCACGACGAGATCGCAGCCCTGGGGCTCCGGCTGGACGACCACCTCCTGGGGAGGCTGAAGCGACGCCGGCTCTACAAGGTGGCCAGGGTCGTCTTCCCTCACGAGCGCGCACAGGCGTTCGTGCATTATTTTTATGAACTCTACAATTCCCCGGAGAAGCGCCGGGAGAAGGAGATCGAACTCTGCCGTGCCTTCGGCCAGAAGCTGGGGCTGTCGCTGAAGGGGGATGAGATCCTGATCGACATCCCGAGCTTCACGAAGACCCCTCAGGTGGACCTGAAGGTCTTCTTTGGTTCGCACATCCCGGTGGACCGGGACGACCCGCTGTCCTTTGACGACCCGGAGGTCTCCGGTCTCAAGGAGTCCTTCGTGAATAACTTTGAAACCCAGGCCAAGGTATTCCGGATCTACTGCATCGACCAGCCGGGCCTCCGGGAGGCCCTCAAGCAGGACGTCAAGAACTACCTGCCGTAGCCCTGCAGAGTGTGTTGACAATTCCCTGAAAGGCAGAGGATCAGGCTCTAATCCTCTGCCTTTTTTTATGTCCTGGGGCATAGCGGAGGGAGGCCCTCCAGCTCGAACGTCGACGCCGGGTTCGAGATTTTTTCCTTGACCTTTTGGGGCGAAAGAATTATATACATATGTTCACTATATACGAATTACGCATCTGGCCCCTGAAGGCCCGGAAAAGGTCGGTTTGTGCATAGTTGTAGGGGCAGGGCTTGCCCTGCCCGGCGAATCCATCCTACAAGATCGACGGGCGAGGCAAGCCTCGCCCCTACGTCTGACCGATAGATCGCCTGATTCTGGGCCAGAATCGGCCCCCCTGCATAACTCGTAACTATAATTTGGCCCCTGCTTCAGGGGCGGAAGATCCAGAAATTCCAAGAGAGGAGACCGGAGATGCAAATGAACACACGCATTCAGTCGCGGGTCCAGCGCATCGTCGCAGGGGCGTCGGTGTTGAAGACCCTCAAGGCGTTCAAGGACTCGGACGTCCACATTCTCTATGGCATCCGCAAGGCGGCGGAGGAGATCCTGGAGGCCCTGCCGCAGTGCGCGGTGTGCAAAAAGTCTCAGGGAGGCCTCATCACCTTCGGGAGAGGGTCGGGGCTGGAACACCTCGGCAAACTCTGCAGACCCTGCGCTGCGGCAGCCCTCAATGGGGAGACCCATCAGGCCCCGAAGGCGCGCAAGGCCTCCAGGTCCGGGGAGAAAAAGGCCGGGGGGGACAGTGCGCTGAGCGAGGGCCTCTCCGTCGCGGGCGCCAAGCAGAAGAAGGCGTTCGACCTGGGGGCCGACGAGGAGGCCCGGGTCCGACGGGTCTCCGAGACCTCCGGCCTGGGCCAGGAAGAGGCTCTCAGGATCGTGTCCATCATGGAGGAAGCCGCCATCCCGTTGCTCAGAGACTCCATGATCAAAAACGTCCAGCAGGAACTCAAGGACGAAAAAGACGCCGAGACCCGATTCGATGCCGACAAGATCGAAGTCGCTGTGACCGAATACTACCGAATCAAGGGCGCCGAAAGGGTCGGGGGAGACCCGAATCGGCCTCGTCGAAAACCCAGGAGGTAGGGCAGGGACAGCAGACGGGGATTTTGAGGAGGGCTGGGCAGGCCAGAACAGTTGACGTTTCGGTTCGTCGGACAGCTTCTCCTCATCCTCCTCAACAGGTATATTCCCTACTTCTTCGCAGGGATAATCCCCTGTCGCGCGAGTTCAGGAACAATCATCTGGGTGATTTCATGGATGACGTCTTCCCTCGATGTTGTATCCAGCATTTCCCCCGTGCCGGCCCAGATCAGGTGACTATTTTTTGTTGTCCACACGTTGATTTCGTGGTGCGCCAGACGCTCCGTTTCAGTGTAGCCCGGTTGATATACTTCCTGGTAATAGGTGTGATATGCATCCGTCCACCAATTGTAGCGTGTAACCGGCACGGTCGTGACATAGCCGGGTACATAGTTCGTAATGACCTGTGTGGGCAATCTTCGCGTGATCAGCACCCCGTCGTAGCCACGGGCGCGCATAGCTTCAGCTATATGAGCCGTGTCGGGCACGGCGTTCGGAAACAGCTGGTACGAAGGCGTCGCTGTTGTGCCATTCTCGCTCAACTCGGCGACAAAACCGTCTTCCCACAGGCGCCGGGCTACCGGGTTTTTGTACACCCCCACGATGAGCATGGTTTTCATCGGACCCCGCTGAAAAGAAGGGTCCCGCCACATGTTGACGAGATTCGCACTCGATCCCCAGCCGTAAACCAACCCCAAGACCCCTAATATGAGAAAGCCGCGTCTGAGGCTCTGTTCCCAAACCGGCTTCCGGGAGTGAAGTATTTTGTACAAGGTTTTTCCTCCTCTGTCCATTCTGTGAGATACTCTAAAAATTGGTTTATATGCTGCTTTCGTAAATGTTAAAAGTACAGTCCCGTGCAAGCGAACGCCATCAGGAAATCCCTGATTTTAGGCTTTCGAAATACCTGAGTCCGCCGACTCCTAACCGACACCCTCCGGTGATTTTAGTCCTCTTTTTCGACCCGCTATGGAGCATGTATGAATGCCCATTCGTGCCCCTATGCGGGGAATTTTTTTATTGACAAAAGTATTGAAAATGCTTACATTGGCGGAGTTGTTGTCGTTGTTTTACAGAGGGTCCAATCGTATGAACGTCGGTCTTGATGGGCTGGCAGAGGAGGGTGACAGGATTCGATTCAATCCCCTGTGCATGATTCCCGGAAAACGCCTGTTAGGGAACATCGGATTTCTCACCCGTTTCATCCCCGTGGGAACACTTCGGTACTGTTTCCATTCCTATCCAACCCCATGAGATGAGGATGAGCTTGATGAGAAAGAAGCACATGACGCTGATGGTCATTCCCCATAACGAGGATCGCGTAAGGGAGTTCGGTCTCTCGTGGGCCTTGATCTGGGGGGCATGCGCCATCCTGATCTTCTGCTTCGCAGCGCTCATTTACTACGGCGTCGGATATTACGTCCGCCTGAACCGGGAGGCCAAGTTCGCGACCATAGAGGCCGAGAACCGGGCGCTGATGGAACAGGTGAGATCCGTGGATGCGAACCTGCTTAAACTCCGTCAGCGTATGAACGACCTGGTCACCCGCGACCAGCAGCTCCGGCAGATGGCCGATCTCCCCCCCGAAGGCGGCGAGGCGCAGAAGGGGATGGCGGGCAGGCTGAACGGGGCCGCGTTGGCAGAGGGTCGGGAGACGCCTGCCTCGCATCCGATGGTTCAGAAGGTGAGCGTGGACCTGGACCACCTCCTGCGCGAGGCAGACCTGGTGAAAGGGAGTTTCCAGGAGGTTGCCAGCAAGCTGGACAAGGATATCGACCTCCGGAACCATACCCCTTCGGTCTCTCCGGTGCGCCCGTTCGAGGCGTGGATTTCATCCTCGTTCGGTTCTCGCCGGGACCCGTTCACCAGTGAGCGGGAGATGCACCTGGGCCTCGACATCTGCAGTCGGATGGGGACGAAGGTCATGGCCACGGCGGACGGGGTGGTGGCGGAGCGGAGGGAGGATTCCAAGTTCGGAAAGCACATTGTGCTGAGCCACACACGCGGCCTGGAGACGCTCTACGGGCACCTCATGCGGTTTGCGGTGGAGGCGGGGCAGAAGGTCAAGCGGGGACAGGTCATCGGTTACGTGGGCCAGACCGGACGGGCGACCGCCCCTCACGTTCACTACGGGGTGAGGCAGAACGGGCGCTGGATCAACCCGCTCCCCTACATCCTGGAGAAAAATGAGCTGACCTCACGCCCTGCGTTCGCGAATAGGGGTCGATGAGCGTTAGCCGTATCCATCAAGATATAAAAGGGTCGCCGGAGCATTCCGGCGACCCTTTTTTGTGACCCTGCCTTTCCTGGCGCAATGAATTACGCCCCTACTTCCCTGTCTTCTCCCCCCCTCCTTCAGCCGTATGATGGGGCAGGAACTCCGTCTTCCCGGCGTGACAGGTGGCGCAGGTTAATTCGCCGCCGTCTTTCAGCTTGTATTTGTCCACGATCTCCGTCATCATCACCTTGGCGATCTGTTTGTGGGCCGTGGGCAGTTCGTAAGCGAACTTGCCGTCCGGACCCTTCGCGTGGCAGAAGTCGCATTTGACGCCGAGGGACTTGGCGATGACGTTCATCTTCTTCATGAGCTCCATGCGGTCCCCCTTCACGGAGGACTTGGGGGCATCGGGCAGGAGTTCGTGCGGGAGGAACCTGGTCTTCCCGGCGTGGCAGTTGGCGCAGGTCAGGGGCTTGCCGTCCCGGGTGACAAGGCCGTCCACGAAGTGAATCTTCATGTATTTCGCGGTCTCTTTCAGGGGAGAGGGGGCCTTATAGTCGGGCTTCCCATCCGGTTTCTTGGCGACGTGACAGTGGGTGCAGCGTGCGCCGATGGCGTCGGAAATCTGCTTCATATCCTTGGGAGAGAGGATGCGGCCCTTCTCGTCCGCGGCGGCCATGGCGGCCTCCTCCGGGCTGGGGGGTGTCTGGCCGCCCATGAGGGCGGGCGTGGATGATGTGGCTGCGGCCAAAATCGCCGCGACGGTCAATCCCTTCCTGAGATAGCCGGTCACGTGGACCTCCTTGAAAGAAGGCAGCAGGCAACAGGCAATAGGCAGTAGTCCCTGCCCCCTGTTACCTATTGTCTATTGCCTATTGCCTATTGCCTATTGCCTGACTTTTACCTTTCCCCGAACACCTCGGCGAAGAAGACGCTGATTTCGGTTTCGGGCCTCTTCCAGGCATCCTTCGGAAGACCTGCCTTACGGCAGGTCTGGGCCAGAAACGTCTCTCGATCCCACCCCCGTTCCAGGGCCACCTGGGGGAGCAGCAGCCCCTGCCCGTCCGGGTGATGGATGATCAGGCCGTGCAGGCCCACGCGAATCTGTTCCACGTCCTCGGCCTTCCGGGGGGGGCTCAGGATCGAGATCTCGACCTGGATCTCCAGCAGTTCATCCGGCGAGACAGGGGGGAAGCGGGGGTCCCGGAGCGCGGCGGCCACGGCCATCTGCTGAACGGTCTCGGCCACGGAGGCGTGGGCGTAGATGTGACCGATACATCCCCTGAGTTCCCCGCGATGCTTCAGGGTCACAAAGGCCCCCTGGGAGGTTCGGAGAGCCCCGGGGAGGCCTTCCGGCGGCGAGAGGGGCCTGCCGTGGACCGCCTCTTGTATGGCCGTGCGTGCGATCTGGAGCAGATGCGCTCGCTGGGCCGCTGTCAGCTCCCCTTCGCGGGCCTCGCAGGGACTCCGATAGAAGAGGGCAGCGCCGTACCCGACCACGTAACCCTCCCTCAGGCCGGTCACATCCCCCGAGTTGGTTCGGGCCAAGACGGCAGCCCGGTCGGCGCCCATCCCCCGCGCCGAGACCATGGCCGTCGTGATGGGCGCGCTTCCACACGCCTGGCACGCCCGGCGTTCGACGCGACGGGAGAACGCCTCCGGGTCGAACGCCTCGATCTGGTGGAGGGTCTCCGAATCCGTCCGGAGACACTCGTCATAGGAGTAGCCGTGGTAGAGGTCGGAGCTGGCCACGAGGAGCACCCGTCTGCCGCGAGATGCCCCGGCAATGGCCTGCCCGAGTCGCCGGCAGAGGTCGAAGTCGCTTTCGGCCATCACGATGGGGACGATCCGGAGGTCCGGTACCGTCTCCTGAAGAAAAGGGAGCTGGACCTCAATGGCGTGTTCTCCACGGAGGCGGGCGAGGGGGGAGGGCGGGATGACCCGATGGCCGGCGTCCGAGGCGCGGATGCCCGGGACCTGCCCCAGGATGTCCCGGGCCAGGTCCTCCTCCACAGGCACCGTGCCGAGAGGGGTCCGGTAGCCCCCGCGCGCATAGACAGAAGCCCCCTCAAACATCTCCTGATGGCTGGGGCACAGCACGACCACGGCGTCGTAAGGTCTGTGGCGGATCGCGCAAAAGGCGGCGGCAGCCGTGGAGCCTGAATAGGGATAGCCCGCGTGCGGGGCGATGACAGCGACGATCTCCCCTGCGACGGAAGGGTCTTTCCGGCTGGCGAGCAGATCATCGACCGTGGATTTGAGGACATCCGGGTCCGCGGGGTAGAATTGACCGGCCACAGCCGGCTCGCGGATGGGGTTCCCGACCTTCTGCATGGCGCTCACCTCCTTGGGCCATGCGCGGAATGGGTATGGCTACTGAATCAGAAAGGCCGTGAAGTAGACTTTGACCACCTCACCCTGTCTCAGGTACTTGTTCAGCGCGATCTTCACCTCGTCCTTGATGACCTCCTTGTCCGCGGGGTCATCCATCTCCTCGACCGTCCTGGACATCAGGATACCGAGAATGGTGTCGATCACCTTGGGTTCGATCTGTTCGACTTCATCGTAGACCTTCTCCGGGGTGACGCCCAGTTGAACGTGTACTTTCACGTAGCGGTTGCGATCACTGTCGGCGGAGTTGGTGAGCAGGTCCTCCTTGATGTCGTAGAGTTTGGCCGGTTTGTCGGGGAGGGCCGGCTCATTCTCAGGCTCCTTCAACGCTTCGAGGGCGCGCAGGGCTGCGTTTTGAGCGCTCTCCTGCCGTCCGATGATCACGGTCCGAATGATGAATAACACGAGGCCAATCTGCACCACGAGCACCAGGATGACCAGGACGGCATAGTTGCGGAGGGATTGCCGAAGATTCGAACCTGAAGGAGTTTGGGGCTGTTCAGCGGCCATGAAGATCGGTCACGGGTCGCGGGTCACAGGTCACGGGTCGCGGGTCACAGGTCACGGGTCGCGGGTCGCGGGTCGCAAGTCCAAAACCTTCGTGGTTTGTCGGTTTTGGCCTGTGAATCATGGCTGCTTTTGACCCGTGACCTTGTGTGTATGATAGACCAAAATTCGAAGGATGTCAAGGGGGAAAATCCGGACGCGAATTCCCTTGACAGGACCGGGAGGAGGGGTTTAATTCGGGGACTGGAAAGAGGTATCTCGTGAAGCGTGAAGCGTGAAGCGTTAAAACACGTGAAGCGTATCTCGTGAAGCGTGGGGAGGGGTGGAACGAGATACGAGATACGCATTTCTGATCCTTACTTTTCGCGAAAGAGAGGCCGTGAGCGACCTGAGGTGGTTCAAGGGGAACACGCATACCCATACGAACAACAGCGATGGAGATGCGCCGCTGGAGGATGTGGTTCGGTGGTATCGGGAGCACGGGTATGACTTCGTGGTCGTCACAGACCACAACAGGTTGACGGACGTGTCGGGCGTGCAGGGGCCTGGGTTCACCGTCATTCCGGGCGTGGAGTATTCCGCGAGCAGCGAGGGGCGTCCCGTGCATATCAACGCCTTAAATGCCTCCGCGCTGCCGGAGGTGAGGGTCGCGGAGGGGATCGTGGAGACGATCCGGCAGGGCGTGAACGCCGTCCGGGGGGTCGGCGGGGTCCCCCAGATCAACCACCCGAATTTTCGATGGGCGTTCACGGATGCGGAGATGGGGCAGGTGGAGGGGTGGTCCCTGCTGGAGATCCTGAATGCGAGCACGGACTGCAACAGCTTCGGCGGGGGGGGCGCGCCGGGCGTGGAGGCGATGTGGGACAGGCTCCTGTCTGAGGGCCGGAGGGTCTGGGGGGTGGCGTCGGACGATGCCCACGACTTCACGAAGGAGTTCTGGGGACATCGGTCCTGGCCGGGTCGGGCGTGGGTGATGGTGCGGGCGTCGGACGGGGGGACAGGGGCGCTCGTGGCGGCGCTGCAGGCCGGGGACTTCTACGCCTCCAACGAGGTGACCCTGGATGCCCTGGAGGTCACGGAGGAGGGGGTCTCGCTGGTCATCCATCAGGACTACCAGTACAAATACACCACCTGGTTTCTGGGCAAGGGGGGGAAGCTGGTGAAGCGTTGCCTGGGGAACGAGGCGACGTACCGATTCAAAGGGGACGAGGGGTACGTGCGGGCCAAGACCTGTTCGTCGGAGGGGGGATTCGCCTGGACGCAGCCGGTCTTTCTTAAAAAATCCTGATCACATACGTACGGGCGACGCGGTCGTGCAGGGCCTGGCGGAAGGGGTGACGGGCGATGACGACCGCCGAGAGCAGAAGAAGAGACAGGCCGACAGCGCCCATCCCCGTGCGCAGGAGCGCCGGGGTTTGGGAGAGGGCGTCCCCCGTGGCAGGGAAGAGGAACAGCGGCAGAAGGGGGACCAGTTTCACCAGGCACCGGATGAAGGCCTGCTGATAGTCTATGGCCGAGCCGTCCGTTCGGACGATTCTGAGGCCGAGGAGGATCTTGCCCGGCGTAGCCCCGCGACGTCCGTCGAAGTAGGCGGAGTAGGCGATCCAGACGAGCAGGTTGAAGCCGGCGATCCAGATCCCTTGCAGCAGGACGAGGACCACGACCTGGAGGATGCTCAGGACCATGAGGTCGATGAGCAGCGCCCAGGCGCGGGACCGGACACCGACTTTTTCTCCGGGGATCACGATGCGTGAGGAGGGTGAGGGGTGAGGGAAAACAGCTTTCAGCCATCAGCTTTCAGCCATCAGCGAAATCAACCGTGTCTTTGATGGCTGCTGACTGCCGACGGCTCAATTCGTCGTTCTACTTTCATTATTTAATCTATTCGTGACGCATACCCGTGTCAACACGATTTTCGCCTGAGGAGTGAAGATACTGTGCATATCGCGTTCGGGAAGGATGCCTGCCGGGATTTCGGGACGTCGACCGAGAAGGAGTGGCTGGAGACGAACGGGATCGGGGGGTTCGCCTCGTCTACAATCGTCGGGGCGAACACCCGGCGCTACCACGGTCTCCTCACGGCGGCCACAGGCCCTCCGCTCGTCCGGCGTCTCCTCCTGTCCAAGCTGGAGGAGTCGGTGACGGTGGACGGCAAGCGCTACGATCTGTCGTGCAACCGCTACAGAGGGGTGATCCATCCCCGGGGCTATCTCCACCAGGAGGCGTTCCGCCTGGACCCGTTTCCGACCTTCACCTACCGGGCAGGGCGCGCCGAGGTCGAGAAACGGGTCTTCATGGTGAACGGCGAAAATACGACCGTGATCACCTATGCGTTGACCGCCGGACCGGCAGCGGCGACGCTGGAGGTGAGGCCGCTGATCGCGTTCCGGGACTATCACACGACGACGCACGAGAACCCGTCGATCGACCGGGAAGTGCGGGGGGAAGGGCCGGGGGGCATCGCCTTTCGTCCCTATCCGGGGCTGCCAGCGCTCTACCTGGGGCATGACGCGGAGGAGGTGGGCGGGGAGGGGTGGTGGTACCGGGATTTCTGGTACCCCCGGGAGACGGAGCGGGGGCTGGATGATCGGGAAGACCTGTTCAGCCCGTGCGCGCTGACGTTCCGGTTGCGGGCCGGGGAGGCCCGTGTCGTGATCGCCTCCACGGAGGTCCGGAGGCCGGAGGCGTGGCAGGCGCTGAGCGAGGGGGGGCCTGGCGGCCGGGGGGGGCCTGACGGCCGGGGGGGGGCGGGACGATTTCACGCAGGCTCTGACAGCCGGGGCGGACGCTTTCCTGATCCGCAGGGGCGATGGCTTGCGGTCCGTGATCGCGGGCTATCCCTGGTTCGGCGAGTGGGGCCGGGATGCGATGATCGCCCTGCCCGGTCTGACGCTGGTGACAGGGCGGTTTGAGGAGGCCCGGTCCATTCTGGCGGCCTTCGCCCGGCACTGCGACCGGGGGATGATTCCGAACCTCTTCCCGGACCGTGGAGAGACGCCGCACTACAACACCGTGGACGCCACGCTCTGGATGTTCCACGCGGTGGACCGCTACCTCGCGTACACGGACGATGAGGCCTTTGTCCGGGAGACGCTCTGGCCGACGCTCAGGGAGGTGGTGGACTGGCACGTGCGGGGGACGCGCTACGGCATCGGCGTGGCAGAGGATGGCCTGCTGCGGGCCGGGGAGCCGGGCGTGCAATTGACCTGGATGGATGCGAAGGTGGGGGACTGGGTGATCACGCCGAGGCACGGGAAGGCGGTGGAGGTGAACGCGCTCTGGTACAATGCCCTCCAGGTGATGGAGGGGCTGGCGCGGCGGTTCGGGGATGGGGGCCAGGAGCGGGTGTACGGAAACCGGGCAGCGCGGGCCCAGAGCAGCTTCGAGGCCGCTTTCTGGAACGAGGCGGCAGGCTGTCTCTACGACGTGGTGGACGGGGACCGGCGGGACGGGGCGATCCGGCCCAATCAGATCCTGGCGGTGAGCCTGCCCCACGCGGCCCTGAGCGGGGAGCGGGCCAGGAGGGTCGTGGGGGTGGTGCAGCGGGATCTGCTGACGCCGGTGGGCCTGCGGAGCCTGTCCCCGGGCGATGCCCATTACTGCGGGCGCTACACGGGGGATGTGTGGGCCAGGGACGGGGTGTACCACCAGGGGACGGTCTGGGGGTGGCTTATCGGGCCGTTCATCACGGCCTACGTGAAGGTGCGGGGAAGGAGCCGGGAGGGCCGGGAGGAGGCGCGGGGGTTCCTCTTGGGTCTCCAGGCGCACCTGATGGATGCGGGCCTGGGGAGCCTCTCGGAGATCTTTGACGGGGACCCGCCCCATCTGCCCAAGGGGTGCATCGCGCAGGCGTGGAGCGTGGCCGAAGCGCTCAGGGCCTACGTGGAGGATGTGCTGGATCAAAGACCGGGAGATGCAAAATGAAAAGTGCAAAGCGCAAAGTGCAAAGTGAAAGGGGCTTTTAGTGGTTTGCATTTTGCATTTTGCACTTTCTTCTTGACCTGAGGGGTTCTTATGGACGACCGGGACATGGTTCGGATGGACGACCGGGAGATGGTTCAGGAGGTCAATGCCCAGTTCTACCGCGCACTGGAGCAACTCAGCATCGAGGAGATGGAAGAGGTCTGGCTGCACGATGCGTCTGTGAAGTGCATCCATCCCGGCTGGACCGCGCTGAGCGGATGGGAAGCGATCTGGGAGAGCTGGGTGGGTATCTTCGAGCACACGAAGATGATGACGGTCGATCTGGCGGACGTGGAGGTGACGGTGGAGGGGGATGTGGCGTGGGTCGCCTGCGTGGAGAACATCACCTCGGTGTCGGAGCGGGGAATGAGCGGAGGGCAGGCCGTGGCGACCAACATCTTCTACCGGACGGGCGAGGGGTGGAAGCTGGTCCACCATCACGCCAGCCCGGTGCCGGCCGCCGAGGGACAGGGACCGGCGCCGGAGGGGGGGGAGGGGGAGTAAAGATAAGATCGTTCAAAATTCAAAGTGCAAAGTTAAAGGCTCTCCATTTTGAATTTTGCACTTTGAATTTTGCACTTTGCATTTCCCTAAGGATGTAACAGCACCTTCCCGAACTGCTCCCGCCGCTCGATCAGGCGGTGGGCCTCCCGCGCCTCTGAAAGGGGGAGGGCCCGGTCGATGATGGGGCGGAGGATGCGTTCACCGACGAGCCGGGCGACCTGCGGGAGTTCAGTCCGCCGGCCCATGAAGGAGCCGAGGAGGTTGAGCTGCCGGGCGAAGAGGTGGCGCAGGTCCAGGTCCGCCTTCGCGCCGGAGGTGGCCCCGCAGGTGACGAGCCGTCCCCCCGTGGCCATGCACCGGATGATCGCCTCCCACCGCTGCGCCCCGGTGTGCTCGATCACGACGTCCACGCCTTTTCTGTCCGTCAACCGCCTGATCTCTGCAACCAGGTCCTGCGTCTCGTAGTTGACCCCCTCGTCTGCCCCCAGCTCCCGCGCCTTCGAGAGTTTCTCGTCGCTCCCGGCGGCGGCGATGACGCGCGCCCCGGCCAGCCTGGCCACCTGGATGGCGGACGTGCCCACGCCGCTCCCGGCGGCCATGATCAGGACGTCCTCGCCGGGGCGGATTCCGGCCCTCGTGATGAGCATGTGCCAGGCGGTCAGGAACACGAGGGGGAAGGCCGCGGCCTCGTCGAAGGAGAGGTCGCCGGGGATGGGGAAGGCGCGGTGGGCCGGCGCCAGGACGGACTCCGCGTAGCCGCCGTCCCGCTGCACACCGAAGAAGTCGTAGGCCGCGCACATGTTATCCCTGCCGGACAGACAGAGCGGACACTTTCCGCACCCGACGCCGGGCGAGAGATAGACGCGGTCTCCGGTCCGGAGTCCTTCGACGCCGGGGCCGATCTGTGCCACCACGCCGGAGATGTCGGCGCCGGGGATGCGGGGGAGTTTCACGCCGGGGATGCCCCGGCGCATCCAGAGGTCCAGGTGGTTCAGGGCGCAGGCGCGGACGGAGACGACGACCTCGCCGGGGCCTGGCTCCGGGTCGGGCCGGTCCTCCAGGACCAGCCTGTCCGCATCCCCGTGCTCGTGGACGACTACCGTTTTCATGGCGATCTCCTGGTGATCAGAATCGCACGGTCAGGCCGCCGGACACCAGACGGCCGATCTCCGGCGCTCCGATGAATTCCTGATGCCTGTCGTTGAACAGGTTGCTGGCATTGGTGGTCAACGTCACCAACGCCTTCGAGGCGCCCCGGGGCAGGTCGTAGGCCAGGTCCAGGCCGAAGGTCGTGGAGGCCCCGACGTCCCCCACGTAGACCCCGGAGTTCATGGGGAAGGGACCCCGGTAGCGGAGGTGGCCGTCGATCCGGAGGCCGGCCTGAGGGGCCTTGTAGGCCACCCCCAGGTTCAACTTATGGCGCGGGGCATTCAGCGCGATGTCGCCGAACCCATCCAGATTCCTGAACAGGTTTTTGTTCACGTAGGAGTAGTTCCCGCTGAACGTCCAGGCGTCGCTGGGATAACAGGTCAGGCCCAGGTCCAGGCCATAGACCTTGACTTCGCCGAAGTTCCGGTAGGTCAGAACCACCGCAGTCGGGTCGTAGGCCTGCTGGGGGGACACCGTGCCGAACGGGATGAAGGCCGCCCCGTTGTTGGCCGGGCCGGCCACGAACAGGCGGGTCAGTTCATCCACGGGCGTGCCGTTTCCGTCCCCTCCCCGCTGGGGGGCATCCAGAGGCGGCCAGGACTTCGCTGAGCTGCGCCGCAGAGGTGTCCTGCAACGCCCGCCCGAACGCGCCGGACAGCGGGGGACTCAGCGCCCCGGCGTCCAGAAAGACGTTGGGCGTCTCCACGCGCAGCGGTCCCACGAAATCCTCTGTCTCGGTCCGGTACAGGTCGACGGTGATCAGCACCTTGTTTTGAACGACCCCCTTGTAGCCGAGCTCGAAGGTCTTCGTGATCGTCGGCCTGATCTTGGGGATGTCCGCAACCCCCGAGTCCGGGACCGGGTCAAACCCCCGGGTCTGGGGGTTCAGGACGGCCATCGCGTTCCTCAGTCCAGGCAGGGCCCTGGGAACGATCCGTTCGAACTGGGCGGCCAGCGTGTCGGCCTGTTGCCGGGCCCGCGCCTGGGCCTGGTCGGGGGGGGTCCCTCCGGCGATGAGCCGCTGCGCGACCACCCCGGCTGCGAGCTGCCTGAATGTGGGCAAAAAACCGCTGAGCACGGCCCCGCGGCCGATGCCCCACCCCAGTCTGCCTATATTGGATGAGACACTTGCACCCCGGAGTTTACTGAGCAGGGCGGAGAGGAAAGATATAGATGAACGGGAAAGGTGAAGCACGTGAGCTGGGTTTGCCGTTGGGGGAATCGGAGTGTAGTGGAAGCGTCCCCAA
>SICM01000003.1 GCA_009694805.1 Candidatus Latescibacterota bacterium
CTCTATTTGAATCTTGCTCCCAGCCGTCTCCAGGAAGGACGCGGGCCTCTTTTCCTGCCTCCTGGCTGGGACACAATACCAGATGAAATTTTGAATTTCGATCTTTCAATATTTTCAATATCTTACACCTAAACCGATCACGAATGAATACCCGTACAGGAGTTGCAAGGAATGACATTTTTTACCTCGCGAGACTGAGATGGCTATCAAGTTCCAAATAGATTTTCCCGATAACCTGGACAGCGGGCTGGACCGTCTAGTTGAGGCCGGGCATTTTAAGAGCCGTGAAGAAGCGGTTTTGAAGGCTACGGAACAGTTGCTCAAACGCCTCGATCCTGCCCCGCAAGTCTCCGGCGCCCCAGAAAACCTGGCGCGTCAGGAATCCCTGTTTCAGCAGAACCAGGCTTACTTCGAAAGTCAAAAACAGGACCTTCAGAACCAGTACGGGGATTCGTTCATCGCCGTATGGGGAGAGCGCATTGTAGATCACGATGCCGACCGGGCCCGGCTGGCTGAGCGCGTGTACAAACAGTTTGGCGCTGTGCCGATTTATATTGACCAACCCTCCGTATCTCCCGCCCGATTTCACGTCTCTTCTCCCACGCTCGCTTGACCGATGCTCTATCCCTACAGCAACGCCCACCGGCCACCGGCTCCCGTTCTGGAGGCCACGATTGCGCATCCGGGAATATCTGATGCGTCAACCATTCTGAATGCGAAAATCGATACAGGCGCGGACATTACCACCATTCCGAAGACTGTCTTTCTTCAACTTCAGATTCCGCCGTGTCGAGAGGTCCTTGCCGTCGGCTACAACGGTGAAGAGACCCGACAGCGGACCTATCTGGTCCATCTGAGCATCGCCGGAAACATCTATGCTTATCACGAGGTCATGGCAACGACGGGAAGGCAGGCTCTGATCGGTCGCGATATTCTGAACCGATGGGTTGTCACGCTGGATGGTCCAAACGAGCGTATAGACATCAAAACTGATTAGCGGATGAAGGCTGGATGATGTCTCCAAGCCGCACTACCCGTGCGGCTTATTCTTTAGGGCGAAACAGCCAGACATGAAAATCGTGGCGGAAGGCATTCTGAGCCGGGGCGAGCGGGGTTCTGTTCCGTGAAACAGGTCCGTATCTTTCCCCCGGGTGATCATCCGGTTCCGATGAACACGCCCGTTGTCATCGAGACGCGGCATCGGGACTGGATACGGCGGGATATGGGAGGGATCTGTTTCAATTCCCCCCGGACGGCCTATGACTTTCTGGTCTCTCACGCTCCGGACGGGAGATTGAGCGACTGCGTGGAGATCACCGCCCTGCTCTCCGACTGGTCGGTCGCGGGGCCCATCCGGGAGGTTCGTCGACCGCTTTACGGCGCATCGCGCTGGGCCGCGACGACGACGCTTCCGGTGGCGAAAGATCTCCCTGAGGGTCTTCCTTTCACGATGGAGGGGGTCGCGTACGGAGGGGGCGCATCCTATGCCATAAATCCGGCCTGGATGTATGATCTCAGCCATATGGTGCTCTCTCTGATCGTCGTGCAGCCCGTGGGCGAAGGCGACCTGATTCACCTTTCCGGGGTCGTCTCCTGGGATTCTCACGGAAATGTCCTGCACCCAGGCGATGTGGATGCGCAGGTTCGACAGATTCTGGATTATGCCGCTCGCATGCTGAGGGAGAGCGGCAGTTCCCTGTCGGACCTTGTACGCGTCCGGACGTTTACGAGCCGGCCCCAGGTCGGGCAGATTTTACAGGACCGACTGGCAGAGCGCATCCAGAGGGCGTTCGTCTCTCATCAGATGTTGTCTTCCCTCGATCCGACGGACCTGGGTCAACTCGTGTGCGAAGTTCAGTTCACGGCGGCGCGGGGCGCTACAAGGGCCTCAAGCGCCCATGGCACATCGGTTGTTTTAGGGGGGGCGACCCATCTGTATCTTGCGCCGGTGAAGCGTGAAGGTACCAGCGAGGCCGTTTCCATCGAACAGGAGGCGGAGGAGGTCGTCCACCGTCTCAAGGCTACCTGTGAGGATTGCGGCCTGAACATGTCGAACCTTGTCTCTCTTCTGGTTGAAGTGGCCGACAAGGCCGCAGGGGCCGTCCTGTCCCTGGCGCTCCATCGTGTTTCCGGAGGCGCATTCCGCGCCGGGATAACGGCCAGTGTGAATCATAAAATCGTAGAAGATACCGGGCGGCGAATCCTCCTCACCGGCACTGCGATCGGCGTCTGAAGGAGAAGAAGGGGTTGAAAAATGAAGGTCATTGAACAGGGCATTCTCAACCGGGGTGAGCGGGGGACGAGGCGGGCGCTGGCGACGTTTCCGAACGTGACGGCCCTGCGCGACGGGACGCTGCTGGCGACCTATCGGGTCGGGACGACGAAGGACAGCGAGGATGAGACGATCGAGCTGCGCCGGTCCACGGACGGCGGGCGGACGTGGGGCGCGCCGGAGGTTCCGTTCTCGACGGTGGTCGGGGGAAGGCGAGGCTCGCTCAAAGTGGCGCACGCCACGCCGCTGGAGGGGGACCGGCTGATCGCTGCCGCGCTCTGGATCGACCGGGAGGCGTATCCGGGGCAGCCGCTGTTCAACAGCGACACGGAGGGGTGCCTGCCGATGGCGATCCTGGTGGCGGATTCGGAGGATCTGGGACAGAGTTGGTCGCCCTGGCGGGTCGTGCCCGTGCCGGAGGACGTGGGGCCGCCGAGTTTGACGAGTCCGGTCCTGCGGCTGAGGAGCGGCAGGCTGGCGATGAGCATCGAGACGAACAAGGGCTATGAAGATGGGTCGAAGTGGACCCAGCGGGTGGTGTATGTGTACTCGGAAGATGAGGGGAAGACGTGGGGCGCGCCGGTGACGGTGGCGCAGGACCCGGCGGCCAGGTTCTTCAACTGGGACCAGCGGGCCGGGGTGGCCCCGGACGGCAGGGTGGTGACGTTCACCTGGACTTATGACCGGGAGACGACGACCTATTTGAATGTCCGCCGGAGGATCAGCCGGGATGAGGGGGCGACGTGGACCGCGCCGGAGGACCTGGGGTTTGCGGACCAGGCGTCGCATCCGGCGATCCTGCCGGATGGCCGGGTCGTTCTGGCGTGGGTGGACCGGTTCGGGACGCGGTCGATCCGGGCCAGGGTGGCGGAGGGTGTGGATGGGCCCTTTCCGGAGGGGTCGGAGGTGGTCTTGTATGAATACCGGGAACAGGGGAAGGAACGGGCGCGGGACACGGGGGAGATGCTGGCGGAGATGAGTGTCTGGAGCTTCGGGTTGCCTTATGTGGAGGGGTTGCCGGATGGGGAGGTGATGGTGGTGTATTATGCGGGGGATGTGGGGGGGACGGATGTGAGGTGGGTGAGGCTGAAGGTGTAGAAATAGGGTTTCCAACTTTTCTTGCTCGTGCAAGAAAAGTTGGACAAAAGAAGCACGCTCGCTCATGCGCCGCGAGGGGCTTTGGCGCGACGTACTTCGTTCCGTGACGTAATCGGGGTCCCGTGGCAGTCCGAGCCCCTTCCGCCGCACCCCCGCGCCGCTTCGCGTCGCTCGTACCCCACCGTGCCTTTGCGGACGCTCTGCTTGAAAGCCGGGACGTCGCGCCTTCTGGTCGTTTGGACAAGGTTCCTCCCCCTCTCCCTTTTTGGGGGAGGGGGATGGGGGGAGGGGTCTGATTTCGAGGAATTCTATGCCAAAACCTTATCTGGGTTCGTTGGGGCGGTTGATGGATGCGCTGGCGCGGGATCAGGGGCGGGCGCTGTCGTATGAGAGATGCCGCGCGATGGGGCCGAAGGCCTGGTCCGAGGAGGCGCGGAAGGCGCTGCTGGAGCGGCTGGACTTTTCGCCGGAGCGGGTAGCGCTGGAGGCCAGGGTTCTGGCGAGCAGGACGGAATCGGGTTACGTTCGGGAGACAGTGGAGTTCGCATCCACGCGGCATCATCGGATCAGGGGGGAGTTGCTCACGCCGAGTTCGGGGAAGCCGCCCTTTCCGGCGGTGCTGGCGCTGCACGATCACGGCGGCTTCTACACGCACGGGCGGGAGAAGCTCGTGGAGGGGCTGAGCGACTCGCCCGCGCTGATGGAGTTCCTGGAGAGGTGTTACGAGGGGCGATTCTGGGCGAGCGAGCTGGCGCGCCGGGGGTACGCGGTGCTGGTGACGGACGTGCTGGGGTGGGGAGAACGGCGCATGCCGGCCGAGGATCTGCCGGAGGATGTGCGCGTCCGGCTGGAGAAGTGGCCGGAGGGGAGCCGGGAGTGGGTCGCGGCCTACAACAACCACGCCTCGCAGGTGACGCCGACGCTCAACCAGAACGCGAATTTCGCGGGGGTGAGCTGGATGGGAATGGTGGTCTGGGATGACCGCCGGGCGCTGGAGTACCTGATCTCCCGACCGGAGGTGGATGCGGGCCGGGTGGCGTGCGCGGGGCTGTCAGGAGGGGGGTGGCGCAGCACGTACCTGATGGGGGCGGAGTCGCGGCTGAGCGGGGGGGCCATTGCCGGATGGATGGCCCGCATCGGGGACCAGCTTCTCCACAAGACCCGCTGTCACCTCGGGCTCTACACCGCGCCGTCGGTGTATCGCGCGCTGGACCATCCGGACATCGCGGCCATCGGGGCGCCGAGGCCGCTGATGGTGCTCCAGTGTATGCAGGACCAGCTCTTTTCGATGGACTCGATGCGGGACTCGTGCGAGGACATCCGCAGGGTCTATGAGGATTGGGGGCACGGCGAGCGGTTCGACGCCCGGTTCTATGACGTGCCGCACTGCCTGAACCGGCAGATGCAGGAGGAGATGTTCGCGTGGATGGATAAATGGATGAAGGGATGATGAATATAGCGCGGGGATTCATCGCCGTGAGGGATGAGGATGAAACGAGACGAGATTCCGAGAGACGAACGCGCGGTCAGCGATGCGGATTTTCTGAGGGCGCTGGACCCGAAGCGGCGTGACCTGGCGGGGATACGGCGGGCTGCGGAGGCCGGGGATATCGACGGGGCGAGGCGGGGGCTGGTGGAACACTTCCGGACGCGGCAGCGCCCGGCGTGGTTCTTTGACTTCCGGGATGGAAGGCGGGGGAAGGTCGTCGCGGCATGGCCCGGCATCGAGCAGGGGGATCGGTGGCGCGCGGACCCGTTGCTCCGGAATCGGTTCCACCTGAGAGAGGACAACCCGGCGCTGGTGTGGGACTTCGGGAAGGGCCTCCGGTGGCATACCGCGGAGATGCGGCAACTCGGCTCGACCCCCTACCGGCTGAAGCGGGGGAATTTCTTTCGCGACCTGGCCATGGCCTACGGGGAGACGGGGCGTGCGGCGTATGCGGTGAAGTTCGCGGCGTTCGCGGAGCGATGGCGGAAGGACTGGCCGCTGGTGGTGGACGATGCGTTCCATCCGGACACGGCCCTGCTGTCCCGGCCAGACGGGCACGACACGATGACCATGGCCTACCGCTGGATGGCCTGGATGGACTGCCTCTACGGGGGCATTGCGTTTGCGCCGGAGGTCCCGACGGAGACGACGTTTGGACTGATCAAGTCCCTCTGGTTCATCGCGCTTCAGTACCGGCACTACGAGAAGAGCGTGTACACGCCCGCCAACCACCACCTGTTCGAACGGGGGACGGCGCCGTTCCTGTGCGGGATCATGCTGCCCGAGTTTCCGGAGGTGGCCCGGCTGGTCGAGCAGGCCAGGCCGGTGATCGCCCGGCACGTGGCGCGGAGTTTTTTGCCGGACGGCGGGTACGAGGAGCGGTCACCGGCCCACGCCGTGGTGGCCCTGCACATGTTCTTGATCCCCCTCCGCCTGGCGGGGCTGAACCGGGTTCGGATGCTGGGCCGGGGCGAGGAGGCGCTGATCCGGCGGTGCGGGGAGATGGTGGCCCTGCTTGCCCTCCCGGACGGGTCCCAGCCCGACATCGGGGACGGGCGCTACCTCGCCTCGGACACGGTGAGGGTCCTGGGGGACCTGGGCGCGATCCTGAAGAGCCGGGCATCCGCCGAGGTCCTCCGGCGTCTTCGACTGAACGGTCAGGTGGAAGCGAAGGATCGCCCGGCGCTGAAACGAGTCGGGCGGCAGGCGCTTCCGCTGACGGCCTCCTATCCCTCGGCAGGGTTCTTCGTGTCGCGAGATGGATGGACGCCCCGCGCGTCGGCGATGGCGCTGTCGGTCCCCGGGACGGGCCTCCCCAACCACGCGCACGACGACGCGCTTTCGCTGCAACTCATCGTGCGGGGGGAGCCGATGATCGGGACGCCGATCTCAGAGCTCTATTCGTATCTGAACCGGAATCGGCAGGCGCAGAAGCGTCTCATCCGGGGGCATTTTTACGCGATGACCTCGCACAACGTGGTGCTGGTCGGCGGCGAACCCCTCCGGTCCCCGGCGTCCCTGGCGTCGAGCTGGGGGCCGGCGCCCACGCCCGTTCAGACCGAGTGGGAGGAGGGGGATGACGGCGTCCGGGTGGCGAGTTCCCACGAGGGGTATCCCGGCGTCCGACTGTCCCGTGAGGTCGTGTTCCGGCACGGGAAGGGGTGGGTCGTGCGGGACCGGGTGGAGGGCAGCGCCAGGAAGCCGCACGTGGCCCGGTGGCATTTTGAATACGGTGTGGAGGTCGTGGAGCAGGAGGGTCTGTTGGTGGCGACGCGTGGCCAGGCCCGGTTGAGGATAGGGCTATCGTCTCAGGGCAAGGTGAGGGCGCGGCTCTACCGGGACCGGAAGTGGCTGGGGAAAAATCCGCTCCGCCCGGAGGAGGCCGCGCCCTGGGTGCTGGACGTGAGGTTCGGCGGGTCGGGAGACGATCTGCTGGAGACGCGGTTTGACATTCTCTCGAAGCGTGGAAAGTGAGACTATGGATACAGACGTGATCATCGTGGGGGCGGGGCATAACGGGCTGGTGGCTGCGGCGTACCTGGCGCAGGCCGGGTTGCGGGTCGATCTGTTCGAGCGCCGGGCGTTTACGGGAGGCTCGGCGATCACCGAAGAGCTATGGCCGGGGTTCAAATTTTCGACCTGTGCGCACATGACGCACGCGATTCACCCGAAGATCATCCGCGACCTGCGCCTCACCGAGCGGGGGCTGGCGATGTGTACGCGCGAGGGGGGCCTCCGTCTCTGCGCGGACGGGACCTACTACGGCCCCGAGGATCACGATTCGCCGCGAAATCTTGCGACGGAGGGCCGGCTGACGGCGGAGGAGCAGGAGGGGGCACGGCGGTACGGCGAGTTCAAACGGACGCTGAACGACACCTTCGCGCCCTACCGGCTGGGACCGCCGCCCACGCTGGAGGCGGTACGGGCAAAGGTCGCGGGCACGCCGGCTGCGGAGGTCCTGGAACAGGCGCTGACGACCCGCATCCGGGGACTTCACGAGGTTTTTCTCCCGTCCGAATTTCTGAAGGAGAAATACGCCGGGGAAGGGGCTGCTGTGGGGCGCAACCCGCTCGGGCTGCACCTGGCCTACAGCTCCATCAATCGGCCGGAGGAAGGGACCGGCGAAGAACCTCCTTATGGATATCCGAGCGGAGGGATGGGGGTGGTGAGTCGGGTGATGGAGGAGGCTGCCGAAGAGGCGGGGGCCCGGGTTCACGTGAGCCGGGGGGTGGATCGATTCCTCGTGGAGGAGGGCCAGGTCGTCGGCGTACGGCTGGAGGACGGGTCCGAGGTGCGGAGTCGGGTCGTGGTGTCCAACCTGGACCCCAAGCGGACGTTCCTGAAGTTGCTCGCGCCGGAGCACGTGGAGGGGGGCCTCCGGCGTCGCATCGAGGGGCTGATCACGCACGTGAGTTGTTACAAGTTCCTGGCTGTGATCTCGGAGCTGCCCCGATGGAAGGCGTGGGACGGGGACCCGGACCGGCCTCCGCAGGGCTCCGTGGTGCTGGGCCATTCGCGCGCCGGGATCGACGCGGCCTACGACGACCTGGAGGGGGGACGGGCGCCGGAAGCGCCGGTCGTCAGTTTCTCGATTCCCTCGTTCACAGACCCCAGCCTGACGCAGCCGGGGTACCATACGGCGTCGATCTGGATCTATCCGGCCCCGGCCAGGTTGCGGGAAGGGACGTGGGATGAGGTGCGTGAGGGGGTCGCGGAGCGGTTGATCGACCAGATCACCGCGTATGCGCCCAACTTCAGGGGGTCGATCCGGGACTACCGGCTGAGGACGCCGCTGGATCTGGAGCGGGAGAACGGGCTGACGGATGGGTGCATCTGGCACGTCCAGCACGCGGGGGAACATCTCTTCTGGAACCGGCCGCTGCCGGAGCTGGCGGCCTACCGTGCCCCGCTGAAGGGGCTGTATCTATGCGGGGCCGGGCAGCACCCCGGCGGAGAGGTGAGCGGGATACCGGGGCACAATGCGGCGCAGGAGATTCTCAAAGACATGTGATTATCATCCTATACCGCTTTCCAACTTTTCTTGCTCGTGCAAGAAAAATTGGCAAAAGAAGCACGCTCCTCAGACGCCGGAGGGGCTTGGGCGCGACGCAACCTCAACGTTCAGGGGACGCACCGAAATGTGTGCCCCCGGCATGTTTGATGCTTCTGCTGGGCTCCTGCGGTGGGGGTTTCTGGCGTCGCGCCTGCTTTGGGTCTGTACACTACCTTTCTCCCCTCTCCCTGCGGGGGAGGGGAAGGGGGAGGGGTCTCAACTGACTGGTTCAGTACTCTCATTCAGGAACGTCTCAAAGATCTACGAGTCATCCGGCGGGGGGAGGCGGGTGGTGCTGCGGGACGTATCCATCGACGTGGCCGGTGGGCGGAAGGTGGCGCTGGTGGGGCGGAGCGGGAGCGGCAAGTCCACGTTCCTGCACCTGGCCGCCGGGATCGATCTGCCCACGGAGGGGGAGATCTGTCTGCTGGGAAGAGACCTGGCCGGGTTGTCGGAGCGGGCGCGGACGCTGCAGCGGCGGGATGCGGTGGGGCTGATCTTTCAGTTCTTCTACCTGCTGCCCCATCTGAACGTCCACGACAACGTGGCCCTGCCGGAGCTGATCGCCGGGGGGAGGCCGGCGGACTTTGAGGGAAGGGTGCGGGAATTGCTGGAACGGGTGGGGCTGGAGGACCGCGCGGAGGACCATGTGCAGCGGCTGAGCGGGGGGGAGATGCAGCGGGTCGCGATCTGCCGGGCGCTGCTGCGCCGGCCCCGGCTGATCCTGGCGGATGAGCCGACAGGCAACCTGGACGACGTCACGGCCCGCGCCGTGATGGACCTGCTGCTCCAGCTCGTCTCGGAGGCGGGGAGTACGCTGATCTGCGTGACGCACGACCGGGACCTGGCCGCGCTGGCGGATGAGACGTGGCATCTGCACAGCGGCATCCTGGAGGCGTCGTGATCCGGTACTTCTGGAAGACCCTGCTGGCCCACTTCAGGAAGGGGCGCAGTCTCTACGCGCTGAGCGCGCTGGGCGTGGCCCTGGGCGTGGCCTCGGTGGTCTGTATCCAGATCATCAACCGGAACGCGCTGGGGGCGTTTGAGGGGAGCGTCAGGGCGGTGAGTGGGGATGCGGACCTGAGTGTGGTGGGCCGGACGCCAGCGTTTCCCGAATCGCTCTATGTGAAGGTCCAGGCCGAGTCCGGCGTGGCCTCGGCCTGGCCGCTCTACCGGGTCCACGTGGCGCTGGCCGGACGCGGGGACTTTTTCCTGGAGGTCCTGGGTGTGGATCTGTTCGCGCCTGTCCCGTTGCCGTGGGAGGGGGGGGCGCAACGGATAGACAATTCGTTGCGGGACCTGGCCGGGGCGCTCGGACGGCCCGGATGGGTCGCGGTGACGCCGTCGCTGGCCGGGGAGATGGGGTGGTCCGTGGGGGACGCCGTGGCGGTGACGAGCGGGTCGCGCCGGGTCCGCCTGGTCGTGGGGGCGCTGGTGGACTTCCAGCGGGTGAGTCCCCTGGCCAGCCGCAAGATGGCGGTGATGGACATCGCGCAGGCGCAGGGCCTGCTGGGGCGGCGGGGGGAGGTCCATCAGATCGACGTCCGCGCCGCGAAGGGGACAGACCTGAAGGATCTGGCCTCCCGGCTTCGGGAGCGGCTCGGGCCTTCGGTGCAGGTCCTCACGCCGGAGCAGCGGGAGAAGCAGGCCGAGGGGCTGCTGAGCGCGTTCCGGCTCAATCTGACGGCGCTGAGTCTGATCAGCGTGTTCGTGGGGGCCTTCCTGATCTATAGCAGCACGCAGGCGGCCCTGGTGCGCCGCCGGGCGGAGTTCGGGCTGCTCCGCTCGGTGGGGGCCACCCGGAAGCAGACTTTCGGGCTGATCCTGGGGGAGGTGGTCCTGCTGGCCCTCCTGGGCGTGGCGATGGGGCTGCCGCTGGGCTACTGGGCGGCGGCGACGAACGTGAAGGTCGTCAGCGCCACGCTGTCCAATCTCTACCTGCTGAACGAGATCGAGGCCCTGCGGGTGCCGCTGTGGGTCTACGGGCTGGCGGTTCTGGTGGGGGTCGGGGGGGCGGTCCTGGGGGCCGCGCTGCCCGCCCTGGACGTGAGCCGGAGGGACACGCGGTCGCTCCTGGCGGCGTTCACGCTGCACGAGCAGGTGAGCGGGGCGGCGTCCCGCCTGTTCCTGGCGGGAGGGGGGCTGATGTTGATCGCGGGCGGGTGGTTCTGGGGGTTCGGGTGGGCGTGGCGGCCGGGGGGGTTCGTGCTGGGGATCGCCCTCCTGATCGGCATCCCGCTGGTCACGCCCTTTCTGGTGCGGCAGGTCTGCGGACGGGTACGGGTCCGGGGTTTCGGGCTGAGTTACAGCCTCAAGAGCCTGGGGACCCGGGTCCAGACCGCGTTCGCGGTCTCGGCCCTGGCCGTGGCCGTGAGCATGCTGATCGGGATCACGCTGATGATCGGGAGCTTCCGCCGGACGGTGGAGGTCTGGCTCACCCTGACGGCGCAGGCGGATGTGTACATCACCACGGAGTCGTGGACGCGGGCGGGCGCGGAGGCCACGCTCAGTCCGGCGCTGGCCGAGTCCATCGCCGCGCATCCGGGGGTGCGGGCCGTGGACCGGCTGCGGCAGTTCTTCGTCTACTCAGGGGAACGGCGAATCGTCCTGGGAGGGGTGGAGATGGGGCTTCCGGACGGGGAGGGGCGCTTCCCCCTTCTGGCCGGCGAGCGGGGGGGGGCGCTGCGGCAGGTGCGCGAAGCAGGGGCGGTCCTGATCAGCGAACCTCTGGCGCGCAAGGCGGGGCTGGGCCCGGGGGACTGGCTGCCGGTCTACGGTCCGAAGGGGGAGGTGCGGTTCCGGGTCGCGGGGGTATACTATGATTATACGACGGAGGGCGGGGCGGTGGCGATGGATCTCCGGACGATGGAGCGAGCTTTCGGGCCGGGGGAGGTCAACAATATGTCCCTTTATTTGAGCCCCGGATTCGACCCGGAGCGCGTGGTGGACGAGTTGAGGGCGAGGTTCGCGGGGTATCCGCTGGAGGTCCGGAGCAACCGACGGCTGCGAGAGGAGGTCTTCGCGATCTTCGATCAGACGTTCGCGGTCACGCAGATCCTGCGGGGGATGAGTCTCCTGATCGCGGTCTGCGGGATCACGCTCACGCTCCTGGTGCTGGCCAGAGAAAGGGTGTCGGAACTGGCGCTCTACCGGGCGCTGGGGACGCAACGGCGGCAGGTCTTCCGGGTGTTCGTGGGCGAGGGGTTGAGTATGGGGGTCATGGGTCTGGGGATCGGTGTCGTGGGAGGGTTCGCTCTGGCGATGATTCTGATCTTCGCGATCAACCGGGCCTACTTCGGGTGGACGATTCAGGTCTACTGGCCCTGGTGGCAGGTCGCAGGGCAGGCGGCGACGATTCTGACGGCGGCGGTCATGGCGAGTTTATACCCCGCGCTGCGGGCGAGCCAGGCGCCGGCGGGGGAGTTGAGTCGAGATGATATTTGAGGGGATTCCAACTTTTCTTGCTCGTGCAAGAAAAGTTGGGCAAAAGAAGCACGCTCGCTCAAGCGCCGCGAGGGGCTGGCGCGGCGCAACCTTAACGTCCTGCGGCCCTTCAACGTTGGGTGCTCACGGGAGGTGGGATGGCTCCGTCGGGCTCCGGTGGTCTGGGTTTCTGGCGCCGCGCACTCGGGGCTGTCGCGTTCTTCTGGTTATCCTTTTCAATATTCTTTTTGCAGCCGTATGCCCGGCGGAGGAGTGGAGGGCCGCGCGGCCCGACTATCCGTGGACGTTCCCGCAGGACCACTGGGCGCGGGAGGGGTACCGGACGGAGTGGTGGTACTTCACGGGACAGTTGTGTGTGGAGGGGGATTCGACCCGGTGGTTCGGGTATCAGTTCACGTTCTTCCGGGTGGGGACTCTGAGAGAACGACCTGACCTGGCCTCGGACTGGGCCGCGCGGAATCTGATCATGGGGCACGCGGCCATCAGCGATCTTTCGGGGGGTCGGCATCTCTTCAGCGAAGTGCTCTACCGGGAGGTCCCGCTGCTGGCCGGGTTCAACGCATATCCGGATTCGCTGATCGCGTGGAGCCGGGGGCCCGCCGGGACGGACGGGGCCTGGGCGCTGCGCTGGAACGGAGGGGCGTTCGACTTTGAGATGCGGGACGACGCGCAGGGCGCGGCCTTCCGGCTGTCCACGCGGCCTCTGAAACCGTTGATCTTTGAGGGGCCGAACGGATACAGCCGCAAGGGGGAGGGGCCGACGGCGGCGAGCCAGTACTACAGCTTCACCCGGCTCCGGACGGAGGGGACGCTGTCGCTGGAGGGGAGGACGTGGCGGGTGCGGGGCGAGAGCTGGATGGACAAGGAGTTCGGGTCGAATCAGCTCGGCAAAGATCAGGTGGGGTGGGACTGGTTCAGTCTGCAACTGGACGACGGGCGGGAGGTCATGCTCTACCTGCTGCGCGACGCGGCGGGGGAGGTCGATTTCGCCAGGGGCACGCTGGTCACGGCGACGGGGGAGGCGCGGTACCTGACGCGGGAGGCGTGGCGGGTGCAGGCTACGGCGACGTGGAAGAGTCCCCATACCGGGGCGACGTATCCCGCCCGCTGGGTCGTGGAACTTCCGGGGGAGGGGCTGCGCCTGGAGGTCGCGCCGGAGCTGGCGGATCAGGAGAACCGGGGCAGGCTCGCCGGGGGACTTTTCTACTGGGAGGGCGCGGTGTCCGTGAAGAACTCCGGGGGGGCGCGGATCGGGCGGGGGTACGTGGAGCTGACCGGGTACGGGACGAAGAACCGGCCGGGGATATAAGGGAAAAGGCGGAAGGCGAAAGGATGAAGGCGGAGGGCCGTTCATTTTGAATAGGGGGGGCGATGAGACGGACGCTCGTGTTTCTGGCCGTTCTGATGGGTCTGGCAGGAGGCGGTGCGCTCCAGGCGCAGGAGGCCGGGGAGCTCTCCATGAACGTCCTCTATCTCGATGGGAAGAGTGGCTACGTCGCGCTGCCGTCCGGGATGTTCGACGGCCTGAGGGAGGCCACGGTCGAGGCGTGGGTCAAGTGGGAACAGTTCAACGACTGGGCACGGGTGTTCGACTTCGGGCGGGAAAAGAACGCCGTGCTGGTGCTGAATGAGAAGCGGTCCTCCACGGTGCAGTTTGCGATCTACGACCGGAAGGGGAAGGACCACCGGACGCGGGCGGAGAAGTTGATCGCTCCGGGGGTCTGGACGCACCTTGCGGCGGTCTGCGGGCCCCGGCGGGATGGAATTCTACGTGGACGGAAGGCTGGTGGATTCGGACCGGTACGAAGGGGGGCTGGATCAGGCCGCCGGGGGACAGAACTATGTGGGGAGGTCGAACTGGCCCGGGGACGCGCTGTTTCAGGGCTACGTGGCCGAGTTCCGGGTCTGGGACAGGCGGCGCACGCGGGAGGAGATCCTCTCCCGGATGGGCCGGCTTCTGACGGGCCGGGAGCCGGGGCTGGCGGGCTACTGGCGGTTCAATCGGGCGGAGGGCGCGTCCGTGCCGGATGACGGGCCTTCGGGGAGGTCCGCGTCGTTGATGGGGGGCGCTCAGGTCGTGACGGTGCCCGCCGTGGCGAGGTATCTGACGCCGGGGGAGCTGGAGAAGGCGGCGGCGAACGTGTATGCGCTGGGCCAGACCAGTCTGAAGCAGGGGGCCTACATCACGGCCTACAAGGACTTCCAGGCGGCCCTGGACCTGGTCCCCGGCTTTCGGGACGCGGACGCCCTGATGCGGGAGGCCGTTGAAAAGGGGCGTTACCGCCTGGCCGTGTTCCCCGTCGCGGCCCGGATGAGGGTCGGGGGTTCGGGGCAGACTTCCAGGCCGGGGCTGCTGAGGCGCGCGCTGGAGGCCCTGTCGGAGTCCGGAACAGTGGACCTGCTCAGGCAGGAGGAGGCGCGCGCGGCCCTGGAAGAGGACCTCAACGAAACCCTCCTTTCAGAGCTTTCGAAAGGGCTTCCGCCCTACGTGGATCTGGTGGCTCAGAACAGGCTGGACTGGATTCTGAAGGGAAAGGGGCTGGATGTGAGGAGGGCAGACCCCGCGCAGATTGTCCAGGCCGCCGGGGGCTCGGGGATCCGGGCCGTGGCGCTGGGAGAGGTGGATGTCGCGTCGCTGACTCAGGACAGTGACCGGGAGGCGCAGAAGGCGTTCCTGGCGCGGGAAGTCTCTTATTTCGACGACAAGGGCAAGGAGAAGAAGCGGCGCGAGAAGGCGGGAGAACATACCTATTATGTGGTGAAGAAGGATGTCCGGATGACGTGCCGGGTGAGCTACCGGGTCGTGGAGGCGGAGACGGGGGAGGCCCTGAAACAGGATTTCGTCGAAGAGGAGGTCCAGGACGCCGTGGAGTACGCGGACCCCAACGGGATGCGACCCCAGGACCTCTGGGTCGAACGGTACGGTGACCTCCGGCGTCTGGACGGGGAGGACAAGCGGTTCGGGGCGCGGGAGAAGCTGCGCAGCCGGCCCGAGCTGATCTCGGCGGCGCTGGGCGTCCGAATGGCTGAACGCCTCCTGTCTTTTGTGGAGGGCTACAGCCCGGGCGGTTCCGGGGGGAAGTGACCCGGCAGGGGTTTTCGCGGGTGAGGCAGGGCCAGGGTTCTTGTCTGGTGTGGTCGATTGTGTTATGTGGTCGATTGTGTTATATTGAGTCTGGTTGCGGCATTGAGTCCCTTTTGTTGAAGACATTATCATCCAGGAGCGCCCATGAGAGCCACGACAGAGACGCCCAAGCAGGCGACGGATTTCGGCTTCACGCGGGCCGTGTTCGATGTCTCCCGGGGGGAGATGGTGGATTTCAGGGAACTGCCCGTGCAGGACGACATGGACTTCCTCGGCGGCATCGGGCGATCCTTCAAGATCGTGGGGGAGTACCGCGTCAGCGACCCGTTCGCGCCGGACAGCCCCCTGGTGCTCAACACGGGCTGTCTGACCGGGACGAGCTACATGACGGGGCTGAGGGCCTACTTCACGGGCTACTCTCCGCTCAAGCGGACGAGGCAGGGGGCGCCGATGGCGTCCTGGTCGGCCATGAGCGGGTGCTTCGGGCGGAAATTCCGTTCTGCCGGGATCGACGATCTCATCCTGATCGGCGCGGCGAAGGCGCCGCAGATCCTGCTCGTGAAGCAGTCCGCCGCAGGGCCGGAGGTCTCTCTGCTGCCCGCGCCGACGGAGATCGTGGGGGCGCGGACGCCGGAGAAGTTCGCTTATCTGAACCAGCGGTTCAACAACCCGGAGGGCCGCGACTTCCCGGCGCAGTTTGCGGTGTTAGGCCCTGCGGGGGAGCACTGGCAGACGGTCTGGTACGCGAGCATCGCCGGGTCCACGGTGGAGCAGCTTCAGTCGGGCGAGGACAAGATGCGGTTTGCAGGCCGGCTGGGGATGGGGTCCGTGCTCGGCTCCAAGGGGATCATCGCCATCGTCGCGTACGCGGAGGAAGACCTCTCCCTGAAGGGGGACGAGCGGATGAAGCCGATCAACCGGGAGATCGGCCGGGGGGAGCAGAGCAAGAACTATCGCCATCCGAACAACCAGGACGGCCGGGGGGGCACGGGCCGGAACGAGCGGCTGCTGGACAGCTTTGGCATTTTGCCGGTCAGGAACTTCGAGCCGAGGGGGGAGAACCTGGCGACGCCGGTTCATCTGGAGACGGTGCGGGAGGCGGACAAGTACATCGTCATCGACAAGAACTGCTTCGGGTGTCAGATCTCGTGCCATCAGGACGTGTACGCAGCGCCGGAGGGGGGCAAGGATCCCAATCCGCGCGCCGCGAGGCGGAACCACGGGCCCTACGTCGGGCGCTACGAGTTCGAGCCGATGGAGCTGTCCGGGCCGAACAACGGGGTGCTGGACCCGGACCAGAACCTGGCCCTGGCGCGGCTGGCGGATGACCTGGGGTTCGATGCGATCTCGGTGAATGTGGTGCTGTCGTTCCTGATGGACTACAACTCCCGGAACGGAAAGCGGGTGGCCGGAGGGCTTCAGTTCGGAGATGCGGAGGGGGCTGCGCGGGTGATGGAGGAGGTCGCCTACGGGCGGGAGCCGCTGTTCGGCAAGGGAGTCAAGGCGATCTCGGAGGAGATCGGAGGCGCGGGGTTCGCGATGCACTCGAAGGGGGTGGAGCTGTCGGCCTACCTGGGACAGACGAATCCGGGCTACCCGTTTGCCACGGCGGGGGGGCACATGTCGATGCGGACTTTTCTGCTGTATGCGACGGACCCGGAGTGCAAGCCGGAGTCGGCGGACTACTGGGTGGACAAGATCGCGAATGAAGGATGGAAGATGATCAACGTCAACCTGCACGGGGGCTGCCTGTTCGCGATGGCCCCGCCGAACCAGGTCGCCGACTCGGTGGCGTCGATCTACGGGATTCCGATGACGGCGGAGCGGGTGCTGGACGCCACGTACCGGGCGCATCTGATGGGGTTTGCGCTGGAACAGCGGCAGGGGGCGACGGAGGCGGACTACGACCTGCCTGCGGAGACCTTTGTGGGCGGGCGGAAGGGGGATCTGCCGGGGGTGCATTTTCTGACGCGGGGGCTGTTCGAGGAGATCCGGGAGCGGGTGCTGAGCAAGTTTAAGGGGGATGCGGTGAGGTTTGGGTATGCGTGATATAGGAGCTTTGACATGAACCGACCTCCGGAAAAGTTCAAGCGTATCCCTGTCGAACAGCTCCAGGCGTTCGCGGCGGCGTGCCTGAAGGCCGCTGGGATGCGGGCCGAGCACGCGGACCAGCTCGCGGAGTTGCTGACCCACGGCGACCTGCGCGGGGGTGCGCTCGCACGGCACGCGCGCGCTCTCCGGCTACTGCCGGTCGCTGCGTGACGGCCAGGTCAACCCCAACCCCGACCTCCGGGTGCTCCAGGAGACGGATACCTCCGTCCTGGTGGACGGGGACGGGGGGCTGGGCTACGCGCCGATGATGAGGGCGACCGAGATGGCCATCCCCAAGGCGAAGGCCAAGGGCGTGGCCGTGGGGGCGACGCGGCACATCGGGCACTACGGCTCCGCCGGCCATTACGTGCGCCGGGCCATGCAGGAGGGGTGTACGGCGTTCTCGGTGCAGGGGGGCCACACCACATACTGGGGGGAGGACGGGAGGAACAAGACCATTCAGTCCGCGTACTGGGGCAACCCGCCGATCTGCTTCGGCCTGCCGGGCCAGGACGAGCCGCCGCTGGTGCTGGACGCGGCCACCTGCATCCTGGCCGACTACCAGCGGGGGGAGGCATTCGACGCGCTCCAGGAGTTGATCCCGGCGGCGTTTTTCAAGTCCATGGGCTACACGGGCGTGGCCACGGCCCTGGGTGGGGCGTTCGTGGGGATGAACAGCCCGGAGGCAGAGGCGGTGACGGCGAAGTGGCCGGGCGCGCGGCACGGGGGGCTGGTCCTGGTGATGAACATCGGCCTGTTCGCGCCGGCGGAGGCGTTCCGGACCGGCATCGACAACCTGGTGCGCGGGGTGCGGGAGCACATGGCGCCGGTGCGGGGTTACGCGGAGGCCACGCTGCCGGGCACGGTCGAGTCCCGCAATGAACAGGCGTACCGCCGGGACGGGATTCCCTACGGCCTGGAGGACCTGGCGCGCATCGAGGCGACGGGGGCGGCGTTCGGTGTGACGCCGGGGTGGGCGTAGGAAACGATTGCTTCGCAATAGAGACCTCCGCGGGAGAGGGGACGGGGGTCAGGCCGGTTAATGTAAAGGAGAATTCCGTGATTCGAAAGTCCTGTCTCTTAGTCGTGTTCCTTCTGACCTTTGCCGGTGTCGTGCGCGCCGAGTACCAGATGCTGGACCGGATCGTGGCCGTGGTGGACGACCAGATCATCCTCGCCTCGGACGTGGAGCAGGAGCTGGCCATGCAGGTGATGCAGCGCGGCGGAGACCCGGCCAAGCTGACGTCGAGCCAGCGCGAAGAGTACACCCAACAGACCCTCGAACTCCTCATCCGGTCGAAAATCCTGGCCTATAAGGCCAAGAGGGACACCCTCAAGGTGGACGAGGAGCAGCTCGAAGAGGCGGTGCGGCAGCAGATGCAGCAGGTCAAGGAGGAGAACCCGAACTTTCAGGACCTGCTCAAATCGCAGAATATGACGGAGCGGGAGCTGCGCAACCGTTACCGGAAGACCCTCCGGGAGCAGTTTCTGACGCAGCAGGTGCAGCAGAAGTTGGCGTCCAGGGTGGAGGTTTCCTACCGGGACGTACAGGCCTTCCGCCAGACGTACCGGGATTCCCTCCCGCCGCAGGTGGGCGTCAGCCACATCCTCATCACGCCGAAGGCCGGGGACGTGCAGCGGGCCGAGGCGCGAAAAAAGGCCGAGGCCCTGCTGGCGCGGGTGAAGGCGGGGGAGGACTTCGCGGCCCTGGCCACGCAGAATTCGGATGATACGGGCAGCGCCAAGGAGGGGGGGGATCTCGGGTTCTTCGGCAAGGGAAACATGGTTCCGGAGTTCGAGAAGGTGGCGTTTGCGCTGAAGCCGGGGGAGATCAGCGACGTGGTGGAGAGCTCGTTCGGGTTCCACATCATCAAGTGCGAGGGCGTGTCCGAAGGCAAGGTGCATGCCCGGCATATCCTGGTCACCTTTCCGCCCCCTTCCGAGGAGGACGACAAGAAGGCCTACACCCTGGCCAGCGAGCTGAAGGAGCGGGCGCTGAAGGGGGAGAAGTTTGCGGACCTCGCCCGACAGTACTCCGAGGAGAAGGGGAGCGCGGAGCGCGGAGGATTTCTGAACTTCTTCCGCCGGGATGCTATCCCGTCGGAATTTGCGGACACGGTGTCGAAGATGCGCCTCGGCGACGTGGCCGGGCCGGTCAAGACCAAGTTCGGGTGGCACGTGCTCAAGCTCAACAACGACCGGGAGACGATCGAGAATCTTCTGCGCCAGGAAAAGCTGACGGAGCTGTTCGAGAAGACCATCGAAGATACGCGGCGAAAGATGTACGTGGATGTGCGGGGGGGTAAACCGTGACGAGTGATGAGTGATGAGTCTGTCAGCCCTCCTTACGGGCGTCTGGCCGACATCTACGACTTCGTCATGCGACACGTCGATTACAGGGCGTGGGCGGACTATGTCGAGGCGGCCTTCGCGCGGCACGGGGTGAATCCGGTTCGCGTCCTGGACATGGCCTGCGGCACGGGGACCATGGCCCTGGAGCTGTCGCGGCGGGGTTATGACACGAGTGGCGTTGACGCCTCGGAGGCGATGCTCTCTGTGGCCCGCCGGAAGGTCGAGGCCGCCGGCCGGGCCATCCCGCTTCACGTGGCCGACCTGCGGTCTGTGGAGGGGCTCCCTGTCTTCGACGCCGTCATCTGTCTCTACGACAGCATGAACTACATGATGTCCCCGGATGAGATGGGCCAGGCCTTCCGGCAGGTTCGTCCGCTTGTCCGGCAGGAGGGGCTGTTCCTGTTCGACGTCTGCACGGAGGCCAACTCCATCCGTTATTTTCGCGACATGACGGATCGCGAGGTCGGAGACGGGTTCGCCTATGTGCGTCACAGTTTCTACAGGGACGGCATCCAGACGAACGATTTCACGATCCGCTTTCAGGCCTCCGGGGAATCGGTCCGGGAGACTCACCGCCAGCGCATCTATCCGGTCAGGACGGTGCTCGATGCCATTGCGGCGTCCGATTTCGCGCTGCAGGGGGCTTACGAAGGGTTCACCTTCCGCACGGCCTCCGAGGAATCCGACCGGGTGCATTTCGTTCTGAGACCGAAATGAATCCGCAGATGGGCGCAGAGGGGCGCAGATGGCGCAGGTCACACAGGGTTTCTATCTGCGACATCCGTGAAATCTGCGGGTGGGTTCTATGATCGAACTCCAGAACGTCTGGGTTGAGAAGGGGGACTCCATCCTTCTGGAAGACGTGACCATGGCCGTCCGGAAAGGGGAGTTCGTCTACCTGATCGGTCCGAGCGGGGCCGGGAAGAGCACGCTCCTGCGCCTGATCTATTTCGACGAGCGCCCGACGCGGGGGCGCGTGGCCGTGGAGGGCCGGAACTCCGACGCCATCCGGGACCGGGACATCCCTTTCATTCGCCGAAAGATCGGCCTCATCTTTCAGGACTTCAATCTCCTGCGGGACCGGACGGTCCTGGACAACGTGGCCTTCGCCCTGGAGGTGACCGGGGCTTCCCGATCGACCCTCCACCGGCGGGCGCTGGCCGCGCTGGCCGCCGTGGGCATGACGCAGAAACGGAACGAGATCCCCGATCACCTGTCGGGGGGGGAGCGCCAGCGCGTGGTGATCGCCCGCGCCCTGGTCAACGAGCCGGTCCTGCTGCTGGCGGACGAACCGACCGGAAACCTGGACGCCCGCGCGACGGAGAACGTGACGGAGATCCTCCGGAACATCCACCGTCAGGGCACTGCCGTGATCGTGGCCACGCACGACGCCACCCTGACCCAGCGGTCTCCCCACCGGACGGTGAGACTGGAGTCGGGAAAGATCAAAGGCCAGTGACGCGTGATGTGTGACGCGTGATGAGCAGCCCCTCACCCCTCACCTTTCACTCCCTTTTTTATGAACCTCTCCTTCGCCTTTCGCGAGGCGCTCATCGGGCTGCGTCGGACGGGGTCTGTGGGCATCGTCTCGGCGGGAACCCTGATCGTCTCGCTCCTCCTGCTCGGCGCGTTTGTCCTCCTGACCGCCAATGTCTATGGCCTGCTCCGCTCCGTCCGGGAGCGCGTCGAGATCGCCGTCTACCTCAAAGACGGGGTGTCGGACGAACGGGCGATGCAGTTGACACGGGATACCGCCCGCCTGCAGGGGGTGGAGCGAGCGACCTACGTGGACAAGGCCACGGCTGCGCAGGAGTTCCGGGAGGCGTTCGGCGGAGGGCTGCTGGAGGCCGTGTCGCACAACCCCCTGCCCGCCTCCATCCGGCTGCATCTGAGCCCGGACGTGGACCCCGCAGGGGTCGTGGAGGGCCTTTCGGTCCAGATCCAGAAATGGCCCGGGGTGGAGGAGGTGGACACGGGGCTGGCCTGGGTGTCACGACTCGACCGGCTCTCGCGCATCGTGTTTGCGGTCAACGGCATCCTGGGGCTCGTCATCAGCCTGGCCTGCGCCTTCGCCATCTCCAACACCGTCCAGTTGACGGTGGTCGCGCGCCGGGAGGCCATCGAGGTGATGCGTCTGGTCGGGGCCACGGAGGGGTTCATCCGCCTGCCGTTTTTGATCACGGGCATGGTTCAGGGGGCGGCGGGGGGCGTGGTGGCCGCCCTCTTTCTGGTGGTGGGCTACATCTATGGCGTCCGCCTGTTCCCGGAGCTGCCCGTCCGCTCCGCGGCCTCGACCGGGGGCGGCCTCGTGGCGCTGGGGCTCGTGCTGGGGGCCCTGGCCAGTCTCTTCGCGGTCCGCCGCGTGCTGCGCACCCTGGCGTGGCGGTAGAGGAGAGACAGGGAAATGCAAAGCGCAAAGTGTAGAATGCAAAGTGTAAAATGTAAACCCTGTCTTTTCATTTTGTGTTTTGCATTTTGCATTTTGCATTTTGCACTCTGGTTTTTTCCCGTGCTTGCGGCGAACGCGCCCAGCAGGACCTCGGAAGAGGTGCGGACCTCCCTGGAACGGATCAAGCGGGAGGCGGAGGAGAACCGGAAGCGGTTGCGCCGGACAGAGGCGCGGGAGCGCAGCGTCGTGGCGCAGCTCGACTCTCTGGACCGGGAGATGGGGCTGGTCCGGTCCTACTTCAAGCAGCTCGACGCGGAGGCCCAGCGCCTCACGCAGGAGATGCGCGGGGCGGACACGGCGCTGGAGATGTCTGCGCAGCAGCTGGTGGACCGGCAGGCCGGTTTTGCCCGGAGGCTGCGGGACATCTACAAGCGGGGCCGCCGGCTTCAGGGCCTCCAGGCCCTGCTGTCGGCGGACTCCTTCACCGGGCTTCTCCGCCGGTCCCGTTATCTGGCCGCCGTGGCCCGGCAGGACCGGGAGGATTACGAGGCGATCCTGCGGGACCGGGACGCCATCGGGGCCACGCGGTCCAGGCTTTCGGCGCAGCAGGAGGCGTTCGAGGCCGTCCGGAGGGAGAGAGAGGCCCAGGTGAAGGCCCTGAGCGCCCAGGTGGAGGCCCGGAAGCGGCTGCTCGGGGAGGTGCGCAGGAGCGTCAAGACGTACAAGGCTGCCGAGACGCAATTCGCCCGCGAACGCGAGCGGAGCGAGGAGGCGCTTCGTCGGCTGATCGCGGAGGCAGAGGAGGGGCGCGCTCGCAGGCAGGAGGCGCGGGGTTCCGCATCCGCTCCGCAGACAGACGCCTTCTCCGGGTTGCGAGGGCGTCTGCGATGGCCCGTCCGGGGGGCGGTCGTGGGGCGCTTCGGGCGCATTCAGGACCCGACGCTGAAGACGTGGACCTTCAACCGGGGGATCGAGATCGAGGCCCTGGAGGGGACGCCGGTCCAGGCCGTGGCCGTCGGGCAGGTGGAGACGGTGGACTGGTTCCGGGGCTACGGGTGGTTTGCGATAGTGGGCCACGGGGGCGGCTACTACACCCTCTACGCCCATCTGAGCGAGGTCTCCGTGCGGGTCGGGGACCGGGTAGAGGCTGGAGAGCCGATCGCGCTGTCGGGGGACACGGGTACGCTCGACCAGCGGGCCACGCTCCATTTCGAAATCCTCAAAGGGAGCGATCCGGAAGACCCGTTGGCGTGGCTGGGGAGATAAGGCATCAGAGAAGGGGAGGGAAGTGACCGAGATCCGAGGACAGATTTACCGGAAACTCCACAAGACCTACGCCGTCCGGGACTTTGACAATCGGGATGTCTGGGCGGGAAACATGTCCATTGAGGTGGATGGGATTCTTTATGGGCCGACCATGGCCCGGGCCTTTCTGGGGCCTCATCGACCGCAGGTGGAGGCGCGTGTTCGGGCTGAACTCTACCTGCGGGACGTAGACTTCACGGCGGTCCGTTCGGGGGATATCGACGCGCATCTCTGGACGGACATCAATGATCGCGGGTTCGTCGACCGGCGGGGGATGCATCACAACGCCCTGGGGCGGCATCTGCCCATGCATCTGTTGGTGGATGAAAGGGGGCGTCCACGGCTTTCGGGGAACAACCTGGTTTTCGAGTCGGGCGCGATGCCGGTCGAACAGACAGGGGTGTTCCATTACGCGGTGGCGTTTTCAGCAGACGCCAGGTCCTCCTCCGATCCGTCCAAGTCGTGGGTCCCCCTCAACGACATCGCCTTCAACCGGGACGGGGTGATCGTGGTCAGCCCCGAAGGGGTTCAGAGGTGCCCCTCCGTGACCGAGGTCTGCGCGCGAAAGGTGGGGGCGAGGGCGCAGGGGGAGACGTTCGTGAGCGGGACCTTCCGGGGAATGACCCGTCTTCTGGAGACGATCCCGACGGACGTGGTCTACCTGCTGCCCTTCTTTGAAACGGGGTTCGGAGACCTCTTCACGGGGGAGGACGTGCGCAAGGGGACGCTGGGGAGTGTGTACGCGGTGCGGGACTTTTTCAGGATCGCCTCCCAGCTCGTCACCCCGCCCGAGGAGGCGGACCTCCTCCAGCTCGTGTCGGAGGGCCTGATCCAGAATTTCGACCTGCGCGACCTGCTGGACGGGCGTCAGTTGGCCCGCCTGCGAGGGGTGGAGGACTTCAACCATTTCCGGACCTTCACGGAACTGGCGGACTGGGTGGGACACGACCGGCTGACCCAGCTCGTGGGGCGCGCGGAACTCCGGGCGCTGACCCGGCGGGCGCACGCATTGGGCAAGCGGGTCATCTTCGACCTGGTGCTGATGCAGACCAGTCGGGACTGCCCCCTGATCGAGCAGCACCCGGAGTGGTATGTGCTGGACGAGATGGGCCGGCCCAGGATTCATCGGATCGCCTGGCTGGTCTACTCCGACGTGGCCCTTCTGGACCTCCCCTTCAACAAGCCCCTTCAGAACTACCTTTCGGCGGTGGCGCCCTTCTGGATCGAGGCGTGCGACCTGGACGGGGTGCGGATCGACGCGAGTCAGACCGTGGACCGGCCCTTTCTGAAGCAGATCAAGAACCGGATCAACGAGGTGAAGCCGGACGCGATTGTGCTGGGGGAGACGCTGTGCGACCCGCAGGAGGCGGTGGACGTTCCGACCGACATGATTTACGCGCTGCTGGCCGATTTTCACCGGGATACCGAGCACGCCCGCCCGTATGTCGAGTTTCTGGAGCGGATGTGCGGGACGTTTGCGCCCCGCACGGTGGCCCTGGGCTACTTCGAGAATCACGACAGCCCGCGCGCGACCCGGACCTGGCGGGAGCGGTTTGCGAGGCTGCTGGGGGAGGAGGCCGAGCTGGCGCGGGCGTGGGGGGAGCGGGTGGGGGGGCACGACCCGGCGCTCGTCATGGCCCTGCTCAGGAACATCCAGGCGACGCTGATCGATGCGACGGCGGGGACGGCCCTGAACGTGAATCTGGCCTATGGCCTGGAGTTCGGAACGGCCTGGGGGGGGAGGCACTCACCGATTTTGAGAACCCGACGCTGTATCGCTCCGAGCGGGCCGGGAGTCCGCCCCATGCCTGTCTCACGCGCGCCTACGAGGCGCTGCACCGTCTCCGGGAGGGGCTTCCGGAGGTGTGGAAAGGGCACATCTATTTTCACCGGAACGAATTCGTGGGAGGGGACCCCGAAGACCGGGTGCTGGCCTACACCCGCTACACGCCCGATTCGGGCCTGCTGGCGGCCCACAACCTCGACCCGTGCCGGGCGCGCAGGGTGACCTGCCGGCTGGACGATCTGGAAGGCCTGGCGTGGAGGCCGGTGGAAGGGGAGACGCTTTTCGACACCTATCCCTTCTTCTTCGAGAAGGAGCGGTCCGGGGGGGCCGTGGTGGAGGGGGGAGCGGTCAGCGTCTCCCTTGGGCCACTGCAGAGCCTCCTCTTCAGGCTGCGGGGTGGATGCCGCTCCACGGGGGTGTGAAAGGAGGCTATGATGTGATGAGATGGTTTGTGATGCTCCTGGCGCTGGCTGCGGTGTCCGAGGGGGCTGCGGAGACTCCCCGGCAGGTCACCCTGGACAGTCTCGAAAACGTGGATGCGCGGCTGAAGAAGGGGGGCCAGGCGGGCGACTACACGACCCTGGGGGAGGCCTGCGCCCGCGCCGGGGACCTGGGCAGGGCGACGAACGCCTATGAGAAGGCGGTGGATCTGGATGGGAAAGACCTTCAGGTCCGGTATGCCCTGGGTCGCCTCTATTTCAGGAGGGCGATGGGGAAGGGGGTGAAGGCCATTGAGTTTCGCCGGAAGGCGATGCTCACGGCCCGCCGGATTCAGGAGATCGATCCTTCCTGTCCGCTGACCTATTTTCTGCTGGGGCTCTGCTACGAGTGGCTGGAGAACGATTCCGAACAGGCCCTGAAGTACTACGAGCGATACGTCGGCCTGCGGCCAGACGACCCGGAGGGCCTGCTGGGGATCGGGAGGGCTTGTCTGGACCTCCGGCAGTTCAAGAAGATCGAGGAGACTCTGACCCCCTATTGTGAGCAGCATCCGGAGGATGTGCGCCTCCTGCCGGTATTGGCGCAGGTGGACCTCCTGCTCGGCAGGTCGGAGCAGGCATTTGCCCGCTTCAACCGCTACCTGGAGACCCTCGACCCGGCGGAGCGGGCCCTGTACGAGGACATCCGGCCCATCGCTTCGGCATCGGAGGCGGAGGCGTTTGCGGCGCTGGCTCCGGAGGAACGTCCGGCGTCTCTGAAGCGGTTCTGGGCGAAGCGGGATGTTGACATCCTGACGGACGTGAGTGAGGGGCAGGTCGAGCACTACCGCCGGGTCTGGTACGCGCGCACCTACTTCGGGCGCCTGGTTCAGCCGTGGGACCGTCGGGGGGAGGTCTACATCCGGTACGGAGAGCCGGACTCGCGGTCGCGCGCCGGACACATCGACGTCATCCAGGGCGAGGGGGTGCAGCGGGTGAAGGAGCGGATGGCGCAGTCGCTCTACGGGACGGTCTCGCAGGACGTGACCTACGTGGGGCCGGTGTTCCCGATCCGGAGCCGCTATAACGGGGAGTCGACCCTGGCGGCCCCGCTGGACAAGGTGATCATGGACCCGGGCAGCGTGGTGCCCCGCATCGAGGACGTGGAGAACAATCAGAACAATGAGCTCGGCACCCTCCTGCAGGGGGCGGCCAACGAGGCGCTGCCGACGCAACTGCCCACGTTCAGCAGCCTCACCTATGCGCCCGTGACCACGGGCGGGGACCACAGCCTGGTGCTGTGGGAGTCGTGGATCTACCTGAACGTCAGCGGCGGCATTGAGGTCACGTTCACGGACGAGCTGAACAGCGGGGTCTACGACTACGCCCCGATCCCGGCGGTGGACTTCAAGGAGGAGCGGGCGATCGCCAGGTTGAGCAAGCTCACCGCCTACGCGCCGAAGGCCGTGGTGGACCGGGCGGCCTCGGAGACGCCGGCCGTCTACCGCGTGAAGCGGGAGGGGGAGGAGCTGGGGTTCTACTACGACACGGCGGACTACCGGGGCGCAGACGGAAAGACCCGCGTGGAGATCGCCTACGGGCTTCCCACGAAGGAGATGGGGGTTCTGGACGAGGGGGACACGCTGACGGTGGCCGTGGAGCGGGCCGTGGCCCTGGCCACGAAGGACCGGTCCCAGGTCTACCGGGTGCACGACGGGACGGCGCTGACGGGACGAGGGGGGTTCCTGAAGCAGAGGGGGGAGTTCATCCCGGACCTGATCCGGCTGGAGGTGCCGCCGGGGGACTACGAACTCGCGGTGCAGATCGTGGACCGGGTATCGGGGCGCACCGGGCTTTACAAGCAGGACCTGAAAGTCAAGCCCTACGGCGGGGAGGGCCTGCAGATCAGCGACGTGGCCCTGGCCTTCGCGGTGCTGGACCAGCCAGCGGGCGATCATTTCCGGAAGGGGGACGTGTGGGTGCTGCCGATGCCGACCCGGGCCTACGGGGCGGGGCAGAACGCGGCGGCTTACTACGAGGTCTACAACCTGCAGAAGGACGCCCAGGGTCACACCCGGTACAGGGTGGAATACAGCGTCCGGTCCGACGTGGACGAGGCGGGGGGGGACCCGATCTCCAGGGCCATCGTGAGTGTCAAGAAGCTCATGCGGAGCCGCAAGCCCCAGGTGTCGGTCACGTACGACCGCGCCGGAAGCGCCTCGTCCGACGCGGGCTATCTCACCCTGGACCTGAAGAAGGTCAAGTCGGGCCGGAATCTCCTGAGGGTGTCGGTCACGGACCTGATCGGCGGCCAGTCCACGGAGCGGGAGGTGGCGTTCCGGTACGGGAAGTGAAACGACAATTCCTCGATACGCCCCTTTGGGACTACTCGGAATAGACGGAACCGTACGCCCCGAGTAGCGAACCAAGTGAGCGTATCGAGGGGCAAACGGCAAACGTAAAACGGAGAGACGGTGAACCGGGGAAAGTGGACCCTGTGGTTATTCCGCGTGGCGGCCGTGGTGCTCCTCCCTTTGCTGTCCTTCGGTGCGCTGGAGTTGGGGTTGAGGATTTTCGGATATGGGAATCCTGCTGACTTTTTCGTCAAGATCAAAGGGCGTGACGCCTATACGATCAACCCGCAATTCGGCTGGCGCTTTTTCCCTCCGGAGATCGCCAGAAGGCCCGAGCCCTGCAGCCTGCCGGCCCGGAAGGACGCCCATACGTTTCGCATCTTTGTGCTGGGGGAATCCGCTGCCATGGGGATCCCTGAGCCGGCGTTCGGCTTCGGGCGAATCCTGGAGGTGATGCTTCGAAACCGGTATCCCGGCATCCGGTTTGAGGTGGTCAACGCGGCCATGACGGCCATCAACTCCCACGTCATCCTTCCGATTGCCCGGGACTGCGCGGGGCGAGACGGCGACCTGTTCATCCTGTATGCGGGCAACAACGAGGTGGTGGGGCCCTATGGCGCGGGGACCGTCTTCCAGGCTTATTCGCCCAGCCTGTCGCTGATCAGGGCCGGGGTCTGGGCGAAATCGACCCGGATCGGGCAATGGGTTGAAAATCTGATGCGATGGTCCGTCAGACGGGATCAGGGTTTTACGGAGTGGCAGGGGATGGGGATGTTTCTCCACCACCAGGTTCCGGCCGATGACCCGCGCCTGGAGAAGATCTACCAGCACTTTCAAAAGAATCTGACCGATATCTGCGAGGTCGCCAGGGGCAGGGGGGGACAGGTCATCGTCTGCACGGTGGCGACGAACCTGAAGGACAGCGCGCCGTTTGCCTCGGCGCATCGGCCTGCCCTGACCCCATCCGACATGGCGGAATGGGAAAGGCTCTACAGGAGCGGGATTGCGCTGGCCGAATCGGGCCAGCACGCCCGTGCGATTGAGGCATTCCTCAAGGCAGTTCCCTTTGATGACCGGTTCGCGGATCTCCCCTTTCGCCTGGCCCGGAGCTATCTGGCGATGGGCCTGTTCGAGGAGGCCCGCGCACATTTCATCCAGGCCCGCGACCTGGACGCCCTCCGGTTCCGGGCGGACACCCGGATCAACGAGATCATCCGTCAGGTGGCAGGCCAAAGGGAGGTCCAGGGGATTTTTCTGATCGACGCAGCGCGCGCGTTTGATCTGAATGGGGAGACGCCCATCCCGGGCCAGGAGCTGTTCTACGAGCACGTGCATCTGAACTTCGACGGGAACACCCTGCTCGCCAGGACGATTTTTGAGCGGGTGAGCCAAATCCTTCAGGCGAAGTTCGGGGACCGGGTTCAGGCTCCGGCCACTCCGCCGTCTAAGGACCTTTGCCAGGAGCTGTTGGCGCTGACGGACTGGAACCAGTACCGGATGCAGGCCCAGATGGCGGAGATGATGGAACACCCCCCGTTCACCCATCAGCTCGACACCGAACGGGACCGCCTTCAAAGGTATGGGGCGCTGAAGGCGTTTCGTTTGAAACGTGTCTTTCCGGCCGCTCTCCAGAAGGCCCAGGCCCAGCAGGTCTACCTCAAGGCCGTGGAACGGGACCCGGAGGACCTGAGTTTCCGGCAGGGGTTCATCCATCTTTTGCAGGAACGCCGGGACTATGCCGCTGCCGCCGCGCAATGTCGCACGTTGCTGGAGAGGATACCGGATAATCCGTGGTTCCACGGAGGGCTGGGAGATATTCTAAGCCTTCAGGGGAAGGCCGACGAGGCGGTGGCGCAGTACCGGGAGATGCAGCGCCTCTTACCGGGGCTGGCTGCGCCCCACCTCCAGGTCGGGATGACGCTGGCCAAACAGGGTAAGTTCTCCGAGGCAGTTGCCGAGTTGAACCGGGCGCTGGAGATCGACCCTGGATCGGAGACCGTGCGGACCCCTCTTACCGAACTCCTCGAAACCCAGGGCAGGCCGGAGGAGGCCAGAGCGGTCCTCACGTCCGGGCTTGAGAGGGCTCGCCAGCATCAGGACAGGCGCTCTGAAGGCATCTTTCTGGGCAGGCTGGGAAGGGTCTACCACAGGCAGGAAAAACCGGATGAGGCCCTGAAGTATTACCGGCGCGCGCTGGAGGCCGACCGGGAAGCTCAAAATTACCCCGGGGAGGCGGGTGTCCTCAACGATGCCGGGGATGCTTACCTGGCCATGGGGGATTTTTCGGAGGCGCTGAAGTCTTACGAGGCCGGGCTTAAAATCTATGGAGAGATGGACGATCTCTCCGGGCAGGCCAGCGCCTTTTCGGGAATCGGGAGTGTCTTGCTCAGACGCGGGGGCGGGGGGGGAGACCTGGAAGGGGCGTTGAGGGCTTTCAAGGAGGCCCTTGAGAATCAGCGCGAGATGGACGACCTTCCGGGGCAGGCCAGCAGTCTGGGCAACATCGGAGACGTGTACTTCCAGAAAGAGGATTGGGAGCAGGCGCTGGCCTCTTACGGAGAAGGCCTCCAGATACGGAGAGGGCTGGGGGACCTCGCCGGTCAGGCCTTCACATTGAGTTTCATGGGCAACGTCTACATCCGGAAAAAGGGGCTGGATGAGGCCCTGAACGCCCACGCGCAGGCGCTTGAGATTTACAAGAAGATCGGGGATCTTCCGGGCCAGGCCAATGCCCTCTCCAACATCGGTCTGTGTTATGCCAAACAGGGGAGGGTGCGTGAGGCGTTCGATCTGCTGAATCAGGCTCGATCCATTTATCTCAAGATGGGGGACAGGGGGGCTGAGTTGCAGGGGGTGGAGGAGATGATGGGGAGGCTGCAGGGGGGACAGTGAGATGAAGAAAGAATCGCGCTCGCTCAGAGGTCTTTCTTGCCGGCGTTCCCACTTTTCTTGCTCGTGCAAGAAAAGTGGGCAAAAGAAGCACGCCCGCTCAGACGCCGCGGGGGGCTTTGGCGCGCCGCAACCTTGACGTTCAGTTGTCGCACCGAAATGGGTGCCCCCGGAAAGTGGGTTGCTTCTGCTGGACTCCGGTAGTGGGGGGTTCTGGCGGCGCGCCGCGAGTCTTTTTGACTGGGCTGTTCCCTTTATCGCCGTTTCTCTGCTTCTCCCTGTTCTTGAGAGGGTCCCCATATGCGAGTCGATTTTCAGACGTTTCTGCCCGGGCAGTTTGACGGGAAACCCTTCGGGCCGGAGGATCTGACGGCGCTGGCGGACGAGGCGGGGGTCGAGCGGTTCGTGGTGATGCCGGAGACTGCCGAGCGCCCGGACAATGCGGGCCTGGCCGCACGGATCAAGGGGGAGCAGAGGATGGTCGGCTGCGCGTCGGTGAACCCGACGCGGGGGGAGGAGGCCGTCCGGGAGTTCGAGGCGGCGGTGAAGTCGTTCGGGTTCCGGGGGCTGCGCCTGTCCCCCTTCACGCACGGCTACTCCATTGACGGGGAGGTCGCCCGCCCCGCGCTGGAGAAGGCCGGGGAACTGGGCGTCCCGGTCACGATGGAGAGCTGCTCGGAGGGGTGCTGGCCGTCGCAGGTCGCCCGGGTGGCGGAACAGTTTCCGGGGGTGACGATCATCGCGGACGTGGGCTTTCGCCCGCTGGCCCCTCCCGTGAGTCTGGGGCTGGCAGCGCCGCGAGAGGGGCGGATCGCGGACGTGGCGCTGGAGCGTCCCAATGTCTATCTGGGACTGACCGCGCTGGGGGCGGCGGAGACCTACCTGATCAAGCGCCTCCTGGGGGCTGTGGGGACGGATAAGTTCATCTTCGGGTCGAATGCCCCGTCGGGTATCCCCCTGTTCGCCATCGGCGGGTTCCAGCGGGCAGGGCTGGGGGAACAGGCGGAGGCGATGATCTTCGGCGAGACGCTCCGAAGGATATACAGGCTGGAGAGGGGGGACCGGTCATGATCTACTGCTGCGAATCTTACCTGCCCAACTCCGGAAATCCATACCTGTGCGGGGACTCGTTCGAGCCGGCGGACCTGGTCCGGATGCTGGACGAGGCGGGCATCGATGCGGCGATGACGATCCCCGCGCCCGAGGCCCCGCTGCCGGGCTGGCCGCAGACGAACAACGAGACGCTGAAAGAGGCGATGGACCTGTATCCCTCCCGGATCCTGGGCTGCTGTCACGTGGACCTCCACCGGGGCCGGGAGGCCGTGGAAGAGTTCCGGAGGACGGTGAAGGACTGGGGGTTTAAGGGACTGAAGCTTTCAGTGACCCCCTTCGACACGGCGGACGCGCTGGCGCGGGCAGCGGCGGACCTGGGGGTGCCGGTGACGATCCATACCAACGGTTCGACGGACCTGTACCCGAAGATTGCCGAACTGGCGAAGAAGTACCCCGCGCTCCAGGTCGTGATGGAGCACATGGGATATCGCTACCACGTGGACCGGGCCGTCGAGATCGTCAGGCAGCATCCGAACCTCTATATGGGCACGACCGTGGTGGCCGCCACGGAGCCCGTGGTCGTCCGGAAGGTCATCCAGGCCGTGGGCGTGGAACGGGTGCTGTTCGGGGCGAATACGCCCTGGGCGATCCCCTATTACGGCGTGGCGGGCATCCGGAGGCTGGGCCTGGGCAAGGCGGATGAAGCGTTGATTCTGAGCGGGAATTTCAGAAGGATATACCGGATGGGGTGAGGTCTGTTCGTCATGCTTTCCAGACTTCTTCGACCAGGGACCGCGCGGCATCCAGGAGGAGGTCGAAGGCCTGAGGACCGACGTTGGACCAGGTGCCGAGGCTGACCTCGTAGCCGCCCTGGGCCCAGGCTGACACCGGGGCCAGGTAGCCGATGTAGTCGTTGGCATAGCCGAGGCAGAGGGCCATGGGCGCGCAGGTCTCCCGTTTGAGGACCACGCCCATCTGCGCGAACGGCTCACCGGGGATGCCGACGAGGGCCGCATCGCCCACGCGCAGGACCTGGACCTCGGCGGGGGCCGGGGCGTCTCCCCGGCGCACCCGCACCAGACGCTCCGTCAGGCCCAGCAGGGCGCGCTCCGCTCTCTTTCGCTCTTCATCGGTTCCGGCCTGGCGAACGACCTCTTCGCCCTGCCGGTGAGCTTCCAGGACTTCGGACAGGGGAGGGAGTTCCCGCGAGGGGAGGGAGAGGGTCCGGGAGGCCGCTCTGACGTGGGGCGAGGCCACCGGGTAGTCCGGGGCGGACACGGCGGCGATCTGCTTGAGGACCTCCCCGGCCAGCAGGAGCCCGTAGCGCCGCACGTCGGCGAAGTCCGTGGTCCCGCGAACGGGGTTGATGTCCCCGGCAGCGCCCTGAAGAAAGAGGCAGTGGTCGCATCCGATGCCGGAACCTTCGATGAAGGTGGTCATCGCGCCGGGGAAGTCGGCGGAGATGAGGGGCTGCACCTGCACGGTGACCGGATGGCAGGCGAAGTGGACCAGGGCGATGTTCGACGCACCCTCCCGCTCGAACAGGAGGAGGGTGGCCTCCGGGTCGTGCGTCCCCCAGTCGGCGATCTGATCGTCCGGCGGGCGACGGGTCCAGGGGTAGAGCCTGCCGTCCCTGCCGAGGATGCGGCGGGACCGGGCGAGGCCTTCGGCGCGCCCGATGGCCTGTTTGAGGCGGGCCGGGGCGCGGTCCCGGTCGGCCAGGGCCACGGCGGAGGCGAGCTGGTCCCGGAGGGTATCGATCCAGGCCGCGGCCCCGGGATGGTCGAGCATCCGGCGGAGGCCGGTTGTCTCCGGCGTGGAGTGTGCGTGCGTGGCGCTGAGCAGGACGTGATCGGGCGGGATGCCGCAGGCCGCGCGGACGCGTTCCCGGACCTCTGCGGTGAAGTCCCGCCCCTCTCCGGCCAGGGATTTTGAGAGTCCGATGATGTCGGCGGAGAGGAGGGCCACGCGGCGCTCTCCGTCGCCGACGACCACGGCCCTCGCGTGGAGGGGGTCGTGTACGCCTTCGAAGAAGGCGTGGCGGGGCACGAAGCCCAGATAAGGGATGGTCAGGGGCGGGGTGATGTCGATGCGGGACGCGCCGGCGGTGAATCCTTCGTTCATGCTCAACCTCTGTGTTTGGCGGCGAGGCTATCCGCGACCTTGCGGATGGAGGGGTGGAAGGGGGACTGTAAATATATGTCCCGTGCGCTATCCGTGCAAGCGCATTGACAGAACTGGAACGAGGTATTATCATGAGGGCGGCCGGTCGGGCGTCCGTACCCTCATCGTGAGGCATATTCCGTGACTCAGAAGAGCGCATACGCAGCGGCGGGCGTGGATATCGAGGCCGCCGACGCCACCAAACGCCGCATGAAGGCCCTCGTGCGGTCCACGTTCGGGCCGGAGGTGCTGGCGGACATCGGGGGGTTCGGGGGGCTGTTCGCCCCGGACTGGGGGGCCTACCAGGCGCCGGTGCTGGTCGCCAGCGCGGATGGGGTGGGCACGAAGCTCAAGGTCGCGTTCATGACGGGCATCCATCACACGGTGGGCGCGGACCTGGTGTGTCACTGCGCGAACGATATCCTGGTGCAGGGGGCGAGGCCGCTGTTCTTCCTGGACTACATTGGCATGGGGAACCACGACCCGGATGTGGCCCTGGCCGTGGTGTCCGGCGTGGCCGAGGGGTGCCGGCGCGTGGGGTGTGCGCTGATCGGGGGCGAGACGGCCACCATGCCGGACTTCTACGGCCCCGGCGAGTACGACCTGGCCGGGACCATTGTGGGGGTCGTGGAGCGCGCGCGGATCGTGGACGGGTCCGCGATCCGGCCCGGGGACGCGCTGATCGGGCTGGGCTCGGATGGCCTGCACACGAACGGGTACTCCCTGGCCCGGCGGCTGCTGTTTGAGGCGGCGGGCATGACGCCGGAGACGCGGGTGGAGGCCTGGGGCGCGAAGGTGGGCGAGGAGCTGCTGAAGCCGCACCGACCCTACGTCGAGCCGGTGTTCCGGCTCCTCGGTCAGGTCCCGGTACACGGCATGGCGCACATCACCGGGGGCGGGCTGGTGGACAACCTCCCGCGCATCCTCCCCTCCGGCAGTGCGGCCCGCATCGAGAAGGGGACCTGGCCCGTGCTCCCAGTGTTCACGACCCTGAAGGCCGCAGGAGACGTGAGCGAGTCGGAGATGTACCGGGTGTTCAACATGGGGATCGGGTTCGTGGTGGCCGTGCCGCCGGACCGGGCAGAGGAGACGCTGGCGCTTCTGAAGGCGCAGGGGGAGCGGGCCTACCGGATCGGAGCGGTGGTGGACGGGGATCAGGGCGTGGAGATCGTGTGAGGGGGGATGCGCGGGGATTCATCCCCGCGCAAGGGGGGTGTGGAGGGGGATATGTTTTTTCGTAGCCCGGCGATTCATCGCCGGGTGGAGATTTCGTAGAACGATGAATGACGAACGATGAATGGGGAGTTATGCCCGACGTTCTCAAGCTGGCGCTCGTGGGCTGCGGCGCGATTGCGCGGTTTCATCTGGACGGCATTCAGGCGTGCGGGGGGAAGATCCGGGTCACCGCGGCCGTGGACCCGGACCGCGGGAAGGCCGAACGAGTCGCCTCGGAGACCGGCGCGCAGGTCTTCTCGTCTCTGGCGGAGGCCGTGGCCGGGGGCGATTTCGACGCCGTGGATCTGATGGTCCCGCACGACCTGCACGAGGCGGTCGCTGTGAAGGCCTTCCAGGCCGGAAAACACGTGCTGCTCGAAAAGCCGATGGCCCCCACGCTGGAGGCCTGCGACCGCATCCTGGCCTCGGCGAAGGCCGCGGGCACGGTCTTCATGGTCGCCGAGAACGCCCAGTACTGGCCGGAGGTCGTGAAGGCGAAGGAGCTGATCGACGCCGGGGCCATCGGGGAGATCCTCACGGCCCGCGCCACGTATGCCGCCGAGTTCGACGCCTACTGGTTCAAGGAGAAGAATGCCTGGCGATATGAGAAGGGGCGCACGGGCGGAGGGATCACCATCGACGGGGGCTCCCACTGGATCCGTCCCCTGCGGATGTGGATGGGGGAGATTGAGGAGGTGGTGGGGGTCCTGGACCATCCGCTCAAGCAGATGGAGGGGGAGTCCCTGGTCCGCGCCCTCTTCCGGTTCCGATCGGGAAAGATCGCCACGTTCGACGCGATGATGGTCACCACGGTCCTGGGGCCGGATGCGTCGTGGCGCGTGGTCGGGACGAAGGGAGAGATCGTGATCGAGGGGGGGTTCGGGGGCGGGATCAAGCTGTTTGACGTCGCGAACCGGGGAGGAAAGCTGATGGCCGAGCCGCAGGGCTATGGGAAGTCCTTCGGGCCGGAGCTGGACGACTTTGCGGAGGCCGTGTTACGCGGAAAACCCCTGGAGGCCGGGCCGGACTACGCGCTGGGCGAGTTGCGCACGGCCCTGGCCATCTACCGGTCTGCCGAGAGCAGGCAATGGGAGAAGGTGTGGGGGTGAGGCACGCTCGTTTTTAGTTGTTCGCAAAGGCTTTATCCTCTATATTCATTGAGATAGGCTGCGAAGGACGGGTCGGTTCGGGGATCGGGACAGGCGCTCAGGGGATTTGGGTTTGCGAACGAGGAATATAGCGATTCATGGTCGTATTGACGATGTGAGGAGACATAACGTATTATGTGGAGCTGGTTTCGGAGCCTTTTCAAGCGAGAGTCCCCCACTCCGGCCTCTCCTCCCGCGCGGGGCACGGTCAAGCGCATCGTCCGGGACAGGGGATTCGGGTTCATTCGGAGCACCGACGGAAAAGAGGTTTTTTTTCATAGATCGGCTCTGGTGGGGATGGACATGGGCGCTCTGTCGGAGGGGCAGAAGGTGGAGTTCGTACTGGAGAATAGTCCCAAAGGCCCCAGGGCGTCCAGGGTGCGGGTGGTGAGGTAAAAGCGGGGATCGGGGAGCGAGGGGTGGGGATTGAGAAAAAGACAAAGGCAAAACGTTCTGATTTTTCTCACCCCTCGCCCCTCACCCCTGACCCCTGTTTCAGGATCTCCACAATCCGTTCTGCCGCGTGTCCATCCCAGAGATCAGGAATTCGCCCCTGCTTGTGGGACCCCTCCAGGATTCGCAACGCCTCCCGGACAATCATCTGAGGGTTTGTGCCGACCAGGGTGCTCGTCCCCACGGACACCGTCTCAGGGCGTTCGGTGTTCTCTCTGACGGTGAGGCAGGGGATGCCGAGGACCGTGGTCTCCTCCTGCAGGCCGGCCGAATCCGTGATGACGAGCCGGGCTTCTTTTTGAAGTTTGATGGAGTCGAAGTAGCCCACCGGATCGGTCAGGATCAGTTTTGGCATGGCGGCGATCTGATTCTGGAGGCCGAAGATCTCCAGGGCCTTTCGGGTGCGTGGGTGGATGGGGAAGACGAGGGCGATGCGCTCCTGAATCTTCTGAAGGGCCGACAGGATGCCTCGAAGCGTCTCCGGATAGTCCACGTTGGAGACCCGGTGCAGGGTCACCAGGGCATATTCCCCGGGCTGGACGCCGAGGGTTGAGAGGATGGGCGATCGGTCCGCGGCGGTCAGGGCATGAAAGAGGGAGTCGATCATGACGTTGCCCACGCGGTGAACTTTGTCGGGGGGGTAGCCTTCGCGCATCAGGTTGGCGTCGGCCTCCGCGGAGGTGGTGAACAGGAGATCGGAGACGGCGTCAGTGACGATCCGATTGATCTCTTCGGGCATGGTCCGGTCGGAGCTGCGCAGGCCCGCTTCCACGTGGGCGACGGGGACGTGGAGTTTGGCGGCGCAGAGCGCGCAGGCGAGGGTGGAGGTGACGTCGCCGACGACCAGGACGAGGTCAGGACGCTGTTCGATCAGGAGTTCCTCAAAGGCGATCATGACCTTTGCGGTCTGGACGGCCTGCGAGCCGGAGCCGATGCCCAGATGCCGGTCCGGCTCCGGGAGGCCGAGGTCACGGAAGAAGACCTCGGACATCTGCCAGTCGTAGTGCTGGTCGGTGTGGACGAGGCAGGGCGAGAAGGCGTCGGGGTGTCTCTGGAGCGCCCGGAGGATGGGGGCGATCTTCATGAAGTTGGGACGTGTGCCGACGACGAGGGTGATGGAACGCATGGGGCGACCTCTTTGGGAGGGGATCGTTCCCCCGGCTCCGGGAGCCCCATTCCAGGTCCAACTTTTCTTGCTCACCCAAGAAAAGTTGGACAAAAGAAGGGTGCTCCTCAAGCGCCGGAGGGGCTTGGCGCGCCGCAACCTTAACGTTCAGTTGTCGCACAGAAATTTGTGCCCCCGGCATGTGGGGTGCTTCTGCTGGACTCCGGTGGTGGGGGTTTCTGGCGGCGCGCCTGCTTTTGATCTGTACATCGTACTGGTTATTGTACTCTCCCCTCCCCTCTTGTAGGGAGGGGTTTCATGGTGAGGTCACAAAAACATGCGCCAAATAGATGGCGATGTCAAGCCGATTACCCAAAGGAGGTTTTTGTGAAGATCGTTCGAATAATCGCGGGGGCGATGATGGCGGGGGCGCTGGGGCTGGGCCTCTGGGCGTGCCAGCAGGCCGGTGCGAAGGTGGCGGAGATCAAGGTGAACAACATGGTGTGCGGCACGTGCGCGGCGGCGATCGAGGCGGCGCTGAAGAATGTGGAGGGCGTTCAGGATGTGAAGGTGGACAAGGACGCGAAGGTGGCGACGGTGCGCTACGAGGCGGGCAAGGTGGATGTGAAGGGTCTGGAGAAGGCGGTTTCGATGGCAGGCTACAACGCCAACGACACGGCGGCGGACCCGAAGGCGCACGCGGATCTGCCGGATTGCTGCAAGATTTAGAGTCCGTCCCGGAGAACCCTGAGCGGCTGAAAAAAGGTTGCGTTTTGGATATCCATGAATTAGCTTCTCAAGCTGCGAGCCCTGCGTCGCGCATCGCAGGGCCGTTGTGTCCGGGGTCTGTTTTTGGGGGTCGAGGGTTGTTTTCAAGGAGAGGTATATGGCTGAGGTGACAGAGGTGGCAGGTCGGATAGGTTTCGGCGAAACCCTTCGCCGGGATGCCTGGTGGGTGGCGCCCCTGGCGACGGCGCTGGGGCTGGGCGCCTTCGGCGTCTATTCGTTCTGGGCGGCGCTTCAGGGGAATCACTACGAGTCGAGTCCCTATCTCTCTCCGTTCTACTCGCCGCTCATCCTGGTGGACTGGTGGAAATTCTCGCCGGCGTTCCTGATCCTGTGGGCGCCTCTGGGGTTTCGGGCCACGTGTTACTACTATCGGAAGGCCTACTACCGGTCTTACTTCCTCGACCCGCCCGCGTGTGCGGTGGGGGAGTTTCGGGACGGAAAATACAAGGGGGAGACGGCGTTCCCCTTTATCCTTCAAAACCTGCATCGCTACATGCTGATCCCAGCCCTCGCGCTGATCGCCTTCCTGTGGCACGACGCGTACAACGCCTTTTTCTTCTCGGACGGATTGCACATGGGCGTGGGATCCCTCGTGCTGACCGCAAACGCCTTTCTGCTGTCGGGCTACACGCTCGGGTGTCATTCCCTGCGCCACCTCGTGGGCGGGCGTCTGGACTGTTTCTCGTGCGCCACGCTGGGCAACTTTCGGCACGGTATCTGGGAGAAGCAGAGCGTCCTGAATCGTTTTCACATGGGATGGGCGTGGACGAGTCTGTTCATGGTGGGATTCTCTGACGTTTACGTACGTCTGCTGTCGATGGGCGTGGTCACCGATGTGAGGTTGATCTGATGGAGAATTACGAGACGCACGAATACGACGTGATCGTGATCGGGGCCGGAGGGGCCGGGCTGCGGGCGGCCATCGAGGCTTCGGCGCAGGGGGCTTCGGTGGCGCTGATCTGCAAGTCCCTGCTGGGCAAGGCGCACACGGTGATGGCCGAGGGGGGGGTCGCGGCGGCCCTGGCCAACGTGGACGAGCGGGACAACTGGCAGGTGCATTTTCGCGACACGATGCGCGGCGGGAAGATGCTGAACAACTGGCGCATGGCGCAACTCCACGCGCAGGAGGCCCCGGACCGGGTGAATGAACTGGAGGCGTGGGGGGCGCTGTTCGACCGGACGAAGGATGGCCGAATCCTGCAACGAAACTTTGGGGGACACCGGTATCCGAGGCTGGCACACGTGGGGGACCGGACCGGGCTGGAGATGATCCGGACGCTTCAGGACCGGGGGGTCCACCTGGGCATCGACGTGTACATGGAGTGTACCGTGGCGCGGCTGCTGAAGGACGGAGAGGCCGTGTCGGGGGCGTTCGCGTACTGGCGGGAGCACGGCCGGTTCGTGATCTTCCGGGCGAAGGCGACGGTCCTGGCCACCGGCGGCGTCGGCAAGGCCTACCGGATCACGAGCAATTCGTGGGAGTACACGGGCGACGGCCACGCCCTGGCCTACGAGGCGGGGGCGGATCTGATCGACATGGAATTCTTGCAGTTCCATCCCACGGGCATGATCTGGCCGCCGAGCGTGCGGGGACTCCTCGTGACGGAGGGGGTTCGGGGGGACGGCGGGGTGCTCCTGAACAACCAGGGGGAGCGGTTCATGTTCAACTATATCCCCGACACCTACCGGAAGGAGACGGCGGAGACCATCGAGGAGGCGGATCGCTGGCTGGCCGGGGATCGGTCCGCACGACGGACGCCTGACCTGCTGACGCGGGACGTGGTGGCCAAGGCCATCAACGCGGAGATGAAGGCGGGGCGGGGCAGCCCGCACGGCGGGGCGTTTCTGGACATCTCAAAGACGCGGGACGCGGAGACGATCAAGCGGAAACTGCCGAGCATGTATCACCAGTTCAAGGAGCTGGCCGGGGTGGACATCACGAAGGAGGCGATGGAGGTGGGGCCGACCTGCCACTACGCGATGGGTGGGGTGCGGGTGGATGCGGAGACGGCGGCGACGACGGTCCCGGGCCTGTTCGCGGCGGGGGAGGTGGCGGGGGGCATGCACGGGGCGAACCGGCTGGGTGGCAACTCCCTGAGCGACCTCCTGGTGTTCGGGCGGCGGGCCGGGCTGGGCGCGGCGGCGTATGCGAAGCGTCTGTCTAAGGCCCTTTCGTTGAACCCCGACCAGGTGGAGGCCGTGGCGCGGGAGGTGCAGGAGCCGTTCAACCGGACGGAGGGGGAGAACCCCTTCACGGTTCACGAGAAGCTCCAGGAGGTCATGGAGCGCCACTGCGGGATCATCCGGGAGGAGCAGGAACTCCGGGAGGGACTGGTGGAGCTGGAGAAGCTGAAGGCGCGGGCCGGGCGGATGCGGGTGACGGGAAACCGCGATTTCAACCCCGGCTGGAACATGGCCGTGGACCTTCACAACATGCTCCTCGTGTCCGAGGCGCTGGCGAAGGCGGCCCTGGAGCGGAAGGAGAGCCGGGGCGGACACACGCGGTCCGATCACCCGAAGGAGGACCCGGCGTGGACGCGGGTGAACGTGGTGATTCGCCGGTCGGGGGATGAGATGGCCGTGACGCAGGAGCCGATTCCCCAGATGCCCGATGAACTCAAGAGACTGTTCGAGGAGGGGTAGATGTCCGAGAGACATTTCAGGGTATACCGGGGCAACGCCGCAGGAGGCTCGTTTCAGGACTTCCGCGTGCAGGTGGACGAGGGCATGGTGGTGCTCGACGCCATCCATCGCATCCAGGCCACGCAGGCGATGGACCTGGCCTGCCGGTGGAACTGCAAGGCGGGCAAATGCGGGTCGTGCAGCGCGGAGGTCAACGGTCGTCCGCGCCTGATGTGCATGACGCGCATGTCCGACTATGCGGGGGAGGAGACGATCACCGTGGGGCCGATGAGGGCGTTCCCGCTGCTCAAGGACCTGGTGACGGACGTGTCGTGGAACTTCGAGGTCAACCGGAAAATCCCGGGGTTCAAGCCGCGCCCCCCGGAGGCCGACGGCACCTGGCGGATGCAGCAGATCGACATCGACCGGGTGCAGGAGTTCCGGAAGTGCATCGAGTGTTTCCTCTGCCAGGATGTCTGCCACGTCCTGCGGGACCACAACCGGAAGGACGCCTTCGTGGGACCGAGGTTTCTCGTGCGCCTGGCGAGTCTGGAGATGCACCCGCTGGACACGGCAGACCGGTCAGAATTCCTGAAGGACGTGGCCGGCACCGGGTTCTGCAACATCACGAAGTGCTGCACGGAGGTCTGCCCGGAGCATATCACGATCACGGACAACGCCATCATCCCGCTGAAGGAGCGGGTGGTGGGCCGTTTCTACGATCCGCTGGCGTGGCTGCTGAGGAAGATCACGGGGAAGGGGTAGATAAAAGGCAGGCCCTCACCCCCAGCCCCTCTCCCACACGTGGGAGAGGGGTGGCCGCGCCAGCGGACGGGGCGAGGGCTTACTGTTTGCTGATCATTTTACGAAGGGCATTGACGTCCGGGTCGTCGCTCAGGGGGCGGCCCAGGTAGAGGACGGCCTGCCTCCCCCTTGCCTCCGGGGCATCCCAGGCCTGGCGCAGGAGGCGCGCCCCGGCGGTCTCCGGGCGGCTTCGCAGATGGGCGAGCCGGGCCAGGACGACGAGGTGGAACAGGAGGTCGTGCGCGTCGGTGGCGCGAACGACGGCCTCCTCGCGGGGCTCCGGGGAGGCGGCAGACCGTGCCCGGGCGTAGTAAGCGACGAGTTCGGGCGTCAGGGGGCTGACGAGACGGCCCCCTCTGCGGTAGGCCCCCAGGCCGGTGACGTACTGGACGAAGCGGCGCTCAGGCCAGTCCCATCCCACGCTTGAAAAATCGATGAAACGAACTGTCCCGTCGCAGTCGATGACGACGTTGCGGGCGTTGTAGTCCAGGCTGGCGACGGCCCGCGCTCCAGTGCGGAGACGTTCCACCACGCGCACCAGCCCTTCTCGCGCCTCTGTCAGAGGACCGCCCCTCAACAGGGCCTCCGCCCCCCGCTTGGCCATCCGGAGGATGCCGGCTGCTTCGTCTCCCGCATCCGGTTTTAGCACCAGGCTCTCGTTCAGTTTCGCATCCCTCATCGCCGCCTCGATCCTGCACAGGCCTTCGGCGACGCCTCTTCCCCTTTGCGCTCCTGCCTTTTGATCCTCCTCCTGACAGACGTCATCCATCGTCCTGTCTCCTGCCCACGCCGTGACCAGGATGCGCAGGTCAGGTTCGACGAGGTGGACCTCCGGGACAGGGCAGCCGAGCCGGTGAAGGCGTTCGAGGGCGAGGGACTCCGTGTGGAGCGGGTCCGGCGCCGGACCCTCCGCGACGCGCTTGAGGGCCACCTGAAGGCCGTCCGAGAGGGTCACTTTGTAGACGTGTGCGCCGGCCTGTTCGATGGAGGCAGGGGGGGTGCGGCCCAGGACGGTTTCTCGGAGGAGAGAGCGGTCGACCATATTGCGGATTACGGATTACGAATTACGAATTTCTAACTCGACATTCGACATTCGACGTTCGTTTCATCCCGAAATCATATGGGTGTCTCGGCTCCATAGTCTCCGAGCCGGCGGGGTTTCATTCGGCGTTTTCCTTCCTGATTCAGGGCTGATGCATGCTCCTCGTCGAGCTTCTGGATCTTCTGCTCCATGTCCGTGAGGGTGCGCTGGAGGCGTTCGATCGTCACGGTCCTGTCGCGCTCCTGGCGCGAGAGCTGGGCGGAGGCATCCCGCATCTCCTCCGTGTGCTGGCGAGCGACGGCGTATTCCCGCTGAAGCCTGGCGAGGTCGCGCCGCAAGCGCACGACCGTACGCGTGGCCAGGAACTTGGCGGTCAGCGTCCCAGCCGTGGCCAGAAGCCAGATCACTCCCCAGAACATGAGTCGCCCTCTTTTGAAAGTTGTGGCGCATCGCACGGCGATTCATCGCCGCATGGGAGAATTTCCCATAACATCTGAAAATCGACGGCAGCAGGCAAGAACTATTTTTTTGGAGAGGCTCCGGTGCCGTTCAATTTCAACTGGGTGATCGAGGGGGAAGTCGCAGGCATGGGGAGGCCGGGGTCCGGGATGGAGCTGGCCGGGGAGATGAGTCCTGTGGAGCGGCGCTTTCTTTCGTGGCTGGCGGGACCGCAGGACCTGCACGTGGAACGGAAGGCCCTGGCGCGCAGGATCGGGCTGGATTTCGAGGAGGAGTTCGACCTGGACCGGCGGATGATCCCGATCTACAAGAAGTTCCGGGATATCTGGGACATCCTGGAGTCCTACCGGGAGGGGGTGGGCGCGGGTGGCCACGCCGTGGACCACTTTCGCCTGAACCCGGCGCGGTTGAGGGGCGACCTCCGGTTCCTGAAGGAGCAGGGGATCGGGGCGATTGTGACGCTGTCGGAACGCCCGCTTGAGGCGAGTCCTGTGGCCGAGTTCGGGTTTGACGTGGCCCACATTCCTCTGCGGGACCGACGCGCCCCCGAGCAGGGTCTGATCGATGTGTTCGTGCGCTATGTGAGGCGCACCGTGGCCGCCGGGACGCCGGTGGTGGTCCACTGCCTGGGCGGGTATGGACGGACGGGGACGATGCTGGCGTGTCACCTCGTCCACCGGGGACGCACGGCCGAGGAGGCCCTGACCGAGGTGCGGGGAAAACGGCCGGGGTCCGTGGAGCCGGGGGAGCAGGAGGAGACGGTGCGGGAGTATGAGCGAAGGATAAAATCAGTCACGGGTCCAGGGTCGCGGGTCAAAACCCGCGTGACTCGTGACTCGCGACTTTCGCAAGGAGGTTACCGGTGCCGGACGCCACGTCACAGAAGCTTCGCGCCGATGCCCGCGCCGTCTTTGACGCGGCGCTGGAGGCGGCGGACCCGAAGATCAGCATTCGGAATGCGGTGCGCATAGAGGGCCGGACGCTGCGCGTCGGAGAGGGGACGTACGATCTGGACGCTTTCTCGCGGGTCCTGGTGGTAGGGGCGGGGAAGGCTTCCGCGCAGATGGCGTCGGCCGTCGAGGAGGTCCTGGGGGACCGGGTGAGCGGGGGCCTGATCAACACGAAGTATGACCACGGCGTTCCCCTGAGACGGGTCGAGGTCAACGAGTGCGGGCATCCGGTGCCGGACGAGGCGGGGGTGGCGGGGACGGAGCGCATCGTCCGGATGCTGGCCGAGGCGGACGAGCGGACGCTGGTCTTCTGCCTGCTGTCCGGGGGCGGGTCGGCGCTGATGCCGGCCCCGGCGGACGGGATCACGTTCGCCGAGAAACAGGAGACGACGCGGCAGTTGCTGGCGTGCGGGGCGACGATCAACGAGTTGAACGCCGTCCGCAAGCACCTGTCGAAGGTGAAGGGGGGGCAACTCGCCCGGATCGCCTTTCCGGCGACCCTCGTCTCCCTGGTCCTGTCGGACGTGATCGGAGACCCGCTGGATGTGATCGCGTCGGGGCCGACGGCCCCGGATGAGAGCACCTTCGGGCATTGCCTGGAGATCCTGCGGAAGTACGAGGTCCAGGATCGCATCCCGAAGGGGGTGATGGAGCGGTTGCAGGGCGGTTCCGAGGGGAAGGTTCAGGAGACGCCCAAGCCGGGGGACAGCGTCCTGAGCCGGTGCCGGAACCTCATCGTGGGGAGCAACCGGCTGGCCGTGGCCGCGGCGCGGGAGAAGGCGGAGGCCCTGGGCTACCGGACGCTGATGCTCTCCACGCGCGTTCAGGGGGAGGCGCGGGAGGTGGCCAAGGTGTTCGCGGCCATCGGGAAGGAGATCCGGACGACCGGGGCGCCGATCCCAACCCCTGCGTGCGTGATCTGCGGGGGGGAGACGACGGTGACCCTCCGGGGGAAGGGGAAAGGGGGGCGCAACCAGGAGATCGCCCTGTCCGCGGCGATGGAGATCGAGGGGTGGTCGGGGCTCGTGATCTTCAGCGGGGGGACGGACGGGACGGACGGGCCGACGGATGCGGCCGGGGCCGTTGCGGACGGGGAGACCGTGGCGCGGGCGCGCGGGATGGGGCTGGCGGCGGGGGATTTCCTGAAGGAGAACGATTCGTACCCCTACTTTGAGCGACTGGGGGATCTGGTGATGACAGGGCCGACGGGAACCAATGTGATGGATGTGGCGTTGATCATGGTGGGGTGAGGGCCGGGGGCGTTTTTTTATACACTTTCAGGGGATGACGGACTATGGGCGCTCGCGTTTTATTTTTTTTAATCTGTCTTTCCATCTTCAGCGCATCTTTTCTGAGAGGACCTGCGGCTCAGAATCCGCCGGACCTGACCCCTGCTGAGCGGGCGAGGGCCTATTTCGAGAAGGGACAGATCGACTCGGCCATCGCCGTCTTTGAGGCGGCGGCCTCGGCCAACCCGAAAGACGCGGACCTGATGTCCCAGTTGGGGTTCTTCTGCGCCCAGGCGGGACGGGTCGACGAGGCGATTGCGGCCTATGAGAAGGCCCGGGATCTGGACCCCAGGAACACGGAGGCGCTGAGCAACCTCGGCCTGCTCTACTCCGGGAAGGGGCGTTTTGAGGAGGCCCTGGCGTCGCTTCAGAAGGCCCTGGCCATGGCCCCGGACGACGTCGCGCTGCACGTCAACCTGGGCGGGGTCTACTTCGCCATGCAGGACACGGCGAAGGCCGTGACGGCTTACCGGAGGGCGATCTCCATCGCCCCGAACGATGCCAAGCCGCACGGCGCCCTGGGGTTTGTGATGGCGGAGGCGGGGTCCCTGGATGTGGCTGTCTCGGAGTTCAGCCGGGCCGCTGCGCTGAGCCCCGATGACGTGGAGGTGCGGGGGAGCCTGGCCGACGCCTATCTGGGCAAGGGGGAGATGGACTCGGCGCTCGTGAACTACCGGCGACTGCTGGCCATCGCCCCGAATGCCGTCCGGGCGCGCCAGCGGCTGGGGATCGTGTACACGGAGAAAGGGATGCTCGACTCAGCGATGGTCGAATACCGCCGCTGCCTGGAGGTTGCCCCCCGGTGGGTCCTGCCGCAGAGCAACCTGGCCACCGTGTACATCCGCGCCGGGATGCTCGACTCGGCGCTCGCGGCCTACCGCCGGTGCCTCGCCCTTGTCCCCGATGAGGCGGGGTTCCACAACAACATCGGTTTTGTCTACGCCCGGAAGGGAGAGATCGATTCGGCGCTCACGGCCTACAAGCGGGCCATCCGATTGAGCAAAGATCCCAACACGCTGGCGGACGCCCAGAACAACCTGAACATCATGCAATCGATTCAGGCGGGCAAGATACGGGCCCGTCACATCCTGGTCAAGACGCAGGCGGAGGCGGAGGACATCCTGAAGCAGTTGAAGAACGGCGCCGATTTCGCCGACCTGGCTCGCAGGCGGTCCATCGACCCGAGCGCGGCGGAGGGGGGGATGACGGGGTTCTTCGTGCCGGGGGACCTCGACCCGGACTTTGAAGCGGCCGTCCGGCAGACGAAGGCGGGGACCCTGAGCGGCGTCGTGAAGACGAAGCTGGGTTACCACATCATCCTGAGATTGAACTGAAACCGAACGTCAAACGTATCTCGTGAAGCGTGAAGCGCGTAAAACCCGTGAAGCGTATCTCGTGACACGTCTCACCTTCTTCCCTGCCTGTGAAACGTTTTCGCGTCCTGTTTCTCCTCCTGGGATTCCTCCTGCTGGGCATCCTGATCTTCCGGACGGACCCCCAACAGATCTTCTCCTATCTCTCGATGATCGGATGGCGGTTTCTCCTGATCATCGGGGTGGCCTTTGGCTGGCAGTTCGGGAATACCATCGCCTGGGGACTGGCCTTCCAGCGGGGGGAGAGGGTTCGATTCCGGCATCTGTTCGTCGCCAAGCTGGGGGGCGATGCGATCAATTATATCACCCCGCTTCTGGGCCTGGGGGGTGAATTCGTGAAGCCCTACCTGATCCGTCGCCACGTGTCCCTGTCCGCGAGCTTCGCCTCCATCGTCATCACCAAGACGGTTCAGGCCATGACGGGGGTGATCTATGCCCTTGTGGGCATCGGGTGCGCCCTCTTTTTTTTAAACCTGTCCCCCTCCGTGTGGGCTACGACCGCGGGCGTTGTGGGGGCAGGGGGGGCCATCCTCCTGTGGTTGTTCATCCAGCAGCACCGGAACCCTTTCTCATCCCTTCTGAAGGTCCTGATCCGGTTAGGCGTCAAGACAGGCTCTCTGAAGGACCGACTCCATAGCGCGGCGGAGATGGACGCCTACATCGCGGCCTACTACCGGAAGGAGCGGATGCGACTCCTGGCCGCCGTGGCGATTTACTGTCTGAGCTGGACGTTCGGGGTCCTGGAGACGTGGCTGATCGTCCATCTGCTGGAAGCGCCGATCTCCTTTGGAACCGCCTTTTTTCTGACCTCTCTCTCCTCCGTGATCAGCACGGCCTTCTTCTTCGTGCCGGGGGGCGTGGGGGTGTCGGAAGGAGGGCAGGTATTTCTGTTCGGGCTTCTGGGGCTCCCTCCGGCCATGGGATTGGCCGTGGGGATCATCAAGCGCATCCGGAAGCTGGTCTATGTGCTGGCGGGACTCCTGCTGATCTCCGGATGGCTCTGCAAGGGGGAGAAGGAGGAAGCAGAGGGCTCAGGATGGGGTGAGGGGTGTCGTGCCGTGGATACAGTGTGAACCGCCGTGAATTACGAATTACGAATTACGAAGTTCAAATTCAAAGCTTAAGGCTCAGGGTTTAGGACCTGGGACCCGGGATTCAGGATCGATTCCGGGTTGGCAGAGATTTTGCAACATGAGGATGGGTATGGACTGTTCCAAGTTATGGGGTTGGAGATTCGCCGCCGTGGCCCTGGTCCTCATCCCGGCCTGCGCATCCGCGGAGGGGGGGATGACGTTGCAGGCCTGCATCGAACGGGCGCTGGCGGTGAACCCGGAGGTCAAGGGGGCCGCATTCGACGTCCAGACTGCGGAGGCCAGACTGGGGGAGGTGAAGGCGTCCCGATTCGTCCCCAAGTTCGAGATGACGCAGTACTTCGGGCCTTCGCCGGCGGCGCACGGGGACGTCTTCACGGCGCGGTCGGACTGGAAGAGCCTGAGCGTCTTCGAACGGACGGAGTTCGAGATCCTCCAGCCGCTCTACACATCGGGGAAGTGGAGCGCGGCGAGAGACGCGGCGGTGGCGGGCGTGGCGGTCCAGTCGGCAGGCGTGGACCGGCGGCGGGCAGAGGTCGTCCTGAGGGTCAAGGAGCTGTATTACGGCCTCCTCCTGGCCAAGCAGCTTTACGACGCGGCCGCCGAGAGCCAGAGCGAACTGAAAGAGGCCCGAACCAGGCTCATGGAGAAGATCGAGGGGGAGTCGGAGGAGGTCTCCTACAACGACCTCTACAAGCTGGACACGTTCGGCTTCAAGGTCGATCAGGGGCTGCACCGCGTGGAGAAGGAGATGGCCCTGGCCCGGTCGGCGTTCAAGGCGTTGCTCGGCCTGGCCCCGGCGGACAGCTTTGACGTGGCGGGGGAGGGTCTGGAGCAGGAGGCGGTGACGATCGAACCCCTGGAAGTCTACGTCGCGAGGGCCCTGAAAGACCGGCCCGAGATCCGGCAGCTTGCGGCGGGGATCGAGGCGCGCCGGGCGCAGGTGAGCGTGGCCCGGAGCGACTACTACCCGCAGGTGTTCATAGCGGGAGGGGGAAAGCTCGGGTATGCCCCGAATCGGGACCGGCAGACCGGTCCGTTTGTGCGGGACGATTTCAACGTCCGGCAGGCAGGGGCTGTGATCGGCCTGCGGCAGTCGCTCTCCTTCGGGATGACGAGGTCCCGCGTGGCTGCTGCTCAGGCCGAGTACCAGAAGACGCTGGCGACCGAAAAGGCCGCGCGGGATGGCATCGCGCTGGAGGTGGAACGGGCCTACAGGGACCTGGCCGAGGCGGGGGCGAACGTGGAGAGTGGAGAGCGGGCGTTGAAGGCGTCGCGGAGTCTGATGGTGGCGACGCGGGATGCCTTCAACGCCGGGCTGGGAGAGAGCAAAGAGATGGTCGATGCCTTCAAGGGGTATGGTGAGATGCGCGTGGAGTATTTCAGGGCGATTTTCGAGTACAACCGGGCGGCGGCGCAGCTGGACAGGGTGACGGGGAAGGAATAGGCAGAAGGCAAGAAAATGTAAAATACAAAATGCAAAACAAAAAAACCTATGCGAATTATAAAAAACTACAAATTGCGAAAAGCGAGTGTCTGGACAGGAGGGGTGCTGCTCTCTACTTTCTGCTTCCTGTTTTCCGGGGGGGTGGGAAGGGTGGCGCTGGCAGACCCGGACAGGATCGTGCTGGAGAATTTCTCGCAGGGGCGCGTGGGAGAGTTGCCGTCGGGGTGGCGGTGGCGCGGAAAGGACGACGACAAACCCAAGCTCTACGCCATTCAGGAGGAGAGCGGTCACCGGTACCTGAACGCGAAGGATAGCGGGTATTCCGTGGCGATCTTCAAGACGATATCCTGGGACCTCCGGGCATATCCGGTCCTGACGTGGCGATGGCGTGCCAAGGCCCTCCCCCCCGGCGGGGATGAGCGGTTCGGGGCGAAGAACGACAGCGCGGCGGGTCTCTACGTGGTCTTCTCGCAGAACTGGGTGGGGGTTCCGAAGCAGATCAAGTACGTCTGGAGCACGACGCTTCCGGTCGGGACGGTCGCAGACCGGAAGTTGATCGGGAGGCCCCGTGTCCTGGTCCTCCGGAGCGGCAGGGCGCGGCTCGGGGAATGGGTGACGGAGCGGGTGAATCTCTACGAGGACTACAAACGGATCTGGGGCGGGGAGCCCAGCGAGAAGACGGTGGGCATCGCCATTCTGACGGATGCGGATGCGACGCACACCTTCGCAGAGGCGGATTATGCGGATATCGTGGCGAGGAAAGAGTAATTGCAACTTTTCTTGCTACCGCTTTATGAAGGGGATTCCAATGATTAAACGAACCTGTTATGGCGCCGCGTGTCTGATCCTGATGGCGTTTGCGCTGTGGGCTGACGGCCTTGCGCAGACGCCTTCGGATGCGGTCACCGGCCAGAAGCTGATCGACATGCTGAAGGAACGGGACAACGCCATCCGGGCCATCGCCCGTTCGACGAGCGGCCCGTTGAGCGCTGCGAACCAGGAGAAGCTGAAGGGCATCGTCGGCGATGCCTTCGATTACGAGGAGCTGAGTCGGCAGTCTCTGGGGAAATACTGGGCTGAGCGCACGCCGGCGGAGCAGAAAGAGTTCGTGGGGCTTTACAGAAAGCTCATCGAGAAGAGCTACGCCGATCCCAAGCTCTACCGGAAGGTGGAGAAGATCGCCTACGATGGGGCAGAGGTGGTGGACTCGATGGCGACGGTGAGGACGACCGTGGTGTACAAGGGAGAGAAGAGCGTCATCAAATACGTGATGCGCCGTGTGGGCGACAGGTGGCTGATCACGGACATGGTGATCGACGACGTGAGCGTGGTGCGAAACAACCGACAGAACTTCTACAAGGAGATCGCCAAGTCGTCCTATGCCGGGCTGTTGAGCAAGCTCAAGAAGAAACTGGCGGAGAAGACGTCCGGGGGGGGAAGGCCAGCGGTAAGACATTTTGAAAGGCGGGCGGGAGGGGTGAGGGGTGAGGTGCGGGCATGGAGATGTTTTTCAGGGGCGGGTGAATGAACCCGCCCCTTTTATTCTTTCTTGCGGAGGCCGCAGGAATGCCTTATATTGAGAGAGTTTTAGCCGTATCGAGGGCATGGAACTGGGCTGGGAAAGAGGGTCACATTCGTCCTTCAGGCTTGGGGGAGATCGTAGCATTATGACATTCTGGCCCAAGATGCTCAAGCGGGCGTTCGACCGGGAGCCGATCGCGTGTCACCTCTACGTAACCGATCAGTGCAACCTGGACTGTCACTACTGCACTGAGTACGACAACAGCGTCCCTCATCCGAGCCTGGAAGACCTCAAGCGGTGGATCCGGAAGATCAAGGAACTGGGGTGTATCCGGATCGGCCTTCAGGGGGGAGAACCCCTGTTACACCCGGACATCGTGGAAGTGGTCCAGTACTGCAAAACGCTCCGGCTCAGGACCAGCCTCTCCACGAACGGGTTCAAACTGACCCCGAAGCTGGTCCGCTCCCTGGAGGAGGCTGGACTGGATTCGCTCCAGGTGTCCGTGGATCGGATGACGCCCATCCCGTCCACGCTCAAGGCCCTCAAGACCGTCATCCCCAAACTGGAATATCTCAAGCATTCCAAGATCCCCTACCATATCTCAGGCGTCCTGTTCAGCGAGACGCTCGCGGAGTCCCGGCAGGTGCTGGAGTACGGGTTCTCTGAGGGGATCTCCACGCACGCCCGTCTGGTCCACGCAGGGCCGGATGGAGGCCTGCGCGTCGGCGCCGGCGAGAAGGCCGCGCTGTCGTCGTTCATCGACTCGATGGCCGAGGCGAAGCGGCAGGGGAAGCAGGTTCATACGACCGGCCCCATCCTGGACTATCAGAAGGCCCTGCTCAACGGGGGGGGCGTGGACTGGACGTGTCTGGCCGGATATAAATATTTTTTCGTGTCGGCGAAGGGGGAATTCTGGCTCTGCAGCATGAACCGGAGGCCGGCCCTGGACATCATGTCCGTCACCCCTGACCTCCTGAAGAGTTACTTCCACAAGAAGGCGTGTCAGGAGGGGTGCGGGGTTTACTGCATCGTCGAGACCTCCATGTTCTGCAATCATCCCTTCCGGTTCGTGCTCCACGAAGCGTGGGATCGCCTTCAGCAGAAGGCCTCGCGACTATGGAATCGCCCGTCAAAGTCCTTTTCCTGACCAGTTGCGTCCGGGGCGGAGGGCCTGGCTGGAGCCTCTTCTATCTGCTCAAGTATCTCGACCGGTCCGCCGTCGATCCGACGGTGGTACTCCCGGCGGCCGGAGTTCTGGCCGGACGTCTGGAGTCCATCCAGGTCCGGTATCGGATCTGTCCTCAACTGCCGGAGCGGCTCTACACCCTCCGGTTTGCGCGTGCTGGAAGGGTGCGGTATCTCCTCTCCGCGCTGTGGAACTTCGTGGATGGATGCCGCGCCTTCGTCGCGCTGGTCCGGTTCATCCGCGCGGAAAAGTTCCATCTGATCTACTGCAACAACATGCTCGTGAAGGCCATCGGCGCTTTCGCCGGGCAGGTCACGGGCACGCCGGTGATTCTGCACTGCCGGAACATCCACGATTCCTTCCTGAGACGGACACTGCTGGTCCAGATCGCCCGATTGCCCGCTGTCCGGCGCGTGGTGTGCATCTCCCAGGCTGCCGAGGGGCCGTACCGCTTTTCCGGGAAGACGACGGTGGTCCCGAACGGGGTGGATCTGAGCGAATATCATCCTGAACGGGTGACCGGGAGGCTCCGGGCAGAATTGGGCCTGGGCGAAGAGGATATCATCGTCGGCTATCTGGGACGGATCGTCCCGTGGAAGGGACTCGACGTGCTGATCGACGCTGCCCGGATCGTGTTGCAGCAGCGTCGGGGGGTCCAGTTCTGTATCGTGGGGGAGAATCCGGTCGGGGCCACGCGGGATCTGGGGGCGGAGTACCGTCAGCGGGCGGTGGGCCACGGGATTTCGGACCACGTCCATTTTCTCGGATTCCGGGAGGACGTCCGGCCCTATCTGCGCGACTTCAACCTGCTGGCCCTCCCCTCCAAGGAGCCGGAGCCTTTCGGACGGGTGAACATCGAGGCGATGGCGATGGGCGTGCCGGTGATCGCGACCGCCCACGGAGGGCCCGCCGAGATCATCGAAGATGGCGTGGACAGTTTCCTGGTCCCTCCGAAAGACCCCGAGGCCCTGGCCCGCAAGATCCTGTGGCTGATCTCAGATCTGGAAGCCTGCAGGGCATTTGGCGCACGTGCGCGGAAGAAGGTCTGCGAACGCTTCGACGCCGCGAAGGTCGCGGGGAGGATCGAAGGCGTCATCGGAGAGGCGACAGAACGGCGGAGATGAAACGGAGAAGGGAGAAACGGGGAAACGGGGAGAAGTTCTTTCCTCTTCACCGATTCTCCGATTCCCCGGTTCCGGGTTGGGTGGCAGAGGAGGGTGAGGGCGGCGAATCGCTTGGGATGCGGTAGACTCTGAAGAGGGCATTCTCATAGACCTTGTCGAGTGTGCTCAGGTCTCCGAGGTGCTGGGGCGCGACGACGACGACGTATTGTACGTCGAACGTCCGGGCCAGGGCGCGGGCGCGTTCCGCGTCCAGGCTGAGATATCCCTGAACGACCTCCTGCTGAGACACGGGGTTGCTCGTGCCGCTCACCGTTGCGATTCGGCGGTACCACTCTTCAGAATCCTGCAGGCGGTAGGGAAACCCCTTCCAGTCCACGACGATGCTCCGTCCCGCGTTGAGCCGGAATCGGTCCATCTTGAGTGGCGCCACGAAACGGGCGTCTTGAGGGGTAGCCGCACGGATCCACCGGTAGAGGTCGGATTCGGGTCTGAAGGGCAGCAAGGTAGCGAGGATCTGGGGCGGCGTATGGCTTCGGACCCATCTACACAGGGCGTAATCGGCCCCGTAGGGAGAGAAGGACGCCATTGAAAGCGGGAAGCAGAATCCGGTCAGACCTGTCAGGAAGAGGAGGGTTCCCCAGGTCAGGAACCGGGGCGCAAACTTCGGACCCTGGCCGAAAAACCTGACTCGCGCGGCGATGAGACAGGGGATGATCAGGATGACCAGCACGAGCCCGACGATCCGATTCGTCCAGCAGGTCACGAGCAGGCCCAGGCCCAGAAGGATGAGTCTCCTGAGTCTGGATGCGGCGTCCCCCTGAGATTCCACCTCTTTCGCCACCGCGCCTGCGAAGAAGAGCAGGCCGAAGCAGGACAGGAGCGCCACGAAGTGGAATGGCTCCAGCATGGCGACCTGCGGGATAAAGAGGATCAGCGTACAGAAGCACATGAGGATGAAAAGTCCTGACAGGGAGGCGGCGGCCGAGAGCACGACCGGCGACCCGGGCGTCCGAGGCCAGCGCATGAGCAGGCCGATGATCCCCAGGGCCGCGTGTCCGGCGAAAAGGGCAAAGCCCGCCGTGCCCCAGTTTCTGGGCAGGTAGTGATGGGGCGCGCGGAATCGGAGCAGGGCGTCGAGGCGTTCGACGGCGTGTTCTCCGAGATCGAAGCGGACCAGGACTGACCAGACGGACGGAAGCGTCAGGACCAGGAAGGGGACCAGGAAGGCGATGATCTCCCGCCTTGAGAACCTGCGGGGGAGCGCGACCCAGACCCCTCCCAGGAACAGCGGGATCATGAACAGAAACGTCCCGTGGAACAGGCCGCTCAGGCCGAACAGCGCCCCGGCCAGGGCGCAACGCGAGGGCATCGGCGCAGCGCACGAGAGTGCGGCCACGCCGGCCAGGAACAGGGTGGAGGCTATTCCTGCGGGGAGGAGCCAGGGGACGAAGAAGGGGTGCGACAGGATGCTCGTGTTGCCCACGGCCATGTAGAGAATGATCAGGGAGAACAGGAACGGCAGGAAGGGGCGGTCGTAGAGGGCGCGCAGGATGACGTAGGCGCTGAAGGCGAGCAGGGTCTTGAACAGCAGGTAGAAGACGGCGCTGGTCCAGGGCAGGGGCCCCATCCCCTGCAGCAGATAGATCAGGTAGGTGAAAGCGGCGTGGTGATGGACGGTCTCCGAGGCAAACCAGTCCCCTGCGAGGAACGAGGGGGCGGCCATCCGAAGGCCCGAAAGCAGATAGGTGTTCTGGTCCGAGACGCCGTAATGCACCCCGAGGGAACACGCAAAGAGGAGGCAGAGGAGCCCCACCCCGAGACGTTCCGGGGGGCGCCAGGACCGGATCCATTCCGATTTCATAAGCGACATTGAACAGGGATGGACAGGATGAACAGGACAGGGGGGCCGGGATGTCGAATGGCCTGAGCGCAAATTTAAACGCTCCGCCCTCTTAGTCAACACATTTCTGAGGCTTGTGGCAAAAAAGAGAATCGAACAGGGATGTACAGGCTTGTCCTGAGCGTAGTCGAAGGGGTGAGCAGGATAAAAGAACTGTAGGCGTGAGGAGTGAGGATCGAGGGAAGACTTCCTCATTCCTCATCTCTATGTGCGGGCTTCAACTTTTTTCAGGATCGGTGTCCATGTTGACGCGTAAGATGACGCCTTCGCGAAAATTTAGGGCCACCCTCAAATACATCAAGACCCGCCTCCAGCGCCGGCCCCTGCTGGTGAATCTGGAGGTGACCAAGTTCTGCAACGCGGCGTGCGATTTTTGCGATTACTGGCAGACGAAAAAGTCGCCGAAGCTGGACGATTACGTGGCCGTCGTCCAGAAGATCAACCCGATGATGGTGTCGCTGACGGGGGGGGAGCCGATGCTTCGGAAGGACCTCCCGAACGTCATCCGCAACCTGCGGGACCATTTCGGATTTCTCTACATCGGGATGGTGACCCACGGGCAGTTGCTGACCATGGAGAAGGCGAAGGCCCTGTGGGACGCCGGTCTGGATCAGCTTTCGATCTCGATGAACTACCTCGGCCCGAAGCACGACGAGGAACGGGGACTGCCCGGACTGTTCGACCACCTGTCGAAGCTGATCCCGAGGCTGAAAGAGGTGGAAGTGGACAACGTGGTGCTGAACACCGTGATCAAGGACGACAATCTGGATCACATTCCGAACCTCATCCGGCAGGCGCACGCGTGGGGCATTCGCATCTCGTTCAGTTCCTACACGGCGCTCAAGAACGGGAATGAGGTGCACATGGTCCGGGCGGAACAGATGGAGAAGCTGCGGGCCACGATCGAGGAGATCCGGGCGCTGAAGCGGCGCTACCGGAACGTGGTCTCCTCCCAGTATTACCTGAGCATGGTGCCGAAGTACTTCGAGCAGGGCTACCTGGAGGGGTGCAAGGCGGGGAAGAGTTTCATCCAGGTGACGCCGGACGGCCACCTGAAGGTGTGTCCGGAGATGCCGGTGATCGGCCACTACTCCGAGTACAGGCGACAGAAGGAGGACGTGACCTGCACGAAGTGCTGGTACAGCTGTCGTGGAGAGTCTCAGGCCCCGTTCTCGCCCCAGCGGTTCTGGGAGCTGGTGAGGGGATAGAGGCAGTCCCTCGATACGGGGCCTGCGGCCGCTACTCGGGATAAACGGACCGTATGCCCCGAGTAGCGGCTGTAAGCCGCGTATCGAGGGGCAGAAGGCAGAAGGCAGAGGGGCGCGCGGCGATGCCGCGCGCCCCTCTTTTTTATATGCTCAATCCGCGCCCCTTGCGGAGGAAGGTGGGGTATTCGAGGTCGTTGGGGGAGAGTTTTTCGAGATCGACCTCGTCGCCCGCCTTGTGCTCCGCCGACTCCGGCGAAGCGGCGTCGTTCGCGCCGTTCGGCGGACGCATGAAGGTCGGGATGTCCAGCTTCTCCATCTTGGAGATGCGGCCGTTGTCGGGGAGGGCGGTCCTGGCCTTCTCGGTGACGCTGGCGACCGCATCCTCCCGCTTGCTGTGGAAGCCGGTGGCGATGACCGTGACGCGCATCTCATCTTCCAGGTTGTCGTCGAGGACCGTGCCCCAGATGATCTCGGCATCGCTGCCCACGGCCTCGGTGATGACGGAGACGGCGTCATTGACCTCGAACAGCGTGAGGTCGCTTCCTGCGGAGATGTTGACCAGGACGCCCTTGGCCCCCAGGATGGACATGTCTTCGAGGAGGGGGCTTCGGATGGCGTTCTGGGCGGCCTGGATGGACCGGTTCTCGCCCCGCGCCAGCCCGGTGCCCATCAGGGCGTCTCCGCCGGCGGACATGACGGTCTTGACGTCGTTGAAGTCGAGGTTGATCAGGCCGGGCGTGGTGATCAGGTCGGAGATGCCCCGCGTGGCCTGGAGCAGGACATCGTCGGCCAGCCGGAACGCCTCGGTGAGGGGGAGGTCTTTCGGGGCGATGGTCAGGAGGCGCTGGTTGGGGATGATGATGAGGGTATCGACGCTCTCCTTGAGCTGCGCGATGCCCTGCTCGGCGTTGCGCGAACGGGGTTTCCCCTCCCACTTGAAGGGCGTGGTGACGATGCCGACGGTGAGCGCGCCCAGCTCCTTGGCGATCTGCGCCACGACGGGGGCCGCTCCGGTTCCGGTCCCGCCCCCCATGCCGGCGGTGATGAAGACCATGTCGCTCCCGGCGAGGATCTCGGCGACCTGTTCCCGATCCTCTTCTATGGCCTTGCGTCCGACGTCCGGCCTGGCCCCCGCGCCGAGCCCTTTCGTGACGCTGTTACCGATGTGGATGCGGTGGGTGGCCTTGGAGAGTTCCAGGACCTGGGCGTCGGTGTTGATGGCCACGAACTCCACGCCTTCCAGCCCCGCGTCGATCATGCGATTGACCGCGTTGCCCCCTGCGCCCCCCACGCCGATGACCCGCATCCTGGCCTGTTTCTCCGTCTCCATGATGGAAAATGTTACCACGGTTCACCTCCCTGAAACGATGAATGCAGAACGCTGAAGGATGAATGCGAAATGAAAAGTAGGTTTTAAAAGATTCCGGTCACCAGATTCTTGAGCCAGCCCATCAGCCCCCCGGGCGTCTCGGGGATCTTGACCCGGTCGTTGCGGCTGCGGACGCGGTGGCCGTAGAGGACCAGGCCGACGCCCGTGGCGTAGCTGGGGGCATTGATGATGTCGATCAGCCCGCCGACCCCCTGAGGGAGGCCCGCGTTGACCGGCATGTCGAACACCTGCTCGGCGAGCTTGGATACCCCGTTGAGGAGCGACCCTCCGCCGGTCAGGACGATGCCCGCCGAAAGGAGGTCCGCGTACTCTGTCCTCCGGATCTCCTTGAACACGAGTGAGAAGATCTCCTCCATGCGGGGCTCGATGATGGCGGCGAGTTCCCGGCGGGGGATCTGGTAGGAGACCCGTCCGGCCACGCCCGGGACGGTGATCGTCTCTTCCGCCGCCACCTCCGACTGGAGGGCGCAGCCATAATCCTGCTTGATGCGCTCGGCCTGCTGCCAGGGCGTCCGGAGGCCGATGGCCACGTCGTTGGTGACGTTCTGGCCGCCCAGCCCGATCACGGCGGTATGGCGCACGCTCCCTTCGTAGAAGACGGCCAGGTTGGTCGCGCCGCCGCCGATGTCCACGAGCGCCACCCCCATCTCCTGCTCGTCGGGGGAGAGGACGGAGTGGCTGGCTGCGATGGGCTCCAGGACCGGCTCCACCACCTCGATCCCGGCGCGGGAGACGCTCTTGATGAGGTTCTGGACGGAGGTGACGGCGCCGGTCACGATGTGGACCTCCGCTTCGAGGCGCACCCCGGACATCCCGATCGGCTCCTTGATGCCGGACTGCTCATCGACGGTGAACTCCTGCGGCAGGACGTGGATGACCTGGCGGTCCGGAGGGATGGAGACGGCCCGCGCGGCGTCGATGACGCGTGTCTGGTCGGTGGCCGTGATCTCGTGGTCAGGCCCGGAGACGGCGATGACCCCCCGGCTGTTGATGCTGCGGATGTGTTCCCCGCCGATCCCGACGTAGACGGATTCGATCTTGACGCCGGCCATCATCTCGGCCTCTCCGACGGCCTTCTGGATCGACTGCACCGTCTTCTCGACGTTGACCACCACGCCCCGACGAAGACCCTCCGAAGGGCTGGTCCCCACGCCCACCACCCGGAGTTCACCCGACACATCGACCTCTGCGACGATGGCACACACTTTGGTGGTGCCGATGTCGAGACCCACAATCATGTCCTCTTTTGCCATATCTCCCTCAATCTCCCTTCTTCAGGCAGAATGCAGAATGCAGAAGGTGTTTACTGCCTTCTGTCTCCTGCTTACTGCTTACTGCTTACTGACAGAGGTCTTCCTTCCTGTTATTTTTTCAGTTTTCCCTTTTTATTTTCGTCTTCCGGCCTGGCCTTCGGGGGCCCGACGACCACCTGGCCACTGAAACGCAGGTCGATGTAACTGGGCAGGGCCGACCATTTGGCGGCCTCAAGTGCCCGGAACTTCTCCGCCTGGACAGGTACGGCTTCGGGTTTCATCCAGACCTCGAGCCCATCCCCCACCAGGTTGAGGACGACCCTGTCCGGACCGGGGCGCACCTCGGAGATCTGATCCCAGAGGTCGGGCGCGGCCTTCCGGGCGTCCTTCAGGAGCGCCAGGCAGCGGCTGAGGCCCTCCTCCGCGACGGGGCGACCGAGGGTGTAGGTCTTCGGGTTCACCCCCGTGATCACGGGGAGATCCACGAAGGACGGGTGGAACGGGATCAGGACGCCCTCCTCGTCGATCCCGCAGAGGGTCTCCAGGTTGATCAGGGCGATCGGGGTCCGCTCGACGACGGTGATAAGAACGCCGTTGGGGGGCGTGCGGACGATGCGCGCGCTCCGGATCATGGGGTGGGCCTCGATGCGGGCGGCGGCATCCTTCAGGTCCATCTCATAGAGGTTGGCGCCGGGCGCGATGCCGGAGAGGGCTGAGATCTCCTCGTTCTCCAGAAGGCGCAGGCCATCGACGGAGATGCGGGCCACCTTGAAGAGCGGCGAACGGGTGATGGAGGGGCCTGCGCCGAGGGCGAGGAGCGCGGCGGCGACGATGAACAGGGTTTTTTTTTGGATGAGCATGGAGGTCTAAGGGCTTTCGCCGATGGTTCGTATCTCGGTTTCCAGTTCGATGCCGGCGTGCTGTCGGACGCGGTCGCGGATGCGTTCGATGAGGGTCAGGACGTCCGCGGCCGTGGCCCCGCCCCGGTTGACCATGAAGTTGGCGTGGAGGTCGGAGACGACCGCGCCGCCCACGCCGAGGCCCTTGCAGCCTGCCTGGTCGATCAGAAGGCCGGCGGACGACCCGGCCGGGTTCTTGAAGATGCACCCCGCGTTGCGCTCGTAGAGGGGCTGCGTGGCCTTGCGCCTGCTCAGGATGTCGTCCATGCGGGCCTCGATCTCCTCCGGCCGGCCCCCGGCCAGGGCGAACGCCCCGCGCAGCAGGAGGAGGCCCGGCGGCAGGTCGCAGCGGCGGTAGCTGTGGGGGAGGTCCTCCTTTTTCAGAAGGAGGGTCTGGCCCGTCCCCATGTCCAGGGCCTCGACGGACAGGAGGCGGTCGAAGGTCTCGCCGCCGAAGGCCCCGGCGTTGCCCCGCATCGCGCCGCCCAGGGTGCCCGGGACGCTGCACGCCCACTCCATCCCGGCCAGGCCCGCGCGCTGGCACTGGCGGGAGAAGACGGAGAGGCTGGCCCCGGCCTCGGCGGACCCGGTCTCCTCCTGAAAGGAGATGACGCGCAGGCCCTTCGTCAGGCAGATGACCGCGCCGCGCCACCCGGCGTCGGAGACGAGCATGTTCGTCCCGTCACCGAGGGGGAGGATCGGGATCTCCTGGCTGACGAGGCGCCGGCAGACGGCCCTGACCTCGTCGAGATCCCCAGGCAGGAGGAGGGCGTCCGCAGGCCCCCCGACGCCGAAGCTGGTGTGCCGCGCCATCGGCTCATCGAAGCGGACCTCGCCCCGGCAGATCGCCCGAAGTTCCTGTTTGAGTCGATCGTCCATCACAGAAGTCTCAGCAGCTCTTCCCCTGCGGATCGGATGTCTCCGGCCCCCATGACGATCACCAGGTCGCCTGGCTGAACCCGTTCGGCCAGGGCCCCTGCGACGGCGTCCCGGTCCGGGATGTAGGTGACGCCTTTCGCCCCGGCCTGCCGGGCGGCCTCTGCGACCAGCGCCCCGGTGACCCCTTCGATGGGGGCTTCCCGAGCGGCGTAGACATCGGTCACGATGACCAGATCGGCTTCGGCCAGGGCTGCGCCGAACCTCGACGCAAAGTCCCGCGTCCGGGAGTAGAGGTGGGGCTGAAACGCGACCACGATCCGGTCCCGTCCGAGGGACCGGGCCCCGGCGAGCGTGGCCTCCACCTCCGTCGGGTGATGGGCGTAGTCGTCAACGACCAGAACGCCGTTTCGCTCGCCCAGGGTCTCGAACCTGCGCCCCACGCCGCCGAAGGCCTGGAGGGCGTCCCGGATGGGGTCGAAGCTGACGCCGAGGTTCAGGGCCACCGTCGCGGCGGTCAGCGCGTTGCGGACGTTGTGCAGGCCCGGCAGGCGGAGCTGAATGGCGCCGATCACCGTCGCCTTACGCATCAGCGTGCAGGTCGAACCCGCCCCCGTCAGCGACACATCGGTCGCCGACACGTCGGCGTCGGACGAGAGTCCACAGGTGACGACGCGGGACGTGAGGGAGGGACGAAGGGCGCGGACGTTCGGGTCGTCGATGCAGAGGACGGCGAAACCGTCCGACGGGACGCGGTTGGCGAACATCACAAAGGCATCGCTGATGTCGTCCAGGTCCTGGTAGCAGTCCAGATGCTCCTCCTCCACCGTGGTGACGACGGCCACGGCAGGCCGGAGGCTGAGGAAAGACCGGTCGAACTCGTCGGCCTCGGCCACGAAGTGCGGCCCGGCGCCGACGCGGGCGTTGCCCCCGATCTCCGGAACGTGTCCGCCGACCATCACCGTCGGGTCGAGCCCGGCCTGGATCAGCGCCAGGGCGGCCATCGCCGTGGTGGTCGTCTTTCCGTGCGTGCCGGAGATGGCGACGCCCCTCTTCCCCTCCATCATCCGCCCCAGGGCCTGGGCCCGGCCGATGACCGGAATGCCCAGCCGGTGGGCCTCGACGACCTCGGCGTTGTCGGGCCGGATGGCGGCAGTGGCGATGACCAGATCTGTGCCCAGGACGGCCTCGGCGCGGTGCCCCTCCCGGACGGCGATGCCTTCCGTGCGCAGTTGTCGGAGGGGCTCGGAAGCCTCCCGGTCGGAGCCCGATACGATGCATCCGCGCGCGGCGAGGAGCCGGGCCATCGCGCTCATGGCCACGCCACCGATGCCGACGAAGTGGATGCGCTGTCCGGGAGCGAAAGGCGTCATAGAGGTTCTGCGTTCCAAGCCCTGAGTCCTGAGTGAAGTCAGAAGCTCACCACGGTCTTTTTTCTCAGCACTCAGCATTCAGCCCTTATCGTGTGTGGAAAACCGACGGATTCAGGCGCGTTCCCGGAGCAGTCCTGCCCGCTGCATGGCATCGACGATGCGGGCCGCGGCGTCGGGGGCGCTGAAGGCGCGCATCCGGTCGGACATGTCACGCTGTCTGACGGGGTCGTTCACCAGGTCCAGCACGGCCCGGGCGAGCCGATGTCCGTCCAGGTCGCGCTGCGGGATCATCTGCGCGGCCCCGGCCCTGACGAGGGCCTGCGCATTCTTCGTCTGATGGTCTTCTGCGGCCGTCGGGAGCGGGACGAAGATGGCCGGGAGGCCGCAGCGGGTCAGTTCGGCGATGGTCGTGGCGCCTGCGCGGCAGATAGCCAGGTCCGCCGCGCCGAAGGCGGCGGCCATGTCGTCGATGAAGGCCCGGACGACCACCCGGTCTCCGAAGGGCCGGGCCTGCTCGGAGGCCGAATCAAAGTCCAGATGGCCGGTCTGCCAGAGCACCTGGAGCCTCTGGCCCTCGATGAGCGCCGGGAGGGCCTGGCCGACGGCCGTGTTGATGCCGCGCGCGCCCTGGCTCCCCCCGAAGACCAGCAGCGTGGAGAGGTCGGGATGGAGGCCCGAGCGGATGCGGCCCTCGGTCTGGCCGATGGTTCCGAATTCGGCCCGCGTGGGATTTCCGCTCACCTCCCCTCTGCCTCCCAGGTAGTGCAGGGAGGCGGGGAAGGTCACGTGGACCTGCGTGGCGACGCGGGAGAGGAGCCGGGTCGTGAGGCCCGGAAAGCTGTTCTGTTCCTGGACCACGACGGGCACCGACTGCAGGTATGCGACGATGCCCGCCGGACCGCCGACGTAACCGCCGGTGCAGATGACGACGGCGGGGCGGAATCGGCGAACCATCCGGAAGGTCCGGATCAGGCCTGCCGTGAGGATGAACGCGAATCGGAGGAGATCGACGCTCAACGCCCGGCGGAGGCCGATGACCGGCACGACCTCTATCGGATAACCCGCCCTCGGGACGGCCCGCATCTCCACACCCCGACGCGTCCCGACGAACCGGATGTCTGCGTCGGCCCGACGTCTGCGGATCTCATCGGCTATGGCGATGGCCGGGAACGCGTGTCCGCCTGTCCCTCCACCGGCTATCAGGATGCGGATCGCCATGGATGTTCATATCTTGAAAGGAGCAGAATGAAAACAGCGGAACAATCCTGTTCATCCCTGTAAACCCTCAGGTCCCGCGCCCCGTCTGCGGGGGCCAGACGAGGGCCCCGGTCATCGATGTGAACGACGTCGAGGGGGGGGTCCCCTGCCGCGCCACGTTCAGGAGGATGCCGACGCCGATGAGGGTCAGCATGAGCGAAGAACCGCCGTAGCTGATGAACGGGAGCGGAAGGCCGGTGGTCGGGAGCACGGCGGTGACGACGCCGATGTTGAGCAGGGCGTACATCAGGACCAGGGAGGTGATGCCGACGCTGAGGAGGAAGCCGTGCAGGTCCGGGGCGCGCCGGGCGATTCTGAACCCGATCAGCCCGAACAGGAGAAACAGGGCGACCACCGTGACGGTTCCCAGGAGCCCCCACTCCTCGCCGAGGATGGAGAAGACGAAATCGGTGTGAGGGTCGGGCAGGAAGAGGAACTTCTGGTGGCTGTGCCCCAGCCCGACGCCGGTGAGTCCGCCGGAGGCCAGTCCCACCAGGGACTGCGTGATCTGGTATCCCTTCCCCTGAACGTGCTCGCTCCGGCTGACAAACGCCTCGATGCGGTCCTTCCGGTAGCCGACCCAGAAGATCAGGACGTAGAGGACGGGCAGGGCGGCCAGCGCCGATCCGATCATGTAGCGCATCCGGACCCCGGCCACGACCATCATCAGGGCGGCCACCGTCCCCAACCCCACGGCCATGCCCAGGTCGGGCTGAAGGATGATCAGCCCCGCCACAGCGACGACGACAGCGGCGTGGTGGGCGAACTCCCTGGGTTCGTGGATGTGGCTGTGTCTCCGGGCGAGGGATTCCGCCATGTAGATCACGAGGATGAGCTTGACCAGTTCGGAGGGCTGGAAGGTGATGGAGGCGATCTGGATCCAGCGGTGCGCGCCCCGGATGCCCGCGTGCCCGGACAGCAGTTTCTGGAGGACGACGGCGAGGAGCAGGCCCACGCCGAGGATGAGTAGGGGTTTGGCCAGCCGCGCCCAGACCTGGTAGTTGACCCGCATGACCAGGGTCATCAGGAGCAGCGCAAGGCCGGCGCGCAGGAGCCAGCGGTTGAGGAAGAAGCTGCTGCTCTCAAAGCGCATCTCGCCCAGGACGGAACTGGCGCTGTAGATCATGACCGTCCCGATGGCGACGAGGGCCAGCGTGATCAGGAGGAGGGAGATGTCGAGGCGGGTGTTGGGCATAGGAAAAAGAAGGGATCGGGGATCGGGGATCGGGAAACAAGACAAATGATGTTTTCCTGACCCCTGACCCCTGACCCCCGATCCCCGTTAAAAGTTGAGCCCTGAGAGGATCTCTTCCATCCGCATGCCCCGCGAGCCCTTGACCAGCAGGACGTCGCCGGGGCGGAGGGTCTCGTTCAGCGCCTGGATGAGGTGGGCCCTGTCCGGGAAGTGCTGCGCGCGGTCGCCCAGCCCTGCGGCGCCCTTCACGATCTCGGCGGCGAGGGGGCCGGTGGCGAAGAGGAGGTCGACGCCCCGGGCTGCAAAGGCGCCGACCTCCCGGTGCAGGGCGGGGGCGTCGTCCCCCAGTTCGAGCATGTCGCCCAGGCAGGCGATCCGCCTGCCCCCCTGTTCGACGGCCATGCCCCTGAGGGTTTCGAGGGCGGCCTTCATCGAGGCGGGGTTGGCGTTGTAGGCGTCGTTGAGGATGCGAACCCCGTCCCGGATCTCGACCGCGCCGCGCATCGCAGCGGGTTGAAACGCCTCCAGGGCCGGGATCGCATCGCTTAGCGGGACGCCGAGCGTGTCTCCCACAGCCACCGCCGCCAGGGCGTTGTAGACGTTGTGGCGACCGGGAACGCGCAGGGTAATATTACGGCCCTGTAGAGAGAAATGACCGCAGCCGGCCTGGTCAAAGACAAGTCCCTCCCCACGGAACTGACATATCTTCTCGATGCCAAAGCCAAGGAGTCTCCCCTTGATTTTGTTTTGCCCCTTGACCAGCCACAGGTCATCGAGATTTAAGATAGCCGTCGAAGACTCGTCTAGATACTCCAGGATTTCCCCTTTGGCCTTGGCCACCCCCTCTACAGAGCCTAAAAACTCCAGATGAGATGGACCGACGTTGGTGATCAGGCCGACGTTCGGGTCGGCCACCTGACAGAGATGCGTGAGTTCGCCGAACTCGCTGATGCCGAATTCGAGGACCGCGACTTCGTGTTGTGCGGAGAGCCGGAACAGCATGAGGGGGACGCCCTGCTGGTTGTTCTTGTTCCCCTCGGTCTTCAGGACGCGGTAGCGGGTCGCGAGCACCGCCGCCGCCATCTCCTTTGTGGTTGTCTTGCCGGTACTGCCTGTGATGCCGACGACCGGGATCCGGAACTTCCGCCGGTAGGCGCGGGCGATGTCGGACATCGCCCGCTCCGGGTCGTCCACCAGGATGAGCGTCCCGGCGGGCCGGTCTCGCTCCGGCAGGGCGGCGAACCAGCGGCCCGACACGATGGCCACCGCGGCCCCCTTCGAGACGGCCTGGGCGATGAAATTATGGCCGTCGGTCCGAGTCCCTTTAAGGGCGAAGAAGAGTTCCCCCGGCTGGATCTTCAGGGTGTCGATGGAGACGCCGACGGGCTCGAACTCCGGCGGGCAGGTCCCCGGGACGAGCTGCCCGCGCGCGGCGTCGGCGATCTCTCCGAGTGTGAAATGTTCCATTGTTACTTCTTTAGCGCCTCGCGGGCCACCTCGCGGTCGTCGAAATGGGTCTTGGTCGTCCCGATGATCTGGTAGTCCTCGTCTCCCTTCCCCGCGATCAGGACCACGTCGCCGGGGTGGGCGAGTTCGATGGCCCGATGGATGGCCTGCCGGCGGTCCGGGAGCGCCTCGTGGGTCCCTCCGGAGATGCCGGCCGTGATCTCGGCGATAATGGCGTCCGGGTCCTCGGTGCGGGGGTTGTCGGAGGTCACGATCGTGAGGTCCGACAGGTCGGTCGCGATCTTTCCCATGATGGGGCGCTTGCCCCGGTCGCGGTCCCCGCCGCAGCCGAAGACGCAGATCAGCCGGCCTTTCGTGAGTCCCCGCGCGGTCCTGAGCACCTTTTCGAGGGCGTCGGGCTTGTGGGCGTAGTCGACCAGGACCGCGAAGGGCTGGCCGGCGTCCACGCTCTCGAAACGGCCCGGGACCTGAACGTTCAGGAGGCCCTGCCGGATGGGGTCGGGATCGATGCCGAGCGCGACCCCGGCGGCGACGGCGGCCAGGAGGTTGGAGACGTTGAACAGCCCCCGGAGGTTCGACTGGACCTCGACCTTCCCGACCGGGGTCATCACCTCCATCCGCGTCCCCTGCCAGTCGGTGGCGTGGCGTTCGGGCCGCACGTCTGCGGTCGAGGCCAGGCCGTAGGTGAGGACGGGCGCCCGGGTGCGCCGGGCGAGTTCGGCGGAGGCGGGGTCGTCGGCGTTGAGGACCGCTCCGGATTCGGATCTCAGATTTTCAAAGAGCAGGGCCTTGGCTTCGAAGTAGGCCCGTTCGGTCTTGTGAAAGTTCAGGTGGTCACGGGTCAGGTTCGTGAAGAGGGCCAGTTTAAAGTCGATGCCGTAGACCCGGTCCAGGGTTAGCGCGTGGGAGGTGACCTCCATCACGACCGCCCGGTCCCCCTTTTCGACCATCTCCCGGAGGAGGCGCTGGACCTCGTGGGCGAAGGGGGTCGTGTTCTGCGCTGGCTGAACTTCTCCTCCGACGATGTTCTGGCCGGACCCGATGCGACCGGCCTGTATCCCGGCGGCCTCAAGGACGGATCTGATCAGCGAGGTCGTCGTGGTCTTGCCGCTCGTGCCGGTGACGCCGATGGTCGTGAGGTTCCGCCAGGGTTCCCCGTAGAACCGGTTGGCCAGGAGGGCCAGGGCCCGCTTCACATCCGGCACCCGGACCCTGACCGCCGGGGCCGTGGGCAGGTCGTCCTCCAGGACGATGGCCGAAGCCCCTCTGGCGACGGCGTCCGGGATGTAAGGATGTCGATCTTCCTCCTCGCCCCCCCGGATGGCGGCGAAGAGATCCCCGCGATGGATGCGCCGGGAGTCCGTCTCGATGTTCCGGACCTCGACCCCCCGGTCTCCCTCCACGGTGGCATCGGGCAGGACGGACAGCAGGTCGTTGAGTTTCATGCGTGAAATCAGGTATTTCGTGTCCGATGCCAGGAACCAGGTCGGAAGGAGAGTCAGAGCGACCTGATCCTGGCGCCTGACGCCGGACACCTCAGTTGCCCACCCCTGCCCCTTTCGGACGCCAGGACGCCAGAGCCACCAGGGGGTTCAGCGAACGATCCTTCTTCTCCTGTCCCGGCGCCTGAGCGACATACGGCGAGGGGTGTTCCACGGGCAGGAACTCGGGTTTACAGACCAGGGCGCAGGCCGAGCCGTGCCTGACCAGAGACCCCGGGGCCGGGGCCTGGGCAGCCACAAAGCCGTTCCCGTAGATGGAGGGCCGGAGCCCCTGGGCGCTCAGGCGGTTGATGGCCTGCCGGAGGGGGAGGCCGGTCAGGTCGGGCACGGCGGTCCCCGCGTCATTTCGGGCCATCATCAAGGCCTGGCATTTCAGCGTCAGACGGACGTTCGACCCGAGCGGTTCGCCGGGCAGGATCGACTGTTCCGTGATGACCCCTTCCCCTTCGAACCCGGCGACCATCTGGTATCTCCTCAGGACGCCCTCGGCGGAACCCCGCGAGAGGCCCAGGAGGTTGGGCATCGTGGGGGGGCCGGCGTATACGGCCCCGGTGTCCGGGGGTGTCCCAACGGGTGAGAGACGCGCCGGACAGTCTCTCAGGGCCAGGACGCGCTCCAGGATCCGCCGGAAGGTCGGGGCGGCCACGGCGCTGCCCCAGTGGACGCCGGTGGGCCGGTCGATGGCGACCAGGCAGAGGAGGCGCGGGTCGTCCGCCGGGAGGAAACCGACGAAGGAGGAGACATACTGCCCGCTCTCATAGCCCCTCCCCCCTTCGGCTGCGCGCTGGGCCGTGCCGGTCTTCCCGGCGACCTCGTAGCCGGCGACGGCGCCGTTCGTTCCGGTCCCTTCCTTGACGACGCCCTTGAAGAAGTCGACCAGGGTCTGGCAGGCCTTCTCTTCGATGACCCGGCGAATGGCCTCAGGACGGGTCTCGGCAGGGGCCTGGCCCGTCCGGGCGATGGCCTTGAGGATACGCGGCTTCATCAGGACGCCTTCATTGGCGACTGCCCCGTAGGCGAAGGCGAGCTGCAGGGGGGTGACCAGGACCTCCTGGCCTATGGCGATGGTCTCCATGGACCGCTTCGACCAGACGGAGGGGTGATGGAGGAGGCCCCTGGCCTCGCCGGGGAGTTCGATGCCCGTCCGGGCATCGAACCCGAAACGCCTGGCATATTCATAGAGGCGCTTTCCCCCGAGGGTGCGGGCGACCTTGATGGTCCCGATGTTGCTAGAATGTCCGATGACCTGTTTGAAGCTGAGCCAGCCGAGGGGATGGGAGTCCCGTATGAAGCCGCCGGGCACCGCCATCCTGCCGTTCTCGCAGAAGATCTGATCTTCGGGGCGTCGCGTCCCCTCGTTCAGCGCCGCCGCTGCCGCGACGATCTTGAAGGTGGACCCCGGCTCGTACATATCCGTGATCGCCCGGTTGCGCCGGTTCTCGGGGTGGTGCTCGCCGGGGCGGTTCGGGTCGTAGAGCGGCGCGCCGGCCATGGCCAGGATCTCCCCGGTGCGGGGGTTCATCAGGACGGCCACGCCGGCCTTGGCCCGGTATTTATCGACGGTGGCCGCCAGCTCTTCCTCGGCGATCCACTGACAGTCGGCATCGATGGTGAGGGTCACATCCGCTCCGTCTTCCGGAGGGGTCAGGATCTCTCCACGCTCTGCGAGGGACCGCCCGAGGGCATCGACCTCCGAGACCATGACCCCGGACTGACCCCTGAGGTGGCTGTCGAGCCCCAGCTCTCCCCCTTCAATGCCCACATTGTCGATGTCCGTATAGCCGAGGATCTGGCTTCCGACGCTTCCCATCGGATAGTAACGCTTCATCTCCACCAGGGCATGGGTCCCCTGGAGCGTCTTCATCTCGGCCTTCTGGAGACGCTCGATGTCGAACTTGCGCGCCAGCCAGGCGAACCTCCGCTGGCCGGTCAGGCCCCGGTAGAGATCGGACTCATCGAGGTTGGCGGCCCGGGCGAGGGTCCGGGCCGCTGCCTTGGGGTTTTTCACCTCTGCCTGGTTGGTGACAAAGTAAGAGATCATCTTGAGGTTGGTGGCCACCTCCCGGCCGTGACGGTCGAAGATACGGCCTCTTTTGGCTTCGAGGACCACGCTCTTCGTGTGCTGATCCTTCGCCCGCTCGACGTAGCTCTGCCCTGCCCACACCTGAAGCTGGACGAGCCGCAGGATGAGGACCACCCCGAAGAGGGCGGCGCCCCAGAAGAGCAGGCCGAGGCGGCGGAGGTGCTTCGGGGAGGGCGCCGAGGGTGCCGGCGCTGACTTCGATAAAGAAGAGGGAAGGACCATAAAAGGCTCACGTCTTTCTAATGTGCTGACGACCTAATGTGCTGACGACCTAATGTGCTGACGACCTAATGTGCTGACGACGACACCGTGAAGATATTCCTGGGGGAACCGGACGGGGTGATCATGGAAAGTTTCTCAGAGGCGATGGTCGCGACCCGCTTGCCGTGGGTCAGTCGGGCGGCGTTCACGGTCAGCCGGTCCCTTTCGTCCAGAAGCCTCTTTTTCTCCTCACCGAGGGTGCTCAATTCTTCTGCCAGATCCATCACCGCGACGTGCTGATAGAGGTAGATCAGCATACTTCCGACAATCAAAATGGTCCAGATCAGGTAGCGGCCGAAGGCCTGGTAAAATCGGCTCAGGTTTTCACTTTTCATATATTTAATAAAAATTAATTATATTTTCAAGTATTTTTAATATTTTTTAATTAATTTTCAATTCTCTGTTTTTAAATCTTTTCTGCAACTCTTAAGACCGCGCTTCGGGCTCTCGGGTTTCGCTCGATCTCCTCAGGCCCCGGTCTTATCCCCCGCTTGCCGAAGATGAACTTCAGGGTGGATTGCCTTCCGCATCGGCAGACTGGAAAACCAGGGGGACAGATGCAACCCCGGACCCATTCGGCAAATGCCGTTTTGACTGTCCGGTCTTCTATGGAGTGGTAGCTCATCACCCCGACTCGCCCCCCGACTCCGAGGGCCTCAACGGCCTGCCGGAGGGCTTCGGGGAGGTGTTCGATCTCTGCGTTGACCTCGATCCGGATGGCTTGAAAGATCCGGGACAGGGTCTTCTGGGGCAGGTCGGGGGGGATGATGGACCGTATCAGGGCTGCGAGTTCCCCGGTCCTCAGGATCGGCCCCTGTTCCCGCCGCGCGCAGATCGCTCGCGCGATGGGGGCTGCCCTCCTCTCCTCCCCGTAATCCCGAAAGATCCGGAGGAGGTCCTGGTAGGGCGCTGTATTGACGAGATGCCAGGCCGACCGGTCACCCTCTCCCATCCTCATGTCGAGGGGGCCGTCGTGTCGGTAACTGAACCCCCGATCCGGGTCGTCGATCTGGTGAGACGAGACGCCGAGGTCGAACAGGATGCCGTCGATCTCCCGGATGTTCAGGTCCCGCAGGAGGGCGCCGAGCTGCCAGAACACCCCCTGTCTCAGGGTCACCCGATCTCCGTATCTCCGGAGAGATTCTGCCGCGACCCGGATGGCCGCCGGGTCCCGGTCCAACCCGATGAGCCTGCCCCGTTCTGAAAGCCCGGAGAGGATGGCTGCCGCGTGTCCTCCTCCGCCCACCGTGGCGTCGAGGTAGAGGCCATCCCTGCCTGTGATCAGACTCTGCAGGATCTCCGATACTAGGACGGGGCTGTGGAATTCGGGGGACACCTTTCTAAGATGTGAAACTGTAGTCTATTCTATTCTTTTCGGCCATCTCCAGACCGATGGCGTTCACGGTGGCGGGTTTGGTCCGACGCCGGCGCATGAGTTCGGTGATGGTGTAGAGATAGCTCCGGATGCGGGGGTTGGTGTGGACGCCCCGCTGAAGTCGCCAGTAGAGAATGGCCAGGTCCCGGTCGGTGTCCGTGTCGGGTGTCATATTTATTCGAATATCCTTTGGAATATTTATTCTTTATGCGGAATATCAGAACAGGTCCGTCAATTCAGCGACCCTGGCCACGTCGATGCCGGCCATGTGTTGTTCGTAGCGCTCTGGGTTCCAAAGTTCTGCGTGGTCTCCAACACCGATGACCGTCACCCTATCCGTTATCCCGGCAAATCCTAAGAGCTTCTTATTTATGGAGATACGGCCCTGAGTGTCGATCTTGACGTCGTCGGAATTGGAGTGCAAGAAGCGGAGCAGGTTCCGGGTATTGGCGTCGGAAACTGAGGCCCCATTCTGTATTTTTGATGTAAGTTCGTTCCAGGTATGAAGATCAAACACTGCCAGACAGTTCTCCAGCCAGGCCGCGAGGACGCAGGTGTCGTTAGCCTCCTGAGGGAGCGAGCCCCGGATCTTACGAGGCAGGATGATCCGCCCTTTTTCGTCTACAGGGATCGAATCGTAGGCTCCACGGAAGAAGGACATATATAACTCTATGTTTTACAGTGTTTAAACAGAATTCCCAAATTTCACCACATTCCACCACTATTCACCACCCGAATTATACGAATTCCGGGGTGAAAGTCAAGTCGATTTTTCTCCTTTTTTCTATCAAAAATAATGACTTGTGCTCATTTGGGCAGTTTTTTGGGGACAGATTCCGGTTGCACCAGGGGGGGCATTTTCTTAGCTTAGGGTCAAATGATCTGCACGGCGCACGCAGAACGTACCGGAACGCATCAGGAGGGAGGGTGTCATGGCGGTCAAGATCGGATTCGTGGGGACGGGGGGCATCGCGGGCATGCACATGCGTCAGCTCGCCCAGGTGGAGAAGGCTCAGATGGTGGCTTTCTGCGATGCGCTCAAGGAGCGGAGCAGGGCCGCGGCCAAGACCTATGGCGGGAGGGCCTACACGGACTACCGGAAGATGTACGATCAGGAGGACCTGGACGCGGTCTACGTCTGTGTCCCTCCGTTCGCCCACGGGGAACAGGAGATCCTGGCGGCGGAACGGGGGCTGGCCCTGTTCGTGGAGAAGCCGATCGCCACGACCCTGGAGAGGGCCGAGGAGGTCCGGTCGGCCATCGCCGGACACGGGGTCCTCAACGCCGTGGGGTATCACTGGCGGTATATGGATGCGACGGAGCGGGCGAAGAGGCTGATCGGAAAGGGGCCGGTGGGGTTTGCGCTGGGGAGCTGGATCGGGGGGATGCCGGGCGTGGCCTGGTGGCGCGTCATGGCGCAGAGCGGGGGGCAGATCGTGGAGCAGACGACGCACATCTTCGACCTGGCCCGGCACCTGCTCGGCGAGGTCGAGGAGGTCCAGGCCTTTGGGCGGACAGGGGTCATCACCGGGGTCCCGAACTACGACATCCAGGATGCCTCGGTGGTGAACCTCCGGTTCAAGGGCGGGGCCGTGGCGAGCATCGCCTCCTCGTGTCTGGCCCGCGCCGGGGGGAAGGTGGGGCTGGATATATATATTAATGAAAAGGTCCTGCGGGTGTCGAGCAACGCCCTGGAGGTCGTGGAGCGGGGGCATACGGAGGCGTTTCAGGGGGCCTGGGACCCCTACCTCAAGGAGGACCAGACCTTTGTGGAGGCGGTGGCATCCCGGAACGGGTCCAAAATCAGATCCTCTTATGCGGACGCGCTCAAGACGCTGAAGGTCACGCTGGCGGCCAATCGGTCCGTGGCGGAGGGGAAGCCGGTGGAAATACAGTGATCAGTGATCAGTGATGAGTGGTCAGTGCCCCACCCATCCCCAAGGTACAAGCGGAGGAGGGGAAGGGTCTGACCACTGGCCACTGCTTTACTGGATGGTCGTGTCGAAGCGGGACCCCTTCTGGCCGGCATCGGGGTCGGGGGGGGGAGGGGGCTGAGGGGGAGGTTTCTGGGCAGGGGGCTTCCAGGGTTTGATCTTTTTCAGGCGCTCGTCGATGGACTGACGCTTCCGGGAGGCCTCCTCAATGCGCTGGAGGAGCTGATTCGTGGCTGACGCGAGGACCTCCTGGGGGTGAGGCTACCTGGCGGCGCGGGACCTCCTGGCGCGGGGTTTCCGGGGTCTCCGGGTCCGTTCGGGGAGGGTCCCAGCCGGCGATCTGCGAGAGGGCCTCGACCTCGGCGGTCATGGCGTCGATCCGGTCGCTCTGGAGGCAGGCGATGTCGAGGAGGAAGTTGAGCCGCCCCTCCTTTTTCACGGCCAGCGCCTCTATGTCCCCGGCGGGTTTGAGGAGGTCGGAGGCAGACCCGGACTGCCGCTGCTTGTAGGCGTTGACCGTGAACCGCTGGAGGTCGAGCAGGCGTTCGCTGATCTGGAGGTCGATGGCCTCACTGCGCTCCTCCGCCGCCTTCAGGCCGGTCAGCAGGACATCCTGGCCGGGCAGGGCCTCCGGGGGGAGGGGGGGGCTCCGGCGTCGTCTCCGAAGCCTCCGGAGCCGCCGTCGGTCCCAGGCCTCGGCCAGGCGGTCCCCCCATTTCAGGGCCAGGAGGACGGGGAGGGCCAGGAAGACGAGCAGGGCAAGGATGTAGAGCGTATCGTGCATGTATAGAAGTATAACCTCCTTTTCCAGGATGTCAACCATGAACTACGGCGTGAAGATGCGGTTCGACGTGAAGGTCCCGATGCGGGACGGGGTGAACCTGTCGGCGGACCTCTACCTGCCCGACGCGCAGGGGCCGTTCCCGACGGTGCTCATCCGAACCCCTTACGACAACAATGCGGCCTCGATGATCGAGAAGGGGCGGCGGCTGGCCAACCAGGGGTACGCGTGCGTGATCCAGGACTGCCGGGGGCGGTGGGACTCGGACGGGGTCTACTACGCCTTTCAGAACGAGGGGCAGGACGGGTACGACACGCAGGAGTGGATCGGCCGGCAGGCCTGGTGCAGCGGGAAGGTCGGGACCGCCGGGGGGTCCTACGTGGGGACGACGCAGTGGACGACGGCCCCGCACCGGAGCCGGTTCCTGACCTGCATGGTCCCGCGCGTGACGCCGAGCGACTACTGGGATTCGCCCAACTACACGCAGGGGGCGTTCCAGGTGGGGGTCCTGGCCACGTGGGGGATGCGGACGAACGGGCGCACGGCGCAGAGCATCGAGTATTACAACTGGGCAGAGCTGTTCCGGACGCTCCCTCTGATGGACCTGGAGCGGGCGGCGGGGCGGGACCTGGCCTTCTGGAAGGACTGGGTGAAGCACCCGACGTACGACGACTACTGGCGGGCGATCAGCAACGAGGACAAGTGGGGGGAGATGGCGGCCCCGGCGCTCAACATGGGGGGGTGGTTCGACCTGTATTCGAAGGCCACGTTCGTCAACTTCAACGGGCTCCGGCTGCACGGGCGGACGCCGGAGGCGCGGCAGAGCAAGCTGATCTGCGGGCCGTGGCCGCACGGCCTGAGCCTCTCGACGAAGACGGGGGACGTGGACTTCGGGGCCGGGTCGATGGTGGACCTGGAGTCCATGGAGCTGCGGTGGTTCGACCACTGGCTGAAGGGGATCGACAACGGCGTCACGAAGGAGCCGCCCCTGCGCCTGTTCCTGATGGGGATCAACGAATGGCGGGACGAGCACGAGTGGCCGCTGGCCCGGACGGAGTGGCAGAAGTGGCACCTCCACTCCGGGGGGCGGGCGAACAGCCTGCTGGGGGATGGAACGCTGTCCCCGGATGCGCCGGGGGATGAATCCACGGATACCTTCACGTATGACCCGAATTTTCCGGTCCCGACCGCCGGGGGGAACAACTGCTGCTCGCCCCACGTCGTGCCGTGGGGGCCCTACGACCAGCGGTCCGTGGAGATGCGGGGGGACGTGCTCTGCTACACGAGCGCCCCGCTGGCGGAGGACCTGGAGGTGACGGGGCCGGTGAAGCTGGTCCTGTACGCGGCGACGGACGCGCCGGACACGGACTGGACGGGCAAGCTGGTGGACGTGCGGCCGGACGGGTACGCCATGAGCCTGTGCGACGGGATCGTCCGGGCGCGCTACCGGGAGGGGCGGACGGCCCCGAAGCTGCCGGAGGCGGGGAAGGTCCACGAGTACGAGATCGACCTGTGGGTGACGGGCAACGTGTTCCGGAAGGGACATCGCATCCGGGCGGAGGTGTCATCCAGCAATTTTCCCCGGTTTGACCGGAACCTGAACACGGGCCGGGAACTCGGGATGGACGCGGAGGTGCGGACGGCGCACCAGACCGTACACCATGCGCGGGCGTACCCTTCACACCTTGTGTTGCCGGTGATCCCCAGATAGGCGTGAAGCGTGAAGCGTGAGGCAAGAGGCCCTCACCCCCGGCCCCTCTCCCACGTGTGGGAGAGGGGTGGCAGGCGCAGCCTGACGGGGTGAGGGCTGCGACTCGTGACTCGTGACAAGTTTCGGAGGTTCTCATGAACGTGCTCGTGACCGGCATCTCCGGGCTGGGGCGCTCGGCCCTGTTCGACAGCCTGGGACCGGAGGTCAACCTGTTCGACGTGGGGCAGGAGATGGAGAAGATCGCCCGCGAGCGGGGGCTGCCCTATTCCGAGCGCACCATCCTGCGGGCGAACCCGACCACCCTGAGCGCCCTGCGGGCCGCTGCGGTGGAGCGGATCGTCAGCCAGTTGAACCTCCCCCGGAACGCCCAGAAGCTCAATCTGATCTCGGTCCATTCGATCTTCATGCTGCGGGACGGGTTCCGGGAGGGGTTGCGGGCGGCGGACGTGAAGGCGATCGCGCCGTCGTTCATCGTGACGCTGATCGACGGGCCGCAGCAGGTCCACGACCGGCTGCGGGAGCACCCCGGCGAGTACTTTCACCTGTCCGTGGAGAGCATCGTCCGGTGGCAGGAGTTCGAGGCGTTCTTCTCCGGCCACCTGGCCCAGCAGTTCGACGCCCGGCACTACGTGGTGCCGGTCAACCAGCAGGAGACGTTCCGGGCGCTGCTGATGGAGCGGCAGAAGAAGGTGGTCTACGCGAGTTACCCGATGACGCACCTGCCGCCGGAGGACCTGCCGCTCATTCGGCGGTTCGTGGACCTGCTGAACACGCATTTCATCGTGTTCGACCCGGCGTCCATCGAGGGGAGCCACAGCCTGCGGTCCTACTACACGTCCGCGGACCTGCGGTCCATCGCCAGCCACACCGTGGTGCGGGATCTGGACTGGTTCATCGGGGTGAACGCGGACGCGGTGGTGGCCTACTGGCCGACGGTGGTGTTCTCCAGCGGGATGAACGACGAGCTGCGCTACGCGTACGAGAGCGGGAAGGAGACGATCTTAGTGACGGAGCGGCCCAAAGATCGTATGCTGCCGAGCCTCAGCCCGTTCACGACCTACAAGTCCAAGCTGTTCTGGTCGAGCGAGGACTTCGCGGCCTACCTGCGCCTGTCCCCGGAACTCCAGGAGGTCTACGCCTGGATTCAGGAGGAGATCGTGGACGTGATCCGGCTGCAGAAGGAGACGGGGACGCCCACGACGAAGGCGGCGTTCCAGGAGACCTGCGCGGCGGTCAGCCGTTACAACCTGCCGGAGATACGGTTCGAGGCGTTGAAGGCGGAGGTCGAGGCGCTGACGGACAGGGTCTACGAGGCGTGGAAGCCGATGATGGCGTCGATGGAGAAGGGGGGATGAACGCCGGTGCTTGAATAATTCGAGACTGTAGCAAGGGTATGGGGTTTCTTCTATCCATCTTGGCGTGGTGGAGCGATTTCATGGGCTAATCTGGCCTTGGTATGGGCTTCGGCACGGATGTAATAGACTCTATTCGGCGTCTTTCCGTAACAACCACGGGAATCCGGCT
>SICM01000062.1 GCA_009694805.1 Candidatus Latescibacterota bacterium
GGTCGGTATCCTGCCGGTGTCTTCGTGACCGATGAGCAAATGGCCCGGATCAAACTGAAGCCTCATCTGTTTCGCGAGGACTGGAACTACACGATTCACCCTAATACTTGAAAATGGAATTAGTCAGTTACTCCGTCATAGGCCCTAACTGTGGCAACTGCTGTTTTAAGGTAGCGATATCACGGCGTAGCGCATCATTTTGGAGAGTCAGATCCCGAATACGCTGCGTAACCGTCAGGAGTTGAGTGACGGCCGTATCCACCTGTACCTGCAACGCGACAAGCGTTTGGGAAGGATTCTTCGGAGCAAATATCGCGTTCTCCGCCGTGTCCTGCCGGGCATACCAGGCGTCTAACTGAGCCTGTTCGTCGGAGGACAACACAACGCCGCGTGTCGCCTTGTCGTGTAATTGCTTCGCAAGTTCGTCAGCGTCCATCTTCGGTACTCCTTTGGCCAGCGTGTCAGTTTGTTCCGCACGGAGAACCGTTTACGAGTCCTGCGCCGTGGCTGACGCGCCCGGATGGACCTCCAGTTCGGTCACAAGCAGCAGGTCAATGATGCTGAACGATTCGTCCGCGTGATACAGGATGGCCGTGCGCCCGCTCGGTGAACGCGCCAGAAACTCAGGGTGTGGCACGTGGAATTGCCGGCCATCGGCCAGGTGAATCGTGAACGGCTGAAAGGGTCTTGCCTGAAGCACATTGTGCAGTTGCTCAATCGTCATGTCGTAATCCAATCGGCGGGGTATCCAACTGTACTTCGATTACCACGAACCGGATATGACATAGGTGCACTTCGGATAGTTCGAACACCCCAAAAAATACTTCGTCGGCAGAACTGAAGTCCGAATTCGCCAAACCATCCGCGCACCGCATCTCTCACAGCAGACCAACTCTTCTTGCTTCTGTTCCCCTTTTTCAAATTTCTCCTGACATACAATACATCTGCTCGTTTCAGGAACAACTTCCAGTCTCGCCGCCGGAATCGTTTTTCCACAGTCTCTACACGTCTTTTCTGATTTGAGGTTGCCCATATTCATGACATAAAGTTCCTGAGATGTCAAGGCCGAAAAGCCTGCCTGCCCGATCCCTGCTGAACATCTTCACATCCCCATAATTCCTATCCAGGCTCCGGTACTGAATCGCCTCGCTGACGTGCTGCGCCTGGATGTCCGCCTCTCCCTCCACGTCCGCAATCGTCCGGCTCACCTTCAAGATCCGGTCATACGCCCTGGCTGACAGCCCCAGCCTCGTGATGGCCATGCGCAACAGTTCATCCCCCTTCCCGTCGATCCGGCCATACTCCCGGATCTCCTTCGCCCCCATGTGCGCGTTGCAGTACACGCCCTGGCGTCCCATGAGCCGACCCAGTTGCACGCGCCGCGCCCGGTTCACCCGCTCCCGAATGGCGCAAGACGGTTCTCCGGTAGGCGCGCCGGACAGCTCCTTGTACTTCACCGCCGGTACCTCCACGTGCAGGTCGATCCGGTCCAGCAGAGGCCCCGACAGTCGCGTCATGTATCTCTGGATCAGCGGCGGCGGGCAGGTACACTCGTGGTGAGGGTCCGTATAATAGCCGCACGGACAGGGGTTCATGGCCGCCGCCAGCATGAACTGCGCCGGATACGTCAGCGACATCGCCGCCCGCGAGATCGTCACCCTTCCGTCCTCGATAGGCTGACGGAGCACCTCCAGCACGTTCTTCTTAAATTCCGGCAGCTCGTCCAGGAACAGCACCCCGTGATGCGCCAGGGAGACCTCCCCCGGCCTGGGGTGGGCCCCGCCCCCGATCAGCCCGGCGTCCGAGATCGTATGGTGCGGCGACCGGAACGGCCGCGTGGTGATCAGGGACGTGTCGGGCGGGAGCAACCCGGCCACGGAGTGGATCTTCGTCGCGGCCAGCGCCTCGTCCAGCGTCAGGTCCGGAAGGATCGTCGGCAGTCGCCGCGCCAGCATCGTCTTGCCCGACCCGGGAGGTCCTACGAGGAGGATGTTATGCCCCCCGCTGGCCGCCACCTCCAGGGCCCGCTTCACGTGTTCCTGCCCCTTCACGTCCCGGAAATCGACCCGGTGATCGGCCCCCCGCCGGAACAGCTCGCCCACGTCCGTCGTGAACGGCGCGATCCGGCAGAGCCCTTCCAGAAAGTCGATTACGTGCGTCAGGTCCGCCGCCGGATAGACCTCCAGCCCCTCGGCCATCGCCGCCTCGCGGGCGTTGGCCTCCGGCACGATGATCCCCCGCAGCCCCGCGTCCCGCACGGCCACGGCCATCGAAAGGACCCCGCGCACGGGCCGGAGCGTCCCGTCCAGCGACAGCTCCCCGACCAGCGCGTGCCGGTCCAGCAGGCCCGTCCGGACCTGGCTGGACGCGACCAAGACCCCCACGGCCATCGGCAGGTCGAAGGCCGAGCCCTCCTTCCGCACGTCCGCCGGCGCCAGGTTCACGGTCACGTGCCGGTTCGGGAAGAAGCGCCCCGCGTTCTTGATCGCCGCCGTCACCCGGTCCCGGCTCTCCCGCACCGCGTTGTCGGGCAGGCCCACGACGAAGAACGCCGGGAGCTGCCGGTCGATGTCCGTCTCAATCGTCACGATGTACGCGTCCACGCCCAGCGTGGCGCAGCTCATCACGCGTGAGGTCAAGGCACACCCTCCCCAAAAGCAGTCAGGAGTCACGAGTCGCGAGTCACGAGTCAACAAAACAGTCACGGATCACGAGTCACGGATCAAGAACGCCAAGTCACAAAGACTTTGGACCCGCGACTGCTTTGGACCCGCGACCCGTGACTGACCTGCAACGAGCGTGCCACGCGAAAAGGCAGGCCGGGAGGCGACCGGGGGCGCAGGGATGATACGTTTTTTACCGTGGGCCGCAGACCCCTGGTAAATTCTTTTCATTCTGTCGGGGGGATACATTGGGTGAAGGGGGGGAGAACATGCGGGAGGGGTCAGACGTCTGGAGGACCGGAAGAGGCAGGCAGGCGAGGGGATGCGGGACTGGAAATACCTTTGATTCTATCGCAGAATTTCCATATATTCCATCGCGCTTTGCACTTTACGTGTTCCTGTGTAGGTTCCGGGCTTTCTGAAACTCCTTTTTTGATATCCCAGCGTGAACGTCCTCAACGAACACCTCACCCCCCGGGCCAGCGGCCTGGCCCTCCTGACCGCAATCCTCTGGGGCGGCAACTCCATCTCCATCAAGATCGCCCTGGACGGCATGCCCCCCATTGCCCTGGCCGGCCTCCGCTTTTTCATCGGCGGTCTGGCCGTCCTCGCGTGGGCGCTGTGGAACCGCATCCCGCTCCGCCTGGAGGCCGGGGACCGCCGGGGCCTCCTGGGCCTGGTCCTCATTTTCCTCGCGCAGATCCTCCTGCTCAACGAGGGCACGCACCACACCCTGGCCAGCCGTTCCGCCATCCTGATCTCTTCCTACCCCTTCTTCACCGCCCTCTTCGCCCATCTCTTCATCCCCGGCGACCGGCTCAGCCCCCTCAAGGTCTTCGGCATCGCCCTCTCCTTCTCCGGCGTCATCCTCCTCTTCGCCGAGACGCTCTCGCTCCGCGCATTCGAGCATCTGCCCGGAGACCTGATGGTGCTGGCCAGCGGCGTCCTGCTGGGCGCTCGACATGTCTACACCAAGCGCCTGACTCAGGGCCTCCACCCCAGCAAGGTCCTGGTCTGGCAGGCGGGCCTCAGCCTCCCCGTCTTCATCCTCCTGAGCGCGATCTTCGAGCCGGGGGTCCCCTATCACTTCACGCCCGCCATCGTGGGCGCCATCCTCTACCAGGGCCTGGTCGTCGCCGGGGTCTGCTTCATCATCCTGATCTCCCTGATCCGCCGTTACAGGGCCAGCCGCCTGGGCGCATACGGCTTCGTCACCCCCGTCGTCGGCGTCCTCCTGAGCGCCCTCCTGATCGGCGAGGGGATCTCGACCACCCTCCTGGTGAGCATGGTCCTGGTGGGCGCGGGCATCGCCGTGGTCAATCAGGAAGGGTGAAGGGTAGAAATGCAAAATGCAAAATGTAGAATGCAAAATGCAGAATACAGCCTCCGCCTTTCATTTTGCACTTTGCACTTTGCACTTTGCACTTTGCACTTTGTATTTTTAGTCTCCCAGACAGACCCCCAGCCCCCTGGCCGTGTGGACGAGATGATGGTCCAGGTTGACGTATTTGTACTGACGGATGGCCTCGGTCAGGGGAACGCCCACGATGTTCTGATTTTGCAGCGCGACCATGTGGCCGAACTTTCCCTGCGCCACCAGGTCCGCCGCGGCCACCCCGAACTGCGTGGCCAGGATGCGGTCCGGGGGGCACGGGACGCCGCCGCGCTGGAGGTGGCCCAGGACCGTGACCCGGGTCTCGTGGCCCGTGGCCTCCTGGATCTGCTTGACCAGCCAGCGCCCGACCCCGCCCAGGATGGGCTGGCGGCGGCCGACGATGTTGCTCTCCTGGGCGAAGGGGACGCCCTCCTTCGGGTAGGCCCCCTCGGCCACCACGACGATCGAGAACTTGATGCCCCCTCGCTGCCGGGTCGTCACCCGTTCCACGACCTTCGCGATGTCATAGGGGATCTCCGGGATGAGGATGACGTCCGCGCCACCGGCGATCCCCGAAGCCAGGGCGATCCACCCGGCGTCCCGGCCCATGACCTCCAGGATCATCACCCGGTTGTGGCTCGCGGCCGTGGTGTGGAGCTTGTCCACGGCCTCCGTGGCCGTCTCCACCGCGGTCTGGAACCCGAAGGTCATGTCCGTGGCCGAGAGGTCGTTGTCGATGGTCTTGGGGACCCCGACGATGGGGAGCCCCTTTTCAAAAAGCTTCTGGGAGATGGCCTGGGAGCCCTCACCGCCGATGCTGACCACGGCGTCCACCTCCAGGCTGCGGATGCGTTTGATCAGGTCCTCGGAGCGGTCCTCCGTGGTCCACTGGCCGTCCGTCCCCTGGACCGGAAACTCGAAAGGCCCGCCCCGGTTGGTCGTGCCCAGGATGGTGCCCCCCTGGATCAGGAGCCCGCTGACGCGCTCCATATCCAGGGGGATGAGGTCCATGGGGTCGGCCATGACGCCGTTGTAGGCCGCCGTGCTGCCGACCACCTCCCAGCCGTACCCCAGGATGGCGCGCTTGACCAGGGCCCGGATGACGGCGTTGAGCCCCGGGGCGTCACCGCCGCTGGTGGAGACCATGATCTTCCGGATGTTCGGGCGCATAAGGAGTCCTCCGCGAAGGGATGGATGAGAGGCAGGCACGTGGGGGTGATCCGGGTCATAATAGGTTGATATGGGGAAAATGTCAATAACAATGGCAAACCGCCTCTCTGGAGGTCACTATGGAATATCGTACGCTGGGAAAGACCGGCATCCGGGTCTCCGAGATCGGGCTGGGCTGCTGGGCCATCGGCGGCGCCTCGTTCCGGGGCGGGCAGCCCACGGGGTGGGCCGGCGCGGACATCGTGCAGTCCCTGGAGACCGTGCGGCGGGCGTGGGAACTCGGCGTGACCCTCTACGACACCGCGGACGCCTACGGCCGGGGCAAGAGCGAGGTCCTGGTCGGCCTGGGCCTGCTGGGGCACAAACCGGAGGCCATCCTCGCCACGAAGGTCGGGAACAGCCTGGCGCAGCCGGGGCAGTACTTCTCGCCCGACTACATCCAGGGTGCGCTGGATGCCAGCCTGACCCGCCTGGAGGTGGACCGCATCGACCTCTACCAGCTCCACGGGCCGCCCCTCGACGCGATGACCGATGAACTCTTCGGCCTGATGAACGGCCTGAAGGCCTCCGGAAAGGTCCGGGCCTGGGGCGTCTCCATCGGGTCCGTGGCCGAGGGGATGCGGGCCATCGAGGGGGGCGCGGAGGCCCTCCAGCTCGTCTACAACATCCTCCAGCCGGAAGCCGGAGACGCCCTCTTTCCCGTGGCCCAGGCGAAGGGCGTGGGCATCCTCGTGCGGGTCCCCCTGGCCTCCGGGTGGCTCACCGGGAAGTACAACGCCCGGACCGTCTTCCCCCCCGACGACCACCGGAGCCAGCGCTACACCCCGGCCCGCGTGGCGGAGACGGCGGCGAAGGTGGCGCAGCTCGACTTCCTGCTGGAGGAGGCGGACACCCTGGCCGAGGCCGCGCTCCGGTTCACGCTCGCGCACCCGGCGGTCTCCACGGTCATCCCCGGCGCGAAGACCCCCGGGCAGGTCATCGAAAACGTGAAGGCCTCCGGCAGGCCCCTCTCCGCAGAGGCCCTCCGCCGAATCCGGGCGCTGTTCGGGAAGAGCTGACCCCTCACCCCCTGACCCCCTCTCCCTCCTTCGACTACGCGGCCCTTCGACTACGCTCAGGACCGCTCCGCTCAGGATGCGGGAGAGGGGGAGCAGCCTTGTCAAAACGACAACCGGCGCGCCGCCAGAAACCCTCACCGCAGGCGTCCAGCAGAAGCACCCCACTTTCCGGGGGCACAACATTGTGTGCGACCCCTGAACGTTAAGGTTGCGGCGCGCCAAGCCCCTCCGGCGTCTGAGGAGCGTGTTTCTTTGGCCCCACCTTTCTTGCCGCCCAGCCTGTTGCTGCGCTCGCTCGCAACCCGCCCCGCTGAGCAAGAAAGGTGGGAAAGGCCGATAAGGAGTTCACCATGTCCGATCTAAAGCTGGAATCGATCCAACCCTGGACGCCGCATCCGAAGGCCGCCCCGCTGACCGAGCGGAGCGGGGAGTCCCTGGCCGTTGCCGCCAACGGGACCTGCACGTGCCTGGGGGGCTGGCAGTTGATCTTTTCCGGAGTGACCCCGGGGATGACCTATGACATCTGCTGGGAGGCCGAGCACCAGGAGATCGACTGCGTGAGGGATGCCCTCCAGTGTACGGCGTACTGGGGCGACCTCCCTCCGGAGGACTTCGGGAGGTGGCGACAGAGATGGGACTTCCTCCTGCCGGAGACGACGGGGGCGCAGACATTGAGGTTCTCGCGCCGAATGACGGCGCCCGAGGGGGTGGATCACCTGATGCTGCGCTGCACATTCCGATGGTACACGAAAGGGGAGTCGGTGTGGCGCCTGCCCCGGATTGAACCCGTTCCGTCCCTGGAACCCTCCGGCCCGGTGACCGTCGCCGTGGTGACCGGCCGGGCAGATGCCCGGCAGAGATCTTTCCAATCGATCCAGGACAACCTGGATTTCTACGTCCCTCTGTGTGAAGCCGCCTGCCAGGAGGGGCCGGACCTGGTCGTGCTGCCCGAGGTCGCGCTTCAGTATGGGATGTCCGGCCGTGCGCTCGACCTGGCGGTGCCGGCGCCGGGGCCGGAGACGGAGGTCTTCGCGGAAGTGGCCCGCCGCCACCGGGTCTACATCCTACTGGGCATGTACGAACAGGATGGGGATGCGGTTCACAACAGCGCGATCCTGATCGACCCGGATGGGACGATCCAGGGCAGGTACCGCAAGGTCCATCTGGCCATGGCGGGTGAGATCGACACGGGCATGCTGCCTGGTGACACGTTCCCGGTGTTCGAGACCGGGATCGGCCGCATCGGATGCAACATCTGTATGGACAGTTCAGCGGCGGAGTCCTCCCGGATGGTGGGCCTGAACGGGGCGGATTTTCTGTTGATCCCGATCATGGGGGACTTTCGCGCCTGCTATCCGGAGAAGAGGGGGGTCGACCCGGACCGGTTCAGGGCCATCATGCGGGTCCGGGCGATGGACAACCAGTTCTGTGTGGTGGTGGCCTGCAACCACGCGCAGGGCAGTTGTATTATCGATCACGTTGGGGACGTTCTGGCCTGGAACGACGGGGATCAGGACTTCATCCAGGCCAGGGTGAAGGTGGATCACCGGTACCGTGCGCCGAGCGGAGGGAGCCATCGCGGGGTGACCTGGATGCAGCGCCGCCCGCACCTTTATCGGGCGTTTGACGCTGAGGAGAACGTGGGCGCGTTGTTGAGAGACGCCTAGCATCGGATGAACCCCAATCCCTGATTCCCTTATATTTTTGGTTTTGGCTCCTTTACCTCCCCCACCCAACCCTCCCCGTGAACGGGGAGGGAGCCAGGGTCCCCCGGTTCACGGGGGGACTACAGGGGGGGCTCCATCCGCTTCAGATCTTCTCCTCCCCTGCGATCTCCGCGCCGGTCCTGGTCGGCTTCCGCCGGCCCCGGCTCTACCTGCCGGAGGGCTGGGCTGCCTGGCCGGAATCTCAACTCAGAGGTATCCTCGCGCACGAACTCGCACACCTCCGCGCCCGCGACCTCCACGTGCTCGCCCTCCAGGCCATCGCCCTCATCCTGTTTGGCCTCAACCCCCTGGTGTGGGTCCTCTACGCGCGGCTGACCTACCTCCGCGAATTGCGCTGCGACGAGGCGGCCATCGGCGAGACCGGCATCGACCCGGTGGACTACAGCCGGCTCCTCTACGCCTTCGTGGAGAACCAGGCCCGCCGGCCCCGGCTGACGATGACCGGGACCGCCTTCTCCGAAAACCACCACGCTATTATGAAGCGATTCCAGCACATCCTCAACTTGCAGGAGGGGGCTATGAAACTCAGAAAAGGGTGGCACTACCTCGCGCCGGTCCTCCTCGGCCTGGCCATCCTGCCGCTGTCCATTCAGGGCGTCGAGCAGCGCTCGAATCCGCCTGATGTGAGGCAATCGGACGACTATATCCCCAGACCCGACGAATTCGTTCCTGTGGAGGAGCAGCCCGTGCCGGTCAAGCAGCCCAGGCCGATCTATCCGGAGATCGCGCGACAAGCAGGGGTTGAGGGGGTGGTCTACGTCCAGGCCCTGATCGACAGAGAAGGAAAAGTGCGAGACGTGAAGGTCCAGAAGGGACCGGAGATGTTCCAGGAAGCGGCAAAAGAGGCGATGCGAGAATCCACGTGGAAACCGGCGACCCGGCAGGGAAAACCAGTTACTGTCTGGGTGGCCTATCCGATCCGGTTTACATTAAAAGGCGGGCCGCCACCCCCGGGCGTGCAGATACAGGAAGGACCGGGGAATCGACCTAATATGATCAAGCTGGAAGAGTCGGGCTATCCGCCCAACACGTTCAGGTCGGAGTCCGGGGAGATGATCACGGTCGAACAACCGCCGCGAGTCGTTAGATCCGCCATGCCCCCAAAAGGGTCTTCCAAGTGGACGCAGGCCCAATACAGAGAAGCGCTCAAGAACAGTCCTGAGCGGAGCCGGGGCAATATTGTCGTCCAGGTCCGGGTCCTGGTGGGCGCGGACGGGAAGACGCACCGGGCCGAAGTGGTCGAGGGGCCGGAGGGGTTCCGGGAGGCTGCCCTGGAGGGGGTCAGGGGCGCGGTGTGGGAGCCGGCGATGGCTCAGGGAAAGCCGGTGGGGGTATGGGTCAGGTTCCCATGGGGATTTTACGTAATGAATTATAAAAACACGATTGTCAAGGCGGAGTCGGGCGACACGGTCGTGGTAGATCGGGGCGTTCTTCCTGTCCAGATGCTCAAACCCGTCTATCCCGTCGCTGCCCTGAAGGACAGCCTGGAGGGGGTGGTCTATCTCAATGCCCTCGTGGGTGAAGACGGGCGCGTCAAACAGGCCGAGGTGATTCGGGGCGAGGAGGTCTTCAGACAGGCCGCCATCGAGGCGGCGAAAGAATCGACATGGTTGCCAGCGACCCGTGGAGGAAAGCCTGTCTCAGTATGGGTGATCTATCCGATTCGATTCACCCTGCAAGGAGGGCCGCCCCCCGGCGCTCGAATTCTTGAAGCGGGCAGTGGACAGCCGTCTAAACGCGGAAATTAAACTTTTGAGGGTAAAGGGCGACGGCGCGGTCGCCCTTTACAATTTCTGGGGAGAAAATAGGGCTTGACTTTGCCTCTTCAAAACCGTATACTGTGGTCACCATTTGACGTTAAAACCCTTTTTCAAGGACGCAAAACCGTGACGCTCATCTGCCGCATATCCCGCACCGCGACGACCCTATCGGGCGCTCTGGGTGTAGTACACCTCGTACTCGGTGTCAATGTCACCGAAGGGATTCGACGGCGGGATGGCGCATAAGCGCGATCAGGATACGAAATACCCAACCCGCTGTCGAGCCCAACCGACAGCGGGTTTTTTGTTGTCGACACGGGAATAAATTCCCGCGCTACAAATTAAAAGCACACTTCCCCATTCTGGCCCCATAAGCGTAGCGGGGTGATGAATCACCCCGCTTAGAAAAGCCAAATCCCATGCCTACTATCCGTCCCACATCCCGCCTCACCACGACTCTCCTTGGCGTTCTGACCGGCGTCGTATGCCTGGTCGTCGTACTCGTACTAAGAGTTCGGCAGCGGGAGGGTCCATAAGCGCAACCGCGCACCAAAAAATGGAACCCGCTGTCGAGCCCATCCGACAGCGGGTTTTTTTATGGGCACGGGAATGAATTCCCGTGCTACCGATATGAAGTCCGCTGAAGCGGACTGAGGAGGGGTCTTTTAGCCCGGCGTGAACAGGGCAACCACAGGGGGTTGCCCCTACAATTCCATCCAAAGGAGAACTCTCATGAACCTCACCGGCGCACAGATTCTCATGAAATTGCTGGAGCGTCAGGGCATCACATGCATCAGCGGCATCCCCGGCGGGGCCAACCTGCCGATGTACGACGCCCTGCACGCCAGCCCCATCAAACATGTCCTGGCCCGCCACGAGCAGGGCGCGGGCTTCATCGCCCAGGGCATGGCCCGGGCCACGGGCAGGCCCGCCGTCTGCTTCGGCACCTCCGGGCCGGGCGCGACCAACCTGCTGACCGCCATCGCCGACGCCCGGCTGGACTCCATCCCCCTGATCGCCGTCACCGGCCAGGTCCCCCGCGCCATGATCGGCACGGACGCCTTCCAGGAGATCGACACCTACGGCCTGATGCTCCCGATCACGAAGCACAACTTCCTGGTCCGCTCCGCCGCCGAGCTTCTGGACGTGATCCCGGACGCCTTCCGCATTGCGACCTCCGGCAGGCCCGGCCCGGTGTCCATCGACGTGCCCAAGGACGTGCAGAACGAAGCCCTCGCCTTCGACCGGTGGCCCGACCCGGGCAGGCCCGACCCGCCCCCTTGCTTCGAGGGGGCGCAGGTCGCCCGGATGGTCCGGATGATCCGCGAGGCCGAACGTCCCATCCTCTACGTGGGCGGCGGCATCATCGCCTCCGACGCCTCCGAGGCCCTGCGCCGGTTCGCGCAGAAGGCGGGCATCCCGGTGACCACCACGCTCATGGGCCTGGGGACCCTCCCCTCGGACCACCCCCTCTGCCTGGGCATGCTCGGCATGCACGCCGCCCGTTACACGAACATGGCCCTGGAGGAGTGTGACCTGCTGATCGCCGCCGGCGTGCGCTTCGACGACCGCGCCACCGGCAGGGTCGCCCAGTTCTGCCCGGAGGCGAAGATTCTCCACATCGACATCGACGCGAGCGAGATCGGCAAGATCAAACAGCCCTTCCTGGGCATCGAGGCCGACGTGGGCCAGGTCCTGCGGGCCGCCGAACCCCTGCTCCCGCGCGTGGACCGGACCGCGTGGCTCCGGCGCATCGACGAACTCCGGGCGGACTACCCCTTATCCATCCCTGGCGCGGACGATCCCCTCCAGCCCTACGGCCTGATCCTTCAGACAGCCGCCCTGCTCGACGACGACGCCATCGTCACGACCGACGTGGGCCAGCACCAGATGTGGGCCGCCCAGGTCTACCCCTTCCGCCGCCCGCGCCAGTGGCTCACCTCCGGCGGCCTGGGCACGATGGGCTTCGGCCTCCCCGCCGCCATCGGGGCCGCCCTGGCGGCGCCGGGGCGGAAGGTCGTCTGCTTCAGCGGCGACGGAAGTTTTTTGATGAACATCCAGGAGCTGGCCACCGCAGCGGAGGAGAACCTGGACGTCAAGGTGATCCTGATGAACAACGCCCGCCTCGGCCTGGTGCGCCAGCAGCAGGAACTCTTTTATGGTTCCCGCTTCTCCGCGTCCCGGTTCTTCGCCGAGCCGGACTTCGTGCGGATCGCCGAAGGGTTCGGCGTGGCCGCCTGCGACCTGGGGTCCGCCGAAGACCCTCTGGAGATCCTGGAGGGCGCACTCCGGGAGCCGGGACCCTGCGTGATCCACGTCCCCATCGCTCCCGACGAGAACGTCTTCCCGATGGTGCCCCCCGGCGCCGCCAACCGCGACATGGTCGGAGGAGAAGCCTGTGTCTACGCCCGCGCTTGAACCCGCCTCGAAAACCCGCTCCGTGCTCGAACTGACCGTCCGCAACCACCCCGGCGTCATGGCCCACGTCTGCGGCCTGTTCTCACGGCGGGCCTACAACGTGGAGGGCATCCTCTGCATGCCCGTGGGCGACGGGGCGCGCAGCCGGGTCTGGCTGCTGGTCAATGAGGACACGCGCCTCGAACAGATGATCAAACAGCTCCACAGGCTGGAGGACGTGACCGAAGTCTGCCGCCACAATGCGGACCACAGGGTCTTCGTGCAGATGGAGGAGTATTTCAGGGGGTGAAAGGGGGGTCGAATTTAAATGCCTATTTCTTCGGCACCTCGATGGGCAGGTCCGTCCTGTCCCCCCACTCCCGCCAGGACCCGATGTAGTTGCGCACGTTCGGGTATCCGAGCAGGCGCAGAGTCAGGTAGGCGTGAGCGGAGCGGTAGCCCCCCTGGCAGTAGCAGACCACCTGCCTGTCCGGCGTGACCCCGGCCTCCCCGTACATCGCCCGGAGTTCGTCCGCCGGCCTGAAGCGCCCCTTCTCATCCAGGTTGCGCGTCCACTCGATGTGGATCGCCCCCGGGATCGCCCCGGCCCGGGCCGCCCGGGCCACGCGGCCGTAGTACTCGTCATCGGTCCGCGTGTCCAGGATCGTGTGGTCCTCGCGCCCCAGAACCCCCCGGATCTCGTCCGCGTCCATGTGCCGTTCCGGGACCGGGGCGCCCTGGAACTTCGCCTTCGGGGGGGGCGGGCAGGCCGTCGTCACCGGCCCGCCCATCTCCTTCCAGGCGCGCAGGCCCCCGTCCAGCACGTGGACGTCCTGATGCCCGAAGTACTCGCAGATCCAGAACCCCCTGGCCGCGCGCATCCCGGACTCATTCTCATAGAACACGATCGTCCTGTCCGTGTCCACCCCCCGGTTCTCCAGCACGTAGGCGAGGGCCGCCATGAACGCCCGGAACGGCGCTTCCCGCGTGTCGTTCAGGCTGATGTAGAGGTCCGCATGGACCGCGCCGGGGATGTGCCCCGCCGCGTACTCGTGCGTGGGTCGCGTATCCACGATGCAGACCGACGGGTCGTCCAGTCGCGCGCGCAGCGCCTCCGGCGTGATCAAAAGCTGCGGATTGACATAACCTTTTTCGCTCATGTGTTTATCTCCTTTCATCGGAAGGATTGACGGCGTAAGGATAACACTTCCACCCATCCATCGCAATAACGTTCTTGAAGATTGACACCGGCCCCTTTCTGAGGTATCTTTCGCCTGAGAGACGCCCCAATAGTACCCTGTGAAAGGAGACCCTCATGGCCGTCCTGACCGAGAATGACCTCCAGCAGAAAGCCATCCGATACCTCAAGACGCACTACGGCGAGGACACCGTGTCCATGACCATCCAGGAGAACGGCGTGAAGGACGGGAACGGCGTCCTGCACGTGGACTGCACCGTGAGCATCGGAGGATCGCAGTCCGACTGGACCAAGTGGTTCACGTTCCGGGATAGCGAAGTGGTCAACATGCGCTGGAAGGTGCGGTAAAACAGTCACGAGTCCAGAGTCACGGGTCACGGGTCAGAAACACCTAACCAAGATGACCCTGGACTCTCGACCCGCGACTGCTTTTGACCCGTGACTTATAGACGGAGGTTTTGTGTCCACACCTTTTAAAGGGATTGAAACGCAATTGATCCACGCCGGCGAGGTTCGGGTGGAAGGGGCCGTCTGCCTGCCCGTGTTCCAGAGTTCCACGTTCGAGTACAGCGGCCAGGGCAGCTACCACGACCTGAAGTACATCCGCCTGAACAACACCCCCAACCACCACGCCCTGCACACCAAGCTCGCCGCCATCGAAGGGGGGGAGGCCGCCCTGGTCATGGCCTCCGGCATGGCCGCCATCTCGACCGCCCTGATCGCCTTTTTGAAGGCCGGTGACCACCTTCTGGCTCAGAGTTGCCTCTACGGCGGCACCCACAGCTTCATCACGCAGGACCTGCCCGACCTCGGCGTGACCTTCGATTTCATCGACGGGAACGACCCCGATTCGTGGGCCGGCAAGCTCCGCCCGGAGACCCGCGCCATCTACGTCGAGACCATGACGAACCCCCTCCTGGAGGTCCCGGACCTTCGGGCCGTGGTCCGGTTCGCCAGGGCGCACGACCTGGTCTCCATGGTCGACAACACCTTCGCCTCCCCCGTCAACTTCCGGCCCCTGGCGCACGGGTTCGACCTGTCCCTCCACAGCTGCACGAAGTACCTGAACGGCCACTCCGACATCGTGGCCGGCTGCGTCATCGGAAAAGAGACGCACGTCTCCCGCATCCTGCACAAGCTGAACCACCTGGGCGGAAGCCTGGACCCGCACGCCTGTTTCCTCCTGCACCGGGGCATGAAGACACTGGCCCTGCGCGTCCGGCAGCAGAACGAGAACGCCCTCCGCCTGTCGCAGTTCCTGAGCGCCCACCCCGCCGTGGAGCGGGTGAACTACCCCGGCCTGGAGACCCACCCGCAGCACCGCCGGGCCAGGGAGCTGTTCGAGGGCTGCGGAGGCGTGCTGAGCTTCGAGATGCGCGGCGGCGTGAAAGAGGCGGACGCCCTGATCTCCCGCCTGAAGCTCCCGATCTCCGCCCCCAGCCTCGGCGGCGTGGAGTCCCTGATCACCCGCCCGGTCACCACATCCCACTCCGGCCTCTCGCGGGAGGAGCACGCGCGCGTCGGCATCAACGATAAACTCATCCGCGTGGCCGTGGGCATCGAGTCCCCCGACGACCTCTGCGCGGACTTCGAGCAGGCCCTGGAGGGATTATGAAAGGAGAATTTCCATGAAAGTCTGCCTTGCTGGCGAAGGCGCGCAGGGCCTCACCCACATCCAGGCCCTCGGCAGCATCGAGGGGGTGGATGTCGTGACCCTGGCTGGCGGCATCGCGGCGGATGCCGAGGCCTTCGCCCAGCAGTGGAAGATCCCGCACCACTCGCTGAATCTGGAGGAGTGCCTGCGGCAGCCCGGCGTCGAGGCCGTCATCCTGACCACCCCCAACCACCTCCACGCGGCCCAGGCGACGCTCGCCCTGAACATGGGGAAGCACGTCCTGGTGGAACTCCCCATGGGCCTGTCCCTGGAGGACTCCCGGGGCCTGGCCGACCTGGAAGAGAAGACCGGCCTCGTCTGCATGGTCTGCCACACCCAGCGCTATTCCCCACCGCACCGGGAGATCTTCCGCCGCGTGCGCGAGAGAGAGCTGCGCCTGCACCACATCGTCGCGCAGACCTACTTCTTCCGCCGGCAGAACGTCAACCGTTTCGGCAAACCCCGGACCTGGACCGACGACCTGCTCTGGCACATCGCCTGCCACACCGTGGACTTTGTCTCCTATCTCCTCAATGACCCGGGCCTGGAGGCCTGGGGCCAGGCCGGCCCAGACCACCCGAAACTGGGCATCCCCATGGACCTGACCCTCGGCCTGCGGTCGAAACAGGGGTGCGTGGTCAGCGCGGTCCTCTCCTTCAACAACCACGGCCCCATCGACACCTCTTACCGCTTCATCGGCGAGGAGAACACCTTCTTCATCCAGCGGGACAGACTGTCCGACTATCAGGGCAACGTGATTCCCCTGGAAGGCTCCAGCTTCGAAATCCAGGACCGGGAGTTCTTCGATGCCATCCGGGAGGGCCGCAAGCCCCTGACCAGTTTCAGGGCCTGCCTGCCCACCATGGAGTTGCTGGACCGGATTCAGAAATCCATCGACAGCAAGAAAAAGGGATGAGGATCGAGGCGTGAGGGGCGGGGAAAAGCAGAGACAAGCGTGAAGTGAGACTTTCCTCATTCCTCATTCCCCATTCCCCATTCCCCATTCCCCATTCCTCACCCCTGCATCTTATAAAGGAACCGACTATGGAATATCGAACCCTTGGCAAGACCGGCCTGAAAGTCTCCTCGGTGGGTGTGGGGTGCTGGCAGATGGGCGGCCTGGTCGGCGCCTCGGGCTGGACCGGCACGACCGACGAGGAGTCCATCGCCACGGTCCACCGCGCCCAGGAGATCGGCGTCAACCTGCTCGACACGGCCGAGGGCTACGGCCAGGGGCACAGCGAGGAGGTCCTCGGAAAAGCGCTGAAGGGCCGGCGCGACCGGTTCATCATCGCCACGAAGGTCCGCCCCTCGACGGATGACCCGGATGAGGGCAAGGCCAGGGTGCGCATCCTGGAGGCGTGCGAGGGGAGTCTTCGCAGGCTCCAGACGGACGTCATCGACGTCTACCAGCTCCACGCCATCCCCCACGAAAACACGATGTCCGCTGTCATGGAGACCCTGGCAGCGCTCAAACAGCAGGGGAAGATCCGCTGGTTCGGGATCTCGACCAACGACACGGCGGCCATCCGCAAGCTGCTCGCCCTGGGCGACCTGGCCACCCTCCAGGTGGGCTACAACCTGCTCAGCCGGAGCGGGGAGGAGGCCCTGCGCCTGGCCAAGGAAGAAAACCTGGGCGCGCTGATCCGCGTCCCCCTGGCCTCTGGGGCCCTGTCGGGCAGGTACTTCAACGCTGCCCCGAAGCTCGACCCGAAGGACCGGCGGCTGGACCGTTTCACCTCTGAAAAGGCCCTGGACGTCTTCCGGAAACTCTCGGAGCTGCTGTTCCTGACCGAGGGGGGGAAGCGCACGATGGTACAGGCCGCGCTGCGCTTCATCCTGGACACGGAGGGGGTCACCTCCGCGATCCCCGGCGCCAAGAGCCGGCAGCAACTGGAGGACAACGCCGACGCCATGGACGCGCCCCCGCTCACCCCGGAGGAGCGCGCCCGCGCCATCCGCATCGCCGAGGCAGCCGGGACATTCTGATAAAATCCACCACCAGGACCATCCGTAGATGTGCGCAGATGAACGCAGATGACTTTCCATCTGCGCCTATCTGCGAAAATCTGCGGATCAATAAGGAGGTCGCCATGGAAAAGAGGAGATACGGACGTACAGATGAGATGTTATCCGTCATCGGGTTCGGCGGCATCGTGGTCATGAACACCGAGCCCGCCGAGGCCAGCCGTCTGGTCGGGGAAGCTGTCTCAAAGGGCGTGAACTACTTCGACGTCGCCCCCTCCTACGGGAACGCAGAGGCGTGTCTGGGGCCGGCCCTGGAACCCTACCGGAAGGATGCCTTCCTGGCCTGCAAGACCGGCAAGCGGGACCGGGCCGGGGCCGAGGCCGAACTCCACAACTCCCTCCAGTTGCTCCGGACCGACCACTTCGACCTGTATCAGCTCCACGGCATGACCACGCAGGAGGATTTCGACAAGGCCACGGCCCCCGGCGGCGCGCTGGAGGCCTTCATCGCGGCGCGGGAGAAGGGGCTCATCCGCCACATCGGATTCTCCGCGCACTCCGCCGAGATCGCCCTGAAGCTCATGGACCATTTTGACTTCGACTCCGTGCTCTTCCCGATCAACTGGGTGAACTACTTCGAGGCCAACTTCGGCCCGCAGGTCGTGGCCAGGGCCGAGGAGAAGGGGGTGGGCCGGCTGGCCCTGAAGGCCATGGCCCGCGGCCATCTCATCCAGGGCGCGGCCAAGACCTATGCCAAGTGCTGGTACGAGCCCATTGACGACCCGGAACTGGCCCTCCTGTCCCTCCGCTTCACCCTCTCCCAGCCGATCACCGCGGCCGTCCCACCGGGCGATCAGACCCTCTTCCGTCTGGCCCTGAGCCTGGCCGAGAAGATCACGCCGATCACCGAGGCGGAGATCCAGTTGCTTAAAGAGAAGGCCAAGGAGAGCATGCCGCTGTTTCGTCTCGCGGCTGCTTGAGGGGGGATTCGTAGCGAAGTTTTGAAGTGAAGGTAGGGCAAGGAGGGAAATGTTACATTCGACGGGAAAGCCTCTCATCTATAGATGGGAGGCTTTTTATTTTCTGTAGGTCTGGTCCCGAAGCTGACGCGCATAACCCGCGCTGTCCTGCATGTCTTCGCGGTCATTCCAGAGCCTAATAAGCCCGGAATGAAGCAGCCGACGGGCTGTCAGCGGAGAACGGCCGGACATAGCCAAGGGCTCGATCCGTAAGACCATGAACCTAACCCGCCGGGGACCCCGTGCATAAGCGCGGGGGCGAAGGCGGCGCTCTGGGGTAGGGTGGGCCTTTGACTACCAAGGACCACGGGCGTAAGCCCGTGGGTATCTACTCTCTACCGCCTGCCCCTTTTTGTAGGGCAAGCCAGTCACAGAAATCTCCCCGTCATTCTCAACAATTTTATGCAGGCGAATCGTTTCCATAACATCCTTCTCCATTCGTTACTGCTACGATTACGGCACCTGATTCCATACCTTGAATATCGAGACAATTCTTGAAAATGTCAAAGAGTTTTGGCCGACAGGGAGAACAGATTTCCGAGTGCTACTTCCATCTTGCCTTTTTAAACCGGGCGCATTAGATTGAGGACGTTTGGACGCCGAACCACCATCAAAACCGGAAGACCCTCCGCATAACAAAGGTTTAAATTTTGAACCCGGGTTCAAATTGTGTCCACGTGGACACAATTTTGCGCACGTGCGCAAAATCTGTTCTACAACCCATCCTGCGAGAAGGAACCCTCCATGATCCTCCACGACCCCGAATCTGGCATCACCCTAGACGCGGACTTCGTGTGCGGGAGCGCCGGCGAGATCCGCAAAACAGGCCCCTGCGCTTACGAGGCAGACCCGCTCCCGGAGACCGTGCCGGACTGGTTCCTGGAGGCCCTCCAGCGCCACTTCGCGGGCGCGGGCGTCCCCCGCGAGTACGCCTGCGCCGTGCGCGTGACCTCCTCCGCGCTGGAACGGCGGCGGGTCACGGTCCGGTTCATCTTCACGAAGACGAACGGCAGGGGCTACATGCGCCCGCCCTACTGGATCTACCGGGAGCCCCGGTGGCGGCCCCTCCCGACGCCCGCGTTTGTCAAGGATTCGCACGTGGACCTGACCTTCGACCTGGCCCCGGGAGAATCCGTGAAGGTCGCCAACAAGCCCTATGTCACGCCGGACCAGGTCGCCGAAGAGATGGAGGACCTGGCCGCCGTCTCCGACCTCTTTTCGGTCCGCGAGCTGGGCCGCACAGCGCAGGGACGCCCCCTCCTGGCCCTGGAGACCGCCCAGCGCGAAGAGACCATCGTCGTGGGGGCCACCATGCAGCCCGCCGAGCCGGCCGCCCGGCCCGTGCTGGCCGTGGCCCACTGGCTGACGGGCCGGAGCGACATCGCCCTCCGGCTCCTCGACCGCTTCCGGTTCTGCTTCCTCCCCATGCCCAACCCCGACGGAGCGGCGGGCGGCCGCTCCGTGACTAATGCCCTGGGCGAGGTCCCGATGTTCAGCTTTGGCCGCCTGATCGCAGGAGAACCCGCGCCCCTGGAGACGAAGGCGGTCTGGGACTACATGACAGCGCTCCAGCCCGACGCCTACGTCGAGTTCCACACCCACTATCAGGCCCACACCTTCCACAAGCTGAACCCCCTGGCCCTCGACTGGTTCCCCCTGGCCCTGCACGACCGGGTGAAGCGGGTGGACGCCGCGCTCACGGCCCTCAACGCCGAGTGGCGGATGACCCCCATCGAGCGGGGGATGCCCCTGGAGGACACCGGCAAGTTCACCAACCTCGCCGTCCACTTTCAGGCCCTCGCCTACTGCTACCAGATCTACACGATCACCGAGGAGGCCACCTGCGCCCACGCGGTCGAGGCCGTCTCGACCCTCGCACAGGCCCTCGCCGGGCCAGCGTGGGCCGCCGCCAGGAAGCCGCCGAATATCATAAAAGGATGATCAGCGCAAAATCTGGATAGGACCTGCCCGGAGGGACGATCATGGCGGATCGAGGAACAGCGCCGGACTTCATCGGTCGGAAGACGCGCATTCTGCTTGTCACGGATGCCATCCTGATCTTCATGGCCTGTACGTTCTTTCTATGGCGGAATGTACCCGACTATATTCGAAGCATTCGCCATCGTTACAATCCCATGCTGAACCGGGGACCCATCGTAGGCGAAAAAAAGGCGGAGGCCGTCTCAAAGGGCCTGGCGATCCAGGACATCCAGGTCAACACCCCGCGAAGGATCACGAAATCGGGCGTCTGGTTCGTAGAGATTGTCCAGCGGGACCTTCAGATTCCCAGGGACATACGAACAGTCATCCGCTACCAAAATCTCGCTTACCCCATTGCGGTAAAACCTCTGCCTCCTTACTATACGGAGGACCCCTCAACGGTGAACCTGCTCTTTTTCTCCGATCAGGGATCGGATGCCCACCTTTTATTCGACCGGGAGGTGTTCATCAAGTTCGCTGAGATCCCCCACGACTCGGCGGATTCCCAGGATTATGCCCTCTATCTTGTCGTGAGGGACGACTCAAACGGAGACGGCCGGATGAACTCCGAGGACAACGCCGGATTGTGGCTCTCCGATCTTTACGGACACAACCTCAAACAGATTACTCCTGATAGTCTGGTTGTACAATCCCTCTCGAAAAGCGAGGACAGGAAGCAGATATATATGGTGGTGCGGATAAAACCGAAGGATCGGAAAGAGCCCAGAGAACATTGGGATCAGGCGATCTATATGTACGGCGTGGAACAGAAACATCTGAAACCGATGCTGGTCGATCAGACCGTCTTGCAAAAGGCCCGTTCGCTCCTTCAGAGGTAGGAGGCTCGCCATGTTTCGCGTCGGACTCATCGGCAACCGTGCGCACCAGATGTCCTACGGCCCCGTCCTCCAGCGCCGGCCCGACTGTCGTATCGTGGCCGCGGCCGAGCACCGCCCGGATAAGGCCCGACCCCTCGAAGAACGCTTCGGCGTCCCCTGCGCCGCCGACTACGACGCCGTGCTGGAGAACCCGGACGTGGACCTCGTCTCCATCGCCACGGACTTCTACCTCAAGCGCCCCCTCATCCAGAAGGCCATCGCCTGCGGCAAGCACATCCTCGTGGACAAGCCCCTCTGCCGGACCGTGCGCGAGGCCCGCGAGATCCTTCAGGCCGCTCAGGGCGCCCGCGTCAAAATCGTCCTGAGCTACCCCCTCCGGTTTGAGCCCGCCCTTGCCCGGCTCTCCCAGGCCCTCCGGAGCGGGGAGTACGGCAGGGTCGTCTCCTACGCCCACCACTCCGTCCGCCAGTTCCCAGACGGCGACCTGATGGCCTACGTCAGCTACCCCGCCCCGGCCCGGCTCAACGGCGGAGGCGAGCTGATGAACCTCGGCAGCCACGCCGTGGACTACCTCTACAGCCTCTTCGGCCCTCCCCGCCGGGTCCACGCCCGGATGGAGCGCCACTTCTGGGAGGAGTACCGGGCCTTCGGCACCGAGGACATGGCGACCTTGCTGTGCGACTACGAAGGCTTCTCCGCCCTCCTCGTCACGGGCCGGAACAAAGTCCCCAAAGAAGGCCCCATGGTCAACGCCGTGGACGTCACCAGCGAGGGCCGCTGGGTCCGCGTGGAACTCCAGCGCGGCAGCTACACTGTCAACGGCCAGCCGGTCGACCTCCCGCCCGCGCCCGTGTCCTCGAGCGCCGCCTGCGTCCAGCACCTGATCGACTGCATCGTCAACGATGCGGCGCCGCAGACCGGCCTGCAAAACGGCCTGGCGGTGACCGAGATCGTCACCGCCGCCTACCAGTCCGCGCAGACGGGCGGGTTCATCGACCTGCCCCTGAAGGACGAGAACCATCCCCTCATTGCGCCGGATGAGCAGGTGATCGACGGGCTGCTCGACTGAGCTGGACCTCACCCCCCGACCCCCTTCCCACGGGAGAGGGGGAGAGAAACAGCAGTGAAGCAAGCACGATGTACAGGCTGAAAGAGGGCGCGCCGCCAGAAACCCCCACCACCTGTCTTCAGCAGAAGCAACCCACCTGCCGGGGGCACAAATTTTTGTGCGACTACAGAACGTTGAGGTTGCGGCGCGCCAAGCCCCCCGGCGTCTGAGGGGCGTGCTTCTTTTGTCCCACTTTTCTTGCACGAGCAAGAAAAGTGGGAATGCAAATACGACAGGAGACACCTATCATGAACGCCAAACTCTGCCTCAACCCGGCCACCACCATGCCCACCCGCTTCGAGGCGGACGTGGAGGCCTACGCCGCCGCGGGCTTCCAATACATGGAACTCTGGCTGGCCAAGGTGAAAGACTACCTGAAGACCTAAGTACACGACAGTAATCGTTGACAGCAATATCGGAAATCTTTCAGGCAGTCTTGAGCGTTGTTGATCAGATGCATGAGTTGGTCTAAACCAAGCCGGAAAATGCTGATAGCACGACGTCCGTGTTTTTTGAT
>SICM01000063.1 GCA_009694805.1 Candidatus Latescibacterota bacterium
GATACTTCAGGTCATAGACGGCATGGGATGATCTTTGGATAGCCATACCGTCAATATATCAAACCCAAACCACGATTATCAACTCAAAACCCCCGCTTTCCTCCCCTCAGTAGAACTGAGGGGCATCCAGCGGGTCTTTTAGTGAAAAACCCGGCCCGCGTCGATCACCAGCGTCTGGCCGGTGACGCTGTCCGTGCGGCAGAACGCGACCACCTGCTCGGCCACGTCGTCCTTGTCCGCCGCGCGTTGGAGCAGCGTGCCCGCCACGGCGCGCTCCCGGTAGGCCGGGTCCAGGTTGGACGTCGCCCGCGTCCCCTCCAGGTACCCCGGCGCGACGCAGTTGACGAGCACCTCGGGGGCCAGCCCCACCGCCATACACCGGGTCAGGTGGATGAGCCCCGCCTTGGACACGGCGTAGGGGATCGACGACCCCGACGGGCCCAGCCCCGCAATCGAGGAGATGTTCACGATGCGCCCCCGGCCCTGCTGCTTCATGGCGGGCGCTACGGCCTTGATGCACAGCATGGGCCCCGTCAGGTTCACGTTCAGGATCTTGTTCCACTCCTCGTAGGTCAGGGCGTCCAGATCCTGAAAGGGGATCCACCTGTTGTAGGCCGCGTCGTTCACCAGGATGTCGATCCGTCCGAACCGGTCCAGTACCCGCGCGGCCAGGCCTTGCACCTGCCCAGGATCGGTCACGTCACACGGGAAGGCATCCGCCTGAACCCCCTTTTCCCGAAGCTGGCCGGCCACCTCCTGCGCCGCCTCCCGGCTCCGGGCATACACCACCGCCACGTGGCAGCCGGCCCCGGCCAGGGCGTGGCAGATGCGTTGCCCCAGTCCGCCGTTGCCCCCCGTGACAAGAGCGACTGCGCCTTTCAATTCCATCATATACCTCCCTGGATACGGTCGCCAAATCGCCCTAAGTGTATGAATACGCCTTTTGTGAGTCAAGCCCTTTCTCCAGGTGAAACTTGGCTTGACTCAGAGAAGCAGATTGACTATGCTTCCGGGGTGATCATGGAGAGGTTTGGGTTCTGTCCCTGAGGAGGTCGTCATGCCTGTGTATCGCGTCGGAATCATCGGTTGCGGCCGCATCGCCAGCACCATGGAGGACCAGCCCGGCGCTGCTCACCCTGCCACCATCGCCGGGGCCTTCGCCGCCCTGCCGGACGCCCGGATCGTCGCCGCCTGCAACCGGGGCGAGGAGAAACTGCGGGCCTTCGGCCAGCGCTGGGACGTGAGCGCCCTCTACCGGGACTACCGCGAGATGCTGGACCGGGAGCGCCTGGACATCGTCTGTGTGGCCACGCACCCCCCCCTGCACCCGGAGATCGTCGTCGCCGCTGCACAGGCCGGCGCCAGGGGCATCTTCTGCGAGAAACCGATGGCCCTGAGCCTGGGCGAGTGCGACGCCATGATCGATGTCTGTGAGCAGGCCGGGACGAAGCTCCTGGTCAACTGCTCCCGAAGATGGTCCGGCCACTATCAGGCGGTCAAAGATCTGATCGACTCCGGCGCGCTCGGCCCGCTCCTGCACGTCGTGGCCCACTGCCAGGGCTGCAAGCCCTTTCCGGAGTGGGTGGCCGACACCGAGGGTCCCCTGCTGCACGACGCGGTTCACACCTTCGACACGCTCCGCCTCTTCGCCGGTGACGTGGCCTCGGTCCTGGGCACGGCCACGCGCCGGAGGCGTCGCGAGTTCCGCGTGGAGGACACCAGCTACGCCCTGCTCCGGTTCCAGAGCGGGATCGACGGCGTGGTGATCAGCGATGAACTGACCGAGTACGAGCGGTGGGACATAGAGTTTCAGTGTGAAAAGGGTGTCATTCGGATGGGTACCAACGCCGGCCTCTGGACCTCCCGCCCCCAGGCGTTCGAGAAGGGCTGGTGGTGGGAGCTGACCCCCGGCGCGCTCCCCGACCCGGCGTGGCAGGAGACGCCGGTCCTCTGCGCCGCGCGGGACCTCATCGCCGCCATCGAGCAGGACCGTCCGCCGCGCTGCACGGGTCGCGATGGCCGCGCCGCCGTCGAGATCCTCATGGCCATCTACGAATCCGAGCGCCGGGGCAACGCCTGGGTCGACCTCCCCCTCGGCATCCATGAGTCCCTGCTCGAAGTCCTCCGCCGGGAAGGGAAGCTTTAAAAGGAACCTCACCATGAAAATCGTAGACGTACACCTCCACCGGGTGACCATGCCCCGCGACTACCGCTACATCGCAAAGACACCCGAAGAAGTCTGCAGGGTCCGCCCCGGTGTGGAGTCGCGGTACTTCATCTATGAACTGGAGACCGACACCGGCCTGAGGGGCATCGGCGAAGTCTCGGACGTCGCCGCCAGGATGAAGGCCCTCTCTGCTTCGGAACTGCGCGACCTCCTGGCCGGCGTCCTGGTCGGCCAGGACCCCCTGAGGCGGCGCCGGGCCTGGGAGGCTTTCTTTGAGGCCATCCCTGCGGACACCCACCCGGAATACCGGCAGCTCGTGGCCGCCTCCCTGGACATGGCCCTGCTGGACCTGGCCGGAAAACACCTCGGAGCCCCCGTCTACGAACTCCTGGGCGGGCGCTACTGGGACGCGATCCCCGTCTCCTGGGTCTCCTACCTGCGCAGCGCGGACATGCTGGAGGGAGAGATCGAGCAAAAACTCAAGGAGGGCTTCCGGAACTTCAAGTTGAAGGCGGGCTGGAGCGGCTTTGACGTGGACTACGAGCGGGTGCGCACCTTCCGGCGCATCGCAGGCCCCGACGTCCACCTCCGGATCGACGTGAGCGGGGAATGGGAGGAGGAGGAGGCCATCCAGAACATCCGTCGCCTGGCCGAGTTCGGCCTGGACGCCGTCGAGACCCCCATCTCGGCCGTCGCCCGGTGGAAGGGCAACGACAACCCCGCACTGGTGGACGAAAGGGCGGAAGAGGTCGCCCAGGCCCTGGCTCGGGTGCGCGCGTCCGTGCCCTGCCAGATCATCGAGCACGTGGGGGACTTCTCGGACGCCTTCCCCCTCGCCCTGGTCAAACACAGGGGCGTGGATGTCTTCAACGTGATCCCCGCCCAGTCCGGCGGGGTGACGCGCACGCAACGCCTGATCCACCTGGCCGAGCAGGCCGGCATCCAGGTCCTGTTCGGCAGCACCGTGGAACTCGGGCCCGGCACCGCGGCCTCCCTCCACCTGGCCCAGGCGTCGAAGGCCGTGACCGTGGCCTCCGACATCGTGGGGCCGGGCTTCCTGGTGGACGACGTGATCCAGTCCCCCCTCCGCTACGAGGAAGGTTGCATCCGCGTCTCCGACGCCCCCGGCCTGGGCGTCGCGCTCGACCCGGAGAAGCTAAAGCAATATGCTTCTAAAGATGACACCTGACGTGACCGAATCGCCCGACCCTCGTCTGGTCGCTTACCTGCGTCAGGCGGATCGCATCCTCATCTTCACCGGCGCGGGCGTCTCCACCGCCAGCGGCATCCCCGACTTCCGGGGTCCTCAGGGCGTCTGGAAACGGCGTCAGCCCGTCTACTATCAGGACTTCATGGCCTCCGAGGAGGCCCGGGTTGAGCACTGGGACCAGAAACTGGAGGGCTATGAAGCCTTTCGAAACGCCCGACCCAACGCCGTCCACGAGGCCATCGCCCGGCTTGAGGCCGCCGGTAAGATCGAGGCCGTCGTCACCCAGAACATCGACGGCCTGCACGCGAAGGCCGGAACCTCCGCCGCGCGCCTGATCGAACTCCACGGCACCAACGCCCAGGTCGAGTGCCAGGCCTGCGGGGAGCGGTCGGACCCCGCGCCCCACTTCGAGTACTTCCGTCAGCATCGTCGGTCGCCCCGCTGCCCCTGCGGCGGACACCTGAAGACCGCCACGATCAGCTTCGGCCAGGGCCTGCGGGAGGAGGACCTCTCTCGCGCCTCCTTCGCAGCAGGCCAGGCCGACCTGGTCGTGGCCCTCGGCTCCACCCTCTCCGTCTACCCCGCCGCCTCCATCCCCCTGCTGGCCGCGGACCGGAGCGTTCCCTACGTCATCCTCAACCAGGGGCACACCGAGCACGACCACCACCCCGCTGTGAGCCTCCGCCTGGAGGGAGACGTGACCCGCCTCTTCCCGCCCGCCGTGGACGCGGCGCTTTGACCTTGCCCCTGTGGCCCTTTTTAACGATCTTATAGCGCACAAAGCCTGGAGGAAGCAAAAACTTTTCTGACAGCGGTTGAACCTGTGGTGGAAGAGAGGAAGATGTCATGTTCAAAAATCTAAGCCCCGGCGCGGTCGGCATCCGCGCGACCCTGCCGGAGGCGCTCAAGCTGGCGAAAGAGGCAGGGTTCAGCGGCATCGACGTCAGCATCAACGAAGTCGCCAAACTCGCCGCCGAGACCTCGATGGATCACGTGAAAGGGCTGTTCGCGCAGCACGGCCTCAAACCCGGCGGATGGGGCCTGCCCGTGGACTGGCGCAAGGACGACGCGACCTTTGAGGCCGGCCTGGCGCAGTTGCCAGGCCAGGCAAAGACCGGCGCGGCCCTCGGCTGTCACCGCGTGCCCACCTGGGTGCTCCCCTACTCGGACGAGCGGCCTTTCAAGGAGCAGTTCGACTTCCTGGCCGACCGTTTCCGGAAGATGGCCGCGATCCTGAAGGACCACGGCTGCTCCCTGGGCCTGGAGTTCATCGGCCCCAAAACCCTCCGGATAGGGCACAAGCACGAGTTCATCTACACGATGGCCGGGATGCTGGAGATGTGCGACGCCGTCGGCGCCGGCAACGTCGGCCTCCTCCTCGACTGCTGGCACTGGTACACCTCCCACGGCACGCTGGACGACCTCCGAAAACTGAAGATCGAACAGGTCGTCTACGTCCACGTGAACGACGCCCCGGCCGGCATCCCCATCGACGAACAGCTCGACAACGTCCGCTGCCTCCCCGGCGAGACCGGTGTGATCGACCTGGCCAGCTTCCTCAAAATCCTGTCCGACCTCGGCTACGACGGCCCGGTCACCCCGGAGCCGTTCAGTCAAAAGGTTCGCGAGATGCCCGCGCCCGACGCGGCCCGCGCCACCTACGCCGCCCTCGACGGGGCCTGGAAAAAGGCCGACCTGAAATAAAAAGATAGGGGCGATCCTTTCGGATCGCCCCTATCTCAACGACTACGATCAAAGAAGGCGCGACGCCAGAAACCCTCACCGCCTGAGTCCAGCAGAAGCAACCCACTCTCCGGGGGCACAAATTTCGGTGCGACAACTGAACGTCAAGGTTGCGGCGCGCCCAGCCCGCGCGGCGCCTGAGCGCGATTCTTTGCGCCACTTTCTTCTAAAGAAAGTGGCAAAAGGGACGCTGAGAAGAGCCAAGATTACGCCACTGAATGACGTACGGTACCTGAGCCCCTCCGACGTTTTGTGAGTTACGCCACCTTCCGCGCCATCGCGCCCTTCCTGAACACGATCTTCTCCCCCTCCGCATCGGCCACGACCGTCTCCCCCTCTGAGAACTTCCGCTCCAGCAGGTCCAGCGCCAGCGGATTCTCAATCCTCTTCTGAATCGCCCGCTTGAGCGGCCGCGCCCCATAGGTTGGGTCGTAACCTGCCTCCGCCAGCAACATCCGCGCCGCGTCCGTCACCTCCAGTTCCACCTTCGCGTGCTCCATCAGACGCCGCTTCAGATGGACGAGCTCCCGCTCCACGATCTCCTTCATCCGACTCCGGTCCAGACGGTGGAAGATGATGATCTCGTCCAGCCGGCTGAGGAACTCCGGCCGGAACGCCTCCCGCAGAGCCTCCATCACCCGCTCCCGCATCCGCTCGTAATCCCCCTCGCCATAATCCCCGATGAACGCGCTTCCCGCGTTGGAGGTCATGATCACGACCGTGTTCTTGAAGTTCACGGTCCGGCCCTGCCCGTCCGTCAGGCGGCCGTCGTCCAAGACCTGCAGCAGGGTGTTGAACACGTCCGGGTGCGCCTTCTCGATCTCATCGAACAGGACCACCTGGTAGGGCCGGCGGCGCACCGCCTCCGTGAGCTGCCCGCCCTCTTCGTATCCCACGTAGCCCGGCGGCGCCCCGATCAGCCGGGACACGGCGTGTTTCTCCATGTACTCCGACATGTCGATCCGGACCATGGCCCCTTCGTCATCGAACAGGAACTCCGCCAGGGCCTTGGCCAGGAGTGTCTTTCCGACCCCGCTCGGCCCTAAGAATATGAACGAACCAATCGGGCGGTTCTGGTCGCCCAGCCCTGCCCGCGCACGGCGAACGGCGTTCGACACCGCGGAGATGGCCTCGTCCTGTCCGACGATGCGCTGATGAAGACGCGCTTCCATCTGGACGAGCTTCTCGATCTCCCCCTCCACCAGCTTCGAGACCGGGATGCCGGTCCACTTCGAGATCACCTCGGCCACGTCCTCGTCGTCCACCTCCTCCTTCAACATCTTCAGCTCCTTCTGGACCTCCGCCAGCCGGGCGTTGGCCTCGTCCACTTCCTTCTGAATCTGGATGAGGTCGCCGTAACGGATGCGGGCGGCCTTCTCGTAGTCCGCCGTGCGCTCCGCGCGCTCAGCCTCCAGCTTCAGGGCCTCGGCCCGCTCCTTGAGCGCCCGGATCTGCGTGATCGCCTCCTTCTCCACCAGCCAGTGCGCCCGCAGGCGGTCCCGCTCCTCGCCCAATTCGGCCAGCTCCTTCTCAATCGGCTTCAGTCGCTCCGCGGCATCCTTCTCCCGCTTCACCGCCTGCCGCTCGATCTCCAGTTGCCGGATGCGTTTCTCCACCTCGTCCAGCTCCGCCGGCATGCTGTCGATCTCGATCCGGAGGTTGGCCGCAGCCTCGTCGATCAGGTCGATGGCCTTGTCCGGCAGAAAGCGGTCCGTGATGTATCGCTCGGCCAGCGTCGCCGCCGCCACCAGCGCCCCGTCCTGGATGCGCACCCCGTGGTGGATCTCATACCGCTCCTTCAACCCGCGCAGGATGGAGATCGTGTCCTCCACCGACGGCTCCCCCACCAGGACCGGCGCAAACCGCCGCTCCAGCGCCGCGTCCTTCTCCACATATTTTCGGTACTCGTCCAGCGTCGTCGCCCCCACGCAGCGGAGTTCCCCCCGCGCCAGGGCCGGCTTGAGCATGTTGGAGGCGTCTATCGACCCGCCCACGGCCCCCGCCCCGACGATGGTGTGCAACTCGTCGATGAACAGGACGATGTTCCCCTGCGCGGCCTCCACCTCTTTCAGCACGGCCTTCAGCCGCTCCTCGAACTCCCCCCGGAACTTGGACCCGGCCACCATCGCCCCCACGTCCAGAGCCACCACCTGGCGGTCTTTCAGAGACTCCGGGACCTCCCCGGCCACGATCTTCTGCGCCAGCCCCTCCACGATGGCCGTCTTCCCCACGCCCGGCTCCCCGATCAGCACCGGGTTGTTCTTCGTCCGGCGGGACAGCACCTGGATGACCCGGCGGATCTCCTCCTCCCGCCCGATCACCGGGTCCAGCTTCCCTTCACGGGCAGCCTTCGTCAGGTCCCGGCTGTACTTTTCAAGCGCCTGATATTTGGACTCCGGGTCGGGGTCCGTCACCCGCTGATTCCCCCGGACCTGCTGCAGGGCCGCAAAGAGCCGGTCCCGCGTCACGCCCAGTTCCGCAAGCAGATGACCTACGGCCGTCTGCTTGGCCTCGGCCATGGCCATCAGAAGATGCTCTGCGCTCAGGTACTCGTCCTTGAGCTGCTGCGCCCCCTTCCATGCCCGGTCCATCGCCTCGTTGAACGCCCCGGAGGCGTGGACCTGCCCCCCCTCTGAATAGGCGCGCGGAAGCTTGTCCAGCAGGGCGGTCAGGCGGTCCCGAAGCCCCCGGACGTCCACGCCGGCCTTGGTCAGGATGCTGGCCGACACGCTCTCCTCCTGGCCCAGCAGGGCGAAGAGAAGGTGTTCCAGATCGATCTGGCTATGATGACGTTCGCGGGCGATCTCCTGAGCGGACTGGATGGCCTCCAGGGATCGTTGCGTGAGTCGGTCGGTGCGCATGGGATAGGTCCTTTCTATGGATAGACGGATACGAAAATGTGTTTTTTAAGCAATCACATACGGCGTTTTTAAGCCGCAAACGATGTGCCAGAAATCCCAACATACAAATAACATATTGATAAAAATGGAAATGCGACATGTCAGACCGCCCCTTAAGGACTTCCAGACAGGGAGTTACGCCAAAATGTTCCTGCTTTGACACGGTCAGCCTGCCATTGTAGCAGTTTTCAGAAGAGCGATAATCCCGCTTGACAACCGTAAGCCGCTGATATATCATACTCCCTCTGTCTGAAAAAAACAATGTCACCCTGATGATGTGGCTCCGAGTTTGAACCCTGTGTCTTGACCCTTGACCCTGTCTTTGAAGGAGGTTTTGTGGCTTCGAGATCGGAAGTCCTGGATCGGATGAAGAAGGATAAGATAGCGTTCATCCTCGCGCAATTCGTGGACGTCCACGGGTCGGCCAAGGTCAAGATGGTCCCCGTCTCCGCTTTTGACGACGTCATCGACGTCGGGGCGGGGTTTGCGGGAGGGGCGGTCTGGGGCATGGGTCAGAGCGCGCACTCTCACGACATGATGGCCCGCATCGACCTCGACTCCTACACGCCCCTGTTCTGGAAACCCGGCGTCGCCCGCTTCGCCTCCGACCTCTACGTGGACGACGAGCCTCATCCCTTCTGTCCGCGCACCAACCTCAAGAGGGTCCTGAAGAAGGCCCGGCAGAAGGGCTATATCTTCAACGTGGGCGTGGAGCCGGAGCATTTTCTGGTCGTCAAGAACCCCGACGGGTCCATCTCCCCGTGGGATCCCCACAAAGTCGACACCCTCAACAAGCCCTGCTACGACTTCAAGGGCATCTCCCCGGTGATGGACTACCTCATGGACATCACGACGGGACTGAACAAACTCGGCTGGGACGTCTATCAGGCGGACCACGAGGACGCCAACGGGCAGTATGAGGTCAACTTCGGCTACACCGAGTCCATGGTCACGGCGGACCGCCACACCTTCTTCAAGATGATGACCAGCCAGCTCGCGCTGAAGTACGGGGCCATCGCCACCTACATGCCCAAGCCCTTCTCCGACCGCACCGGCAGTGGGGCGCACTTCCACTACCACGTCGCGGACGCGAAGACCGGCAAGAACCTCTGCACGGACCTGAAGGACCGCCGAGGCCTCGGCCTGTCGAAGTTCGCCTATCACTTCCTCGGCGGCATCCTCCACCACGCCCCGGCCCTCTGCTGCATCACCTCGCCCACGGTCAACTGCTACAAGCGCCTCCAGGTGGCCGATGCCCTCTACGGCTCCCGGTCCGGTTTCCTCTGGACACCCGCGTTCATCACCTACGGGGACAACAACCGGACCCAGATGATCCGGATCGCCGGCCCCGGCCACTGCGAGGACCGGACCATCTCCTCCGCCACCAACCCCTATCTGGCCCTGGCCGCCTACATCTCTGCTGGAATGGACGGCGTGGAGCGGAAGCTCGAACCCGGCGAACCCAACCTCGGGAATCTCTACGAACTGGGGTGGGAGGAAGTGGAGCGCCGCAAGATCCGGGTCCTGCCGCAAAGCCTTCGGGACGCCCTGCTGGAGCTGGAGAAGGATGAGGTCATTCAGGGGGCCCTCGGCAGCATCGCCCAGGAATTCATCCGGCTCAAGTGGTCCGAATGGAAACAGTATCATCGTCAGGTGACGCAGTGGGAGATCGACCAGTTCCTGACGTTTTTCTGAAAATATACAATAAGTAGGGGCACGGCGTGCCGTGCCCCTGCGAAAGGTTCCTATGTCCTTCCTGATTCGTTGTCCAAACTGCGGCGAACGCAGCGTGACCGAGTTCCGATTCGGCGGGGAGACCCATCCGCGCCCCGTTCTGGAGGCGCCATTTCGAGAGTGGGCGGACTATCTCTACGCCCGCAAGAACGAGGCCGGGCCGCAGCGCGAGTGGTGGTACCACCGCCTTGGCTGCAAGAAGTGGTTCCTCGCCATCCGTGACACCACCACCAACGAGGTCCACGAGACCTTCTGGTTCGGAGAGAAATAGTTATGTGTGGCATCATCGGCTACCTGAACAAATCCGGCTCATCCAGCCCTCCCCTCGGCAGCATCATGCGCTCCATGCTCCAGGCCCTCGGCAACCGGGGCCCCGACTCCGCGGGCGTGGCGCTCTATGGCGACACCGGCGAAGGCGCGCTCATCCTGCGGGTCAAACTCGGAGAGGGCGGAGACCTCAGGGATCGGGGGGAACAGATCAAGTCCCGCGTCGAGCGGATGGGAAAGGTGCGCGGGGCCTCCGTCGTCTCGGAATACCTCCGCATGGTCGTCGATTACGAAGGCGACCTGAACGCCCTGCAGCGCGAGGTCGAAGCCCTGTCGCCGGACGTGGAGGTCATCAGCGCCGGCCTCAGGCTGGAGATCGCCAAACAGGTCGGCTCCCCGGACGACCTGGACCGGACCTACGGCATCTCCGCGTTCCGGGGCACCCACGGCATCGGCCATACCCGGCTCTCCACGGAGAGTCGGGTGGATCTGAGCCACTCGCAGCCGTTCTGGGCGCACGGCGTCCCGGATCTGGCCACGGTGCACAACGGCCACATCACCAACTACCACAAGCTGCGCCGCCAGTACGAGATGAAAGGACATCGGTTCTACACCGAGAACGACTCCGAGATCATCGGGATGTACCTGGCCGGGAGGATGGCGAAGGGGGATGACCTCGAGGAGGCCCTCCGCGCCTCCATCCGGGACCTCGACGGCTCCTTCAGCTACCTGGTGGCCACGGCGGACACCATCGGGTTCGCCAAGGACTCGTTCGGTCTGAAGCCGTTGATCGTGGCCGAGACCGACGCCTTCGTGGCCATCGCCACGGAGGAGATCGCCCTGCGCCGCACCTTCAGGACGGCGTTTGAGGCCATCGAGCCGCAACCGAAGAGCGTGAAGGTCTGGAAACTCCCCCCGTCCAAGGCGGCCAAAGCCGCATAAAAACAGGCGCGAACGCCAGGTAGGGGCGACCCAGGGTAGTGGAACGCGACCTCATGGGAGCGTTTGGCGGCTGGGGGTCGCCCCTACTGTGATCGGAGGTCATCTTGAACGCCATCGATTGTGAGGGCAGGACGCCCCGCGAGATCAATCAGGAGATCAAGCGCCAGATCGAGGCCGGGACCCCGGAGGTCCTCGTCCGAAACCCGGCGGCGCAACACAACCTCGCCGTGGCCCTCCTGCAACCCGCCAGGATCGTGTTTGACGGGAGCGTCGGCTACTACTGCGGGGGCATGGGAGACGGCCCGCACATCGAGGTCCGGGGGAGCGCCGGCTGGGGCCTGGCCGAGTGCATGATGTCCGGGACCGTGGTCGTGGACAAGAACGCCGGGAACAGCGCGGCGGCCTCCATCCGGGGCGGGACCGTGGTCATCCGGGGGGATGCCGCTGCCCGCGCGGGCATCGCCATGAAGGGGGGCACGCTCATCATCGGCGGAAGTTGCGGCTACATGAGCGGCTTCATGATGCAGAAGGGGACGATCATCCTCTGTGGCGACGCGGGCGAGGCCCTGGGCGACTCGATGTACGAGGGCCGCATCTTCGTCGGCGGACGGGTGGACGACCCCGGCAACGACGCCGTGGTCCAGGAGCCGACCGAGCAGGATCTGACGGAAGTGGCCTCGGCGCTCAAACCGTTCGACATCCCGATGCCGTCCAGCCTGAAGAAGGTCGTGGCTGGCAGGCGTCTCTGGTCATTTGACAAAAAGGAGTGGGACGTATGGAAAACGGCGCTCTGATCGGCCACGAGGTGAAGCGCCAGGGTTCGCACTGGAGCCCCGAGGCCATCGAGGACATCCACGTCAAGGCTGAGTTGGGCCGCTACCGCATCCGGGGCTTCGGCACCCTGCGCAAGCGCCCCGTCCCCTCCCTGGACGACCTGACCTTCCTCCCCTGTACCCTCACCCGCATCCCGCTGGAGGGCTACCGGGAGAAATGCAACACGGGCACGGTCCTGGGCACGCGGTTCGCCCAGAAGCCGATCCATCTGGACATCCCGGTCATGATCACCGGCATGAGCTACGGCGCTCTCTCCTACAACGCCAAGGTGGCCCTCGCGCGCGGGGCCACGAAGACAGGCACCTCCACGACCACCGGGGATGGCGGCATGCTCCCGGCGGAGCGGGAGAACTCCAAGACCCTCATCTATGAGGTCCTCCCCTCCCGCTACGGCATCAATGTCCACCACCTGAAGGTCGCCGACGCCATCGAGCTGACCATCGGCCAGGGCGCCAAGCCCGGCACGGGCGGCCTGTTGCTCGGCTCGAAGGTCTCCCCGGAGATCGCCCGCATCCGCGACCTGCCGCCGGGCGTGGACCAGCGCAGCCCCTGCCGGCACCCCGACTTCCTCGGCCCGGATGACATGATCATCAAGGTCGAGGAGCTCCGGGAGGCCACGGACTGGCAGGTCCCCATCTTCGTCAAGATCGGCGCCTCGCGCGTGTTCGACGACGTGAAACTCGCCGTCAAGGCCGGGGCCGACGTCGTCGTCATCGACGGCATGGAGGGGGGGACCGGGGCCTCACCCGACCTGCTGATGGATCACACCGGCATCCCAACCCTCGCCGCCGTCTGTGAAGCCCGCGCCGCGCTCGAAGACATCGGGCTCTACGGCCAGGTCCAGTTGATCATGGCCGGGGGCATCCGGAACGGGACGGATGCGGCCAAGGCCATAGCCCTCGGCGCAGACGCGATCTACGTCGGCACGGCCGCGCTCATGGCCCTCAACTGCAACCGGCCCCTCTACGTGGAGGACTACCATAAGCTCGGGGCCGAGCCCTACGCCTGCCACCATTGCCACACCGGCCTGTGCCCGGTCGGCATCACCACGCAGGACCCCGAACTCATGAAGCGCCTCCCCATCGACGAGGCCGCCGAGCGGGTGGCCAACTTCCTCCACGCCATGACCCTGGAGATCCAGATGATCGCCCGCGCCTGCGGCAAGAACGACGTCCATGACCTGGAGCCGGAGGACATGCGGGCCCTCACCCTCGAATCCTCCATGATCACCGGCATCCCCCTCGTCGGCACGACCCGGCCATTCGGCGGCGGGCCGGGATGGAAGCGGACGGGCGACGGACATTGAGAGATGAGAAAGCGCCTTCGCAAAAAGCTTCACCTCGGCGAATTTCAGGAATTGGGGTTTGAGGTATCCTTCCGCGTGGCGGACGACCTGTCCTCCGACGCCTTTGACCGCCTGGTAGACATCTTCATCGACCAAGCCATCGAGGGGAACGGGCTGGTGTGCGGAGGCGGAGGCAGGCCCCCTAACTGGAGCGTCTTCGTCACCATTGACGGGCGAGGGGGCGTCACGGAGGACCACCGCCGGGCCGTGCAACAGTGGCTGGCGTCACAGCCGGAAGTCAGAGAAGTTCAAGCCGGCCCCCTTATCGATGCGTGGTATTCCGTATAACTCACGCTGTAGGGGATATCTATCTGACATGCCCGGAATATCCAGATTCTTCGGAATCATCATACGCATGTTCACAGAGACCGGTGAGCGACATCATACCCCCCATTTACACGCTTACTACCAGGGTAGGAAAGCAGTTTTCAGTATTGACCCCATCGAGTTAATCACTGGTGAGTTACCGCACCGACAGCAGCGCCTCGTGGAGGCCTGGATGGAGCTTTATCAGGCAGAGCTAATGGAAGACTGGAATCTTGCCATAGCCGGAAACCCCATCAACAAGATTCCGCCTCTGTGTCGTGGATAGAAAGAGCGATAAAACCGTGAACCATTTGTTAGTAAACGTAACCGGCTTTGAGATCGTCGAGCCCTACACCCTGCGCATCACCTTTGGCGACGGTGAAGAAAGAACGATCAACTTTGAGCCGGTCCTCCACGGCCATTACTACGGCCCTCTACGCAACCTCTCTTTGTTCAATCAGGTACGCCTCGATCCGGAAATTCATACGCTGGTCTGGCCAACCGATGCCGACTTTGACCCGGCCACGCTTTACAACTGGCACAAGGGCGAGGGAGCGGAGTTAGCGAAGCGGACAGCGCATTTTCAGAGCACCAATATAGAGACGCCCATATCTGGTTCAAGGTAAAAATCTGTTTTGAGAGGTTGTGCTTTGGCAGCCATCGTCTGCAAGTTCGGCGGCACGTCCGTCGCCGACGCGGGCCAGGTCCGCAAGATCGAATCCATCCTCCGGGCCGACGCCCGGAGGCGCTACGCCGTCGTCTCCGCCCTCGGCAAACGAAAAAAAGAAGACCAGAAGGTGACGGACCTGCTCTACCTCTGTCACGAACTCGCCGCCGCGGGGCTGGACATCTCAGAGCCTTTCCACATCATCCGGGACCGGCACCTCGAACTCGCTGGGGACCTCGGCGTCAACCTGGACGTCGCCGGCCTCCTCGAAGAGGTCCGCAAACAGACCCAGGGCGGGGCCTCGCGGGACTTCGTCGCCTCGCGCGGCGAATACCTCAGCGGTCGTATCGTGGCCGCCTACCTCCGTGCCCGCTTCGTCGACCCGGCGGACGGCATCCTCTTCACGCCCGACGGCCAGCTCGATGACCGGACCTACGACCGCCTCGACGGCCTGCTCAAAGGCGACGGCCTGTTCGTCATCCCCGGCTTCTACGGGGCGAACCCTGACGGCTCCATCCACACCTTTCCGAGGGGCGGGTCCGACATCTCCGGGGCCGTCGTCGCCCGCGCCGTGCGCGCCGAAGCCTACGAGAACTGGACCGACGTGTCCGGCTTCCTCATGACCGACCCGCGCATCGTGCCCGACGCGATGCCCATCCGCGAGGTGACCTACCGCGAGCTTCGGGAACTGGCCTACATGGGCGCCACAGTCCTCCAGGACGAGGCCATCTTCCCCGTGCGGCAGCTCCGCATCCCCATTCACATCCGGAACACGAACGCCCCGGACGACCCCGGCACCCTGGTCCTGCCGTCGCGGGGCGTCTCCGACACGGGCGTCACCGGCATCGCGGGCAAACGGGGGTTCAGCATGGTCTTCATCGAGAAGGCCCTGATGAACAAGGAGCACGGCTTCGGCCGAAAGGTCCTGGAGATCCTCGAGTCCCACGGCATCAGCTACGAGCACTCCCCCACCGGTATCGACTCCATGTCGGTCGTCATCGAGGACGAGGAGATCGCCGGGAAGGAGGAGATCATCCGGCAGGAGATCCAGCGCATCCTGGAGCCCGACCGCGTGGACATCACATCGGGCCTGGCCCTCATCGCCACGGTCGGGGAAGGGATGGCCTACCGCGTGGGCGTGGCCGCGCGGGTGTTCACGGCCCTGGCGCAGGCCGGCGTCAACGTGCGCATCATCGACCAGGGCTCCTCGGAGATCAACATCATCGTGGGCGTGGATCAAAAAGACTACGAGACCGCTGTCAAGGCCCTTTACAAGGCGTTCGCATAATTCTGTACGAAAGGAAATCCATGGCTTCCCACGACAGCAATCGTCTCCCCCCTCACCCGACCCAGCAGTTCGACGCCCATCACACCGTCACCCTCCACTTCAACGGCCGTGACATCCCGGCGCATCCGGGGGAGACCGTCGGCTCCGCCCTCTTTGCGGCAGGCGTCCGGACCTTCAGCCGGAGCTTCAAATATCACCGCCCGCGCGGCCTCTTCTGCGCGGCGGGGCAGTGCCCCAACTGCCTGATGAACGTCAATGGGACGCCCAACGTGCGCATCTGCACGGAGCCGGTGCAGGATAAGATGTGGATCAAGCCCCAGAACGCCTGGCCCTCCCTCGACCTCGACCTCCTCTCGATCAACGACCGCCTGAGCTTCATGCTGCCCGTCGGGTTCTACTACAAGCGGTTCATCCGGCCCCGTTTCATGTGGCCCCTCTACGAACACGTCCTTCGCCACGCCGCCGGGCTCGGCGAGATCGACCGGACCCGGCACGACGCCCACGAGACCCGCTATGAGCATCTCACCCGGCACGCCGATGTCGCCGTGGTCGGCGGAGGCCCTGCGGGCCTGTCCGCAGCCCTGGAGGCCGCCCGGACCGGGGCGCGGGTGGTCCTGATCGACGACCAGGCCACCCTCGGAGGCCACCTCCGCTTCCAGACCGCGCCCTTCAACGGAGAGACCGGATTTGAGACCGGCCGCCGTCTGGCCGCCGAAGTTTCTCAGACCGAAAACATCGAGGTGTTCAGCAGCGCCACGGCCTTCGGCCTCTACGAGGACCACCTCCTCGGCGTCAACCAGGGCCATCGCGTGATTCACGTCCGGGCGCGCCGCATCGTCGTCGCCGCCGGGGCCTTCGAGCGCCCCTTCATCTTCCACAACAATGACCTTCCTGGCGTCTTTCTTGGGAGGGGTGTCCAGCGCCTGATCCACCTCTACGGCGTCCTGCCCGGCAGAAACGCCCTCGTCGTCTCCTCCAACGACGCGGGACTCGCCGTGGCCAGGGACCTCCTGAGCGCCGGCGTCCACGTCGAGGCCATCGCCGAGAGCCGGGCCGAGATCCCGGAATCCGATGCCCTGGCGCAGGTGAAGGCGGCGGGAGTCCCCATCCTCACCGGCCATACGATCCGGGAGGCGCAGGGGAGCAAGCAGGTCATCGGGGCCACCCTCGCCCGCACGGACGGCAGAGGCGGGATCGTCTCCGGCTCCGAGCGAAAGCTGTCCTGTGACCTCATCGCCCTGTCCGCAGGCTACACCCCTGCCATCGCCCTGCTCCACCAGGGGGGATGTTCGGTGGACCACGATCCCGCCCTCGGCGAGATCGTCGCAAAGGACCTGCCCCCGGACATGTTCGCCGCCGGCCAGGTGAACGGCCTGCACGACCTTTCGGCGATCCTGCTCGACGGCAGGATCGCGGGCCTCTCCGCCGCGCAGAGCCTGGGCCTGGGAGGGTCCGGGGCGTCGGAGACGCTGGAGGCGGAGCGTCGTGACCTGCAGGCGCGCCGGTCCGGCCTCAACCCCCAGAGCCTGGCCTCTCAGATCATCCCCGGCGGCCCGAAGAAGAAATTCGTCTGCCTCTGCGAGGATGTGACCGAGAAGGACCTCTGCGACGCCATCCGCGAGGGGTTCGACCACATCGAGACGCTCAAGCGCTACAGCACCGTCACCATGGGGCCCTGCCAGGGCCGGGTCTGCGCCATGGCCTCCATCGCCATCACGGCCCGTGAGACGAACCGCTCCATCTCCGAGACCGGCACGACCACCTCCCGACCCCCATTCGTGCCCGTGACCCTCGGGGCCCTGGCCGGCCCGGCGCGCCACCCGGCCAAACGCACGCCGATGCACCACAGGCACGTGGCCCTCGGCGCAAGGGTCATCGACCTGGGCGGATGGGACCGGCCGGAGGTCTACACGACCCCGGGCCAGGAATACACGGCCGTCCGCCAGAAGGTGGGGGTCATCGATGTGAGCACCCTGGGCAAGCTCGACGTGCGCGGACGGGACGCAGGCGCCCTGCTCGACCGTATCTACCTCAACACGATGTCCAGTCTCCGCCAGGGCCGGGTGCGCTACGGCGCGGTCTGCGGGGATGACGGCATTATCCTGGACGACGGTACGGTGGCGCGCCTCGGCAGGGAGCGCTTCTTCATCACGACCACCACCGGGAACATCGAATTCATGGAGCAGTGGCTCACCTGGTGGGCCGCGGCCTGGAAAATGTCCGTCTCCGTCACAAACGTCACCTCCGCCTACGCCGCCGTCAACGTGGCCGGGCCGAGGGCCAGGGACCTGCTCGCAAAACTGACCGATCTCGACCTCTCGACCGCCGCCATCCCCTACATGGCCTCGGCCCGTGGCCGGGTGGCGGAGGTGCCCGCCCTCCTGCTGCGCATCGGGTTCGTCGGAGAACTCGGCTACGAGATCCACTACCCGGCGGAGTACGGGGAGCACCTCTGGGACGCCGTCATGGAGGCGGGCAGACCGTTCGGCATCGCTCCGTTCGCCGTGGAGACGCAGCGCATCCTGCGGCTCGAAAAGCGCCACATCATCGTCGGACAGGACACCGATGCCCTCTCTAACCCCCTGGAGGCCGACCTCGGCTGGATGGTCAACTTCGACAAACCGGACTTCATCGGAAAACGGTCCATTCTGGAGGTCCAGAAGCGGGGCCTGAAAAACCGGCTCGTCGGCATCGTCATGCGGGACCCGGACGTCGTCCCGGAAGAGGGCAGCCAGATCGTCTCCGGCGGCAAATCCGTCGGCAGGGTGACCAGCGCCCGACGCAGCCCCCATCTGGGCCGGGGCATCGGCATGGCCTGGGTCCCCGCCGAATCCGCTGCCGAAGGGGAGGTCATCCAGATCCGCCTCCATGAGCGGGACGTCGCCGCGCAGGTGACGAACCATCCGTTCTACGACCCTGAAGGCGTCAAATTGAGGATATAAGATCTATTCAACCGGAGAACCACTCTCATGCCCGCAACGCCCATCAAGCAATCCGCCCTCCATCACCTCCACCTCGCCGGCCGCGCCCGCATGGCCGACGAGGCCGGCTGGCAGCTTCCGGCGGCTTATACCTCCGTCGATCAGGAGCTCGAGGCCGTCCGCAGGGGAGTGGGGCTCTGTGACACCAGCCCCCTCGGCAAGCTCGACCTGAGAGGGGATGCCCTCGCCTTCTTGCAGGAGGTCTACCCCTCCGGCGTCCCGGAGGTCATCGGCGCCATGGGTCGCGTCACAGGGCCCTCTGGCGAGAGCCTCTGCAGTCGCCTGGCCGGAGACCAGTTCTACCTGATCACCGGCGCAGCGTCCAGCGACGCCGTCCAGAAAGGGCTGAACGGGAAGCTCAAGGGGCGCGAAGGAGAGGTCCACCTCATCGACATGACCTCCGTCTTCACGGCCATCACCATCGCCGGACCGCGCCGGAGAGACCTGCTCTACAAGGCCACAGGCTTCAACCTCTCCAACTTCCCGGACATGGCCTGCGCCCAGACCGGCGTCGCCGGGACCTACGCCCGGCTCCTGCACAGCCGAAACGCCTATCACGTCCACGTCTCGCGCGAGTTCGGGGAGTACATCTGGGAGGCGCTGATGGAGGCGGGAGAGGAGTTCGGCGTCGCGCCCTTCGGGTCCGAGGCCTGGGCGCGGCTCAGCGCGGAGGGATAAAACACGAGGGCGACCCATCGGGTCGCCCTCGCTCGTCACGCCTCACGCCTGCTCTTTTGCCTTCATCTGCGTTTATCTGCGTCCATCTGCGGATCACCGCCTTTTAGTGCGACACCGCCGCCGCCGCCTTCTCGCCCACCAGCCGGTCCTCGTGAAACCGATTCAGCGCGAACGGTTTGATCAGATCCGGCACCTTCCCCGTGGCGATCAGCTCCGCCGTCCGGTACCCCGCCACCGGCCCCGCCTTGAACCCGTAGGTCCCCCATCCCACGTCCACGTAGAACCCTTTGACCTCCTCCACCTCCCCGATGATCGGGCTGAAGTCCGGCGTCATGTCACACACCCCCGCCCACTGCCGGAGCACGCGCACCTTGTGGAGATCCGGCAGGATCTCCAGCGCGTGCCCCGCACACCCTTCCAGGAACGGCAGGGTGGACCGGGTGCTGTAGCAGGAGTACGGGTCGATCTCCGCCCCCAGCACGAACTCCCCTCGGTCTGATTGGCTGATGTACACGTGCAGGTTGGACGAGACCAGGACCTTGCTGATGAACGGCTTCATCGGCTCCGTGACGAGCGCCTGCAACGGATGCGACACGATCGGCAGGTCCACCCCCACCATCTTCGCAATCGTCGAGCAGTAGCCCGCCGTGGCGTTCAACACCGCGCGGGTCTGGATCTCCCCCCGGTCCGTGACCACCCCGCTCACCGCCCCGGCCTCCACCCGGATGTCCGTCACCGTCGTGAAGGGATGGAGTTCGATGCCCATCCGGTCAGCCCCCCGCGCATAGCCCCAGACCACCGCATCGTGCCGGATGATTCCCCCCGGCGGATGATACAGGGCTCCCAGGATGGGCGTCCGGGTGTGGTGGTCGATGTTGATAGGAGGGACCATTCTTCGAATCTCCTCCGGCCCCACGAGGGTGCTGTTCACGCCCATCAGTCGGTTCGTCTCCGCCCGCTCCCGAAGGGTGTTCATCGACCGGTCCGAGTGCCCCAGGGTCAGGTGCCCCTGTTGCGAGAACATGACGTTGTAGTTCAGCTCCTTGGACAGCGCCTCGTAGAGCTGTACGCTCTCCGCGTAGAAGGCGATCCCCTCCGATGTCCGGTAGTTCGCCCGGACAATGGCCGTGTTCCGGCCGCTGGCCCCGCTGCCGATGTAGCGCTTCTCGATCACAGCCACGTTTCGGACACCCCGTTTGCCCAGGTAATAGGCCGTGGCCAGGCCATGCACCCCGCCGCCGATGATCACCGCGTCGTAGCTCTTCTTGAGCGGTCTGTTGGATGACCACATCCGATTCAAGTCCATGAAGAACCCTCGTCTTGTCGAGAATGCCTGTCTGGGAGCGCGCCCTTCCGCGCCCCTATTTTCAAACACAACCGGCGTAATGTACAACACAACCCTCCAAAATGCAACGACTTTGAATGTCCCTTCACCGTCCTGCGAAGAATTTTTTTTCATTGCCTTTTAGGGGCATATTTGGTAGTGTTATATCCTTGTGGTCCTTAGATCCTTTCTTTGTCGACCCCACTCTTTAGAGACCCGTCATGAGCGCCTGCGCCTGCCCCAAGACGAAGCCGGTGTCCGAGATGGACGCACGGGAACGCTGTCTGCTGATCAACGACCTGATGCCCCAGGGAGGACTCTACACCGAAGGGCAACGTCCCATCCACGAACGGTCGAACGCCCCCTGGCGCATCTCCCCGGAGCCCTTCTGGATGCCCAGGCCGGTCCTCGACCACATCGAGGCCCTCGGCAGGCACCTGTTGAAGTTCTACAGGGCCTGTAACCTCCTCTACTCGCAGAGCGTCCGGGGCGTCCAGCCGGCCTGGATCGCCGACTATCTGGACCGGGGGAAGCCGGAGTCGGTCGTGGCTTATGGCCGCATGAACCGGTTCAAGCAGCATCTCCCGCACGTCATCCGGCCCGACCTCATCCCCATCAAGGGCGCGATGGTGGCGACGGAACTCGACTCTATCCCCGGGGGGATCGGCTTCACGGCCAGTCTTGCCCAGCACTATGGAAAGCTGGACTATCCCATCGTCGGAGGGCCCGACGGAATGATCACGGGGTTCGCCGACATGGTCCGGTCCGCCGCGCAGCAGGAGAACCCGGTGCTCGGCATCGTCGTGTCCGAAGAGTCCTCGAACTACCGCCCGGAGATGTCCTGGCTCGGCGGGGAACTGAACCGCATCGGCCTCCGGACCGCCGTCGTCAGCCCGGAAGAAGTGGCCTTTTCCGAAGAGGGGTTGCGGGTGGATCTCGACGGCGCTTCGACCCGGATCGACGTCCTCTACCGCTTCTTCGAGCTGTTCGACCTCAAGAACATCCCGAAGGCCGAACTCCTGCTCTACGCGGCCAAGAAGGGGACCGTCGCCATGACGCCCCCGGCCAAGGCCTGCCTCGAAGAGAAGCTCTGGATGGCCCTCTTCCACCATCCGGTCATCGAGAAGTTCTGGAACACGGAACTCGGTGAGGAGACGTTCATCTCTCTCAAAGCGACCTTCCCCAAGACCTGGGTCCTCGACCCGCGCCCCCTGCCCCCTCACGCGCTCATCCCCAACCTGGAGGTCCACGGCTATCCCATAGCCAGTTGGGACGCCCTCCATCGCCTCACGCAGAAGGAACGGGCGCTGGTGGTCAAACCCTCCGGCTTCTCGGACATGGCGGCGGGGAGTAAAGGCGTCTCCATCGGCCACGACATGTCCGAGGGGGACTGGCAGGAGGTCCTGAAAAACGCCCTGAACAGCTTTGAGACCACCCCCCACATCCTCCAGGAGTTCCACAAGGGGGCGCAGTTCAACGCGGACTACTACGACTTCGACGCCGACACCGTCCGGCGTCTCAGCGGCCGCGTCCGGCTCTGCCCCTACTACTACGTCATCGACGGAGAGGCCCGGCTGTCGGGCATCCTGGCCACGATCTGCCCGCCGGATAAGAAGCTCCTGCACGGCATGGTGGATGCGATCATGGTCCCGTGCGGCATCAAGGGCCTATGACGGAGTAACTGACTAATTCCATTTTCAAGTATTAGGGTGAATCGTGTAGTTCCAGTCCTCGCGAAACAGATGAGGCTTCAGTTTGATCCGGGCCATTTGCTCATCGGTCACGAAGACACCGGCAGGATACCGACCG
>SICM01000064.1 GCA_009694805.1 Candidatus Latescibacterota bacterium
GTCGGTATCCTGCCGGTGTCTTCGTGACCGATGAGCAAATGGCCCGGATCAAACTGAAGCCTCATCTGTTTCGCGAGGACTGGAACTACACGATTCACCCTAATACTTGAAAATGGAATTAGTCAGTTACTCCGTCATAGGCCCTTAGTGAGTAATTTTGAGCGAGTAGTCCTCTGCCCGGATGCCTCTACGGTTGCATACGCCGTCCAGTCGTCCGACCGGAAGCCAGTCGTCACCCATTCTGGTTTTCTCTCTGCGGAGGCGGTCCGGGACGCCTGATTCTGGTCTCGCTGGATGGTCGCCAGAAAGTGATTGACAGCGGTGAGGTTGATCTGGGCAATGAGGAGGGTTTCCTTCCGCTCTGGTCGTCCGATGGGCAGACGGTCTACTGTTGGGCAAACATGGCAGTGTATGCCGTTTCCCTCGCGACCGAAAAGATTCAGAACCTGACAGAGAACCTGAATCGTCTGGTATTTGGCATTATTTACCCGCTTGGAAGCGGAACCGTAAGCCACTTCGGCAGGCCCCGAAGCGTGGTGGTGGTGACTAAGGATCGCGAAACAAAACGCGAATGTCTTTTTCGTGTAGGCGAAGGAGAGTCAATACCGGTTGTCCCCGAGGAGAACCGGTTTTTATTGGGGATGTTGCCTGGCGTGGAGACCGGTTGCGATGCCAGCGAACAGTGCATTATCGGTCCGTTGGAAGATGCTACACATCCGACGGATCTATTCTGCATTGATGTCCACAGCAGCGAGGAGCGGTGTCTTACCGCACTCAATCCTGAGATAGCCACCACCCCACAGGTAACAATCCGACTGATCTCGTTCTCAGGCGCAGACGGCAGGACGCTTCAAGTTGCGCTGTGCCTCCCATCTGACTACGAGCCTGGGAAACGGTATCCTACAATCGTTAATCTTTACTACGGTGAAGGTCAGTCAGGACGGGTAAACAGGTTCTTAGGTTCACGACTTACAGCGTATGGATATGCTACGCTCTACCCGGATATGCCGGTTTCCGGCCTGAATCCGGTGAAACTATAACGACAAACGCACTGGACGCCGCCGTTGAGCAAGGATATGCTGATCCAGAGCGCGCCGGTGTTATTGGACATAGCCTTGGCGGTTACTCTACCTGTTGTGTGATCACTCGAACCGAACGATTCCGAGCGGCTGTGGCGATTGCGCCTTTCACCAATCTGTTGACTTTTGGACTCAGCATAAAAGCCAATACCCTGATGGGGTTACGCTGGGTAGAAGGCGGTTTCGTGCGTATGGGAGGCACATTCTGGGAGAACTCGCAGCGATACATAGACAACTCCCCCGTCTTTCGTTTGAACCAGGTCAGCACGCCGCTCCTCCTTCTCCACGGCACTGCCGATGAGCTTCCTATTACGCAGAGCGAAGAGATGTACGCTGGCCTGCTTCGTCTCGGCAAGATAGCTATGCTCGCTCGATACCACGGAGAAGGGTATTCGCCCGAGATGTGGTCAGTCGAGAACTATCAGGACTACTGGAGGCAGATTGTCAACTGGTTTGGCAGGTACGTTCGGAATTCCTAAGTACGGGTGGTGAAGGAACAGCCCTGCACGGGACTCTTTTCAATAACACTCCAAGATCAGATTTGTATATTGAAGGCGTATGAATGCGGATTATTTCAGCCCGGCCCGTCCGGGCTTTGTATTCATAGCGCGGCAATTCATTGCCGCGTTTACAAGGAGGCGATCCATGTCAGACGACAAAGAGGTCATGATCGGCAAGTACACCCGGCGCGAGTTCCGGGAGGCCATGGCAGCGGGGAAGTTCCAGGCGGCCATTGTGGCCACGGCGGCGACGGAGCAGCACCTGGAGCACCTGGCGATGGAACACGACCTGGCGTCGGTGACCACCATTGCCCGGGAGGTGGCCAAACGGCTCTACCCGCAGGTGATCGTGTTCGTGCCCATGGCCCTCGGTATCTCCGAGCACCACATGGTCCATAAGGGCTCGATGACGGCCAAGCCGGGGTCCTGGCTCTCGGTGCTGTTCGACGCGGTGGAAGGCATGGTGCGGCACGGGGTCAAGAACGTGCTGATCCTGAACGGACACGGGGGGAACGAGGCGCCCATGAAGGGCATCCTGAGGCAGTGGCAGCTCTATTTCAACTCTACCGCGCCGGAGGTCAACGTGCAGTTTCACTCTTACTGGAACCTGAGCCGGGAGGTCGCGGAGCAACACTGCACGAGTCGGGTCCCGGGGCACGCGCAGGAGTACGAGACGTCGATGGCCCTGGCGATGTTCCCGGAGAACGTCCGGCGGGACGCGATGCGGGACCAGGAGGACCAGGAACCGCTGAAGGCGACCGTCGAAAAGGGGCGCATCTTCGTGGAGGCGGCGATCAGCAAGACAGTCGAGTACCTTCAGGAGATGATCGCGGGGAAGCACCGCGAGGTCCTGCCCCACGTCTTCTCGAAGGACCTGGACATGAAGAAGTGAAAGATCGTGAAGCGTGTAAAACCGGTGAAGCGTATCTCGTGAAGCGTAGAAGGTTTTTACGAGATACGAGATACGAGATACGAGATACGAATCACAATCATAGAGAAGGTCGCATGAACAAATCACCCTATCGAGCGGGCATCATCGGGCTGGGGTTCATCGGCGGGGGGGACCAGGTCTCCGGAGACCGAATCGGCCAGCGGGTCGACCAGATGGACGGCACGCACCGGGAGGCCCTGTCCGCGAACGTCCGCGTGGCCCTCGTCGCTGGCAGCAGCCGGGACGAGGGCCGACGGGAGCGGTTTCAGGGGCTGACGGGCGCGCGCCCGTACGCCGACTGGCGGGAGATGCTGGAGCGGGAGCGTCTGGACATCGTCAGCGTGGCCACGTTCGCCGGGGCGCACGCGGACCTCGTGGCGGCCTGTGCGGAGCAGGGCGTCCGGGTCATCTACTGCGAGAAGCCGATGGCCACCCGGCTGACGGATGCGGACCGGATGCTTGCGGCGTGCGAAAAGTCGGGGAGCCTGCTGGTCTTCAACCACAACCGCCGGTTCAATCCCCTCTACCGGCGGTTGCGCGACCTGGTGGCGGAGGGGGGACTGGGGGACCTGACCTCCGTCTATCTCCAGTGGGGCACGGGCCGGCTGGGAAACGTGGGGACGCATTTCATCGACGCGGCGCGGATGGTGTCCGGGAGAGAGGTGGAGGCGGTCTCGGCCACGCTGGACCTGTCCGGGCGGCCCGACTGCCGGGGGCCGGAGTTCCACGATCCGGGAGGGTGGGGGGTGTTGCGGACGGAGGGGGGGCTGAGGATGCTGGTCAATGCGCCGGACTACGGGGCCGGGCCTCCGCAGTTTGTGCTGAACGGGACGAAGGGCCGGGCGATGGCCGGGGGGGCCGGGATGGAGCTGGAGTGGTGGGAGGGAAGGCGGGAGTCATGGCCGAGCTCCCGGGACGCGGGCACGTCGATGGACCGGGCCGTGGGGGAGATCGTGGCCTGGATGGACGCGGACGGGCAGAAGCCTTTCCCCTGTTCGCCGGTCGAGGCCCTGCGGACGCTGGAGGTCATCGTCGGGTTTCACATCTCACATGACCGGAATGCGGCCTGGACGGAACTGCCGCTCGCGGGTGCGGACCGGGAACGGGAGGTGATAGCCGGGTGAAGGGACCTCTTCACACTCAGGTCGAGGATGTATGGCAGAACTCAAGCGGACCCTCGGCCTCACGGCCCTCACGTTCTACGGCGTGGGTCTCATCATCGGGGCGGGGATCTATTCGGTGATCGGGGCTGCGGCGGGCGAGGCTGGGGAGGGGTTGTGGTTGAGCTTCATCGTGGGCGCTGTGGCGGCCTTTCTCACCGGGCTGTCATACGCTGAGCTTGCGACGACGTTTCCGAAGGCCGGGGCGGAGTACATCTACCTCTGCCACGCCCTGCCCCGTTTCCGGTGGATCTCCTTCACCATAGGTTTTGTGCTCGTTGCAACGGGCATCACCATAGCGGTCACGGTCGCGCTCGCCTTTGCGGGCTACTTCACCCTGTTTGTGAAGGCGCCGGTGGCGCTCGTGGCGTTCACCCCAGTCTCTCCTCGTTCGGGCTGCTCCTGGCCTTCGCTGCGGTGAACATCGCGCTCGTGGTGCTCCGCTACCGCCAGCCCGATCGTGAACGTCCTTTCCGGGTGCCCATCGCCCTGGGTCGCCTTCCCCTCCTGCCGGTCCTCGGCCTCTTATCCACCGTCGCCCTCATGTTCCATTTTGAATCTCAGGTCTACCTGGCCGGCGCTGCGACCGTCCTGGCCGGACTCGGGGGGTTCGCCGTACGGCATATCTGGACTGGCGGGTCGCACAGCAAGCCCTGCGAAGGGGATTGAGGCTCCCTCTCTGCCCGTATCCCTGTCTCGCGCAAGACCACGGACAGTCGTGGTCTCTTTTTGTACGTGCCCTTCCTCTCTTACGCAAGATTTCTGATGCGGGTCGCCATCTCCGGAGGATCGATGAGCCACAGAACAGGATTTTTCGTATATTTCGGTCTTGAATGGAAGACCTCCGGGGGATCAACTCGTATCAGGAGAGCATTTCGTGGCGCAGGGAGCAGAGATCAGGCGAGGGTCGACCCTTCGGCTGGAGGTCACCGACATCGCGCCCGGAGGAATCGGCGTGGCAGAGGCGGGGAACCGCCGGTATCACGTGCGGGGCGGGCTTCCCGGAGACCTGGTGGAGGCGCAGGTGGTGAAGCAGGAGCGGGGGCGGGTCGAGGCCGTGGTGATCCGGCGGCTTCAAAGCCGGATCGCGCGGGTGGAGCCTCGATGCCGGCACTTCGGCGTCTGCGGGGGGTGCCAGTGGCAGGACCTGGCCTATGCGGACCAGCTCGCGCTCAAGAAGGGGATCGTGCAGCACGGCTTCCGCGAGGCCGGGATCGACGCGGGGCCGGTGGCGGACGTGCTCGGCTCGGAGGAGGTCTTTTTTTATCGGAACAAGATGGACTTCTCGTTCGGGATGAGCGAGGAGGGGAAGTTGACGCTGGGGCTCTACAGGTCTCCGTCGAAGGTCGGGGCGGAGGGGGCGAAAGACAGCGCCGAACAGATCGCGGAGCCAGCGAACAGGGAGAGGTCTTCGCCGGTGTTCGACCTGGAGGAGTGCTGGCTCCAGTCTCCCCTGTCGAACCGCATCGTGAAGGCCGTCAGGGAGTTCCTGAGCGCCCGCTCCCCCTACGACCCGGAGACCCGGACCGGCCTGTTGCGCTCGCTGGTGATCCGGGAGGGGAAGCGCACGGGCGAGGTCCTGGTCAACCTGGTGGCCGCCTCTCCGGAGGCCGACCTCGCGCCGCTTGGTGAGGCGCTGAGAGACGCGTTTCAGGAGGTGAAGGGCGTAATCCTGAGCGTGAATCGCAGGCGGTCGAAGAATGCGCTCCCGGAGTCGGAAGAGGCGCTGGCGGGGGAGGGGCAGATCGTGGAGCGAGTGGACGGGCTGGCGTTCGGGGTGTCGCCCGCGTCATTCTTCCAGGTGAACACCCGGCAGGCGGAGCGGCTCTACGACCTGGCGGTCCAGTTCTGCGGGCTGACGGGGGAGGAGCGGGTCCTGGACCTCTACTGCGGGACGGGGGCGCTGTCGTTGCTGATGGCGCGGCGCGCGGCCTCGGTGACGGGGGTGGAGGCCGTGGCGCAGGCCGTCGAGGATTCGCGGCGAAACGCCGTCCTGAACGGGGTCCAGAACTGCCGGTTCCTCTGCGGGGACGTACTGCACGTCCTGCCGGAACTGACGCGGGCGGGCGAGGGGTTCGACGCGGTCACGGTCAATCCTCCGCGCGCCGGGGTCTACCGGGCGGCGATTCAGGCCGTCTGCGCGCTGCGCCCGAAGCGGGTCGTCTACATCTCGTGCAACCCGGAGACCCTGGCCAGGGACATCCCGCGCTTCTGGGCCGGAGGGTATCGCCTGGAGCGCGTCCAGCCGGTGGACCTGTTCCCGCACACGCCGCACTGCGAGGTGGTGGCTCAGATGATCAGGTAGCCCCTCGATACGGGGCCTGCGGCCCCTACTCGGGGTGGTCGGCTAACCGTATGCCCTGAGTAGCGGCTGTAAGCCGCGTATCGAAGGGCAGACGTGAAAGGAGGGGCACGGCGTGCCGTGCCCCTATCTAAAAAAGAGGGGCCGTCCGGTTGCCGGACGGCCCCTCCTGCGTGTACGTAAGATACGGCCGCTACCGCAACAGCATCATCTTCCGCGTCTGCACGAAGCCCGGCGCGGTCAGGCGGCAGAGGTACATCCCCGTGGCTGCGGGGCGTCCGACCGCGTCTTTGCCGTCCCAGGTGATGGTGTAATGGCCTGCGGTCCGGCGCTCATCGACCAGGATACGCACCTTCTGGCCGAGGAGGTTGTAGACGGTCAGATTGACCGGCCCGTCCACCGGGATGTCGAACGCGATCTGCGTGGCCGGGTTGAAGGGGTTCGGGACGTTCTGGTTCAGTTCGAACGCCCTGGGGGATACCTCAGCCCTGACATTCGCCACATCGATGGGACGGAGGGTTCCGTCCGCGCCGAGCAGGGCGATCATCTTCGGGCTGATGAGGTCGCCCGTGACGTTCCCCGAGGCCCGGAAGGTGAGCGTGACGACCACAGGCCCGATGGCCCGGTCGGCCAGCAGGAGACCGTCCGGCGAGGAGGAGACCGTCGGGGCGCCCCCGTCCTGACGCTCCGCGCTCACGAAGGTCAGGCGCTCCCGGTCGTAGCCGAGCGCCGCGGCGTAGCCCGCCATATCCGGCGCATCCAGGGTCATCCGGACGGCGACGAGGCCGGAGGGGGCGCTGACGCCCGTGAAGGAGACCCTGCCCGCATCCCCGCCCGCGATGGGCTTGCCCGCCCTCTGCTTGTCCTGGCTGAACGCCGACACGAAGCCGAAGAAGTCTTCGAAGTCGATCTTGCCGTCGCCATTCAGGTCCATCCCCATGTCGTAGTTCGGCCCGCCCTTGCGCTGGCCGAAGCCTATGGTGAAGACGAAGAAGTCTTCGAAGTCCACGACGCCGTCGCCGTTGAAGTCCACGGGGGAGCGGTGGGCCAGGCCGATGATCAGGTCACTGACCTCGTTTCCGCCCTTGATCTCGATGAGCCTGGCCTTGTCGGGCTGGCGGGTGCCGTCGTAGAATTCCGCGATGTAGCCGGGGGCTTCAGCCCTCAGGAGGTACTTTCCGTCGCGCAGGCCGTCCACGCGGAAGGCCCCGTTGGGCGCCACCGGGCTGAAGCTGCCGCCGTCGCCCAGGAGCTGGGCCGAGACCTGGCCGCCCCGCACGGGCCGGCCGTCGCCGTCGCCCAGGACGAAGCCGCTGATGGCCCCGCCCCTGGCCAGGACGAAGTCTATGCCCGTGATCCTGTCACCGTTCTTGACCGTGAGGGGTTTGGCTTTGCCCACGGACGCGGCGTCCTCGTAGAACTCCGGGATGTAGCCGTCCGCAGACACCTGCACCACGTAGTCCCCGGCGGGCAGGCCGACGATCCTGTAGGTCCCGTTCGTGGTATCGACCTGCGCCCTGAAGCGGGCGATGAGACCGTCCGGGGGAATGGGGGAGGCCACGGCTACGGCACCCTTCTGATCCACCGGCCCGGGCGGCACAGGGCCGTCCTTGGAAGGCGGGGGCTGGGGTTGGGCCTGTCCGGAGGGGGGAGGTGACCCGGTCGCGTCCCTCGTCGGGGGTTGCGGCTGCGCCCCGCCTGGAGGCTGGGTCCCACCCTGACCCGGCGAGGCGACGACCCCTTCCTTCGTGGTCGTCGGCCCTGCCGTCTGCCCTGCGGGCTGGGGTCCGCCCTGCGGCGGGACGATCCCATCCCTCATCGGGCGCTGGATGAAGGCCACGACCTCGATGCGCCTGAGCGGCTTGCCGTCCACCCCGGCCACCTTGCCGGAGATCGCGCCGAGGGTCGCGAGCTGGAAGTGGATGCCCGTGACGTTCTGAGAGGCGGCCACCTCGATGGGTTTGGCCGCGTCGAAGGTCTGCACGTTATCGTAGTACTCTCCGACGAACCCCTCCGCGCTGGCGTAGGCGACGTAGACGCCCGCCTCCACGTTCTCAAACTTGAAGTTCCCCTTCGCGTCCGTCCTGACGACCACCCCCGGCTGCGGGTAGGGGAGCGGAACCGGGCGTCCCGGCTCCAGGGGCCTGATCTGCACCCAGCGGGACAGCGCCACGGTCGCCCCGGCGATGGGGCCGTCGGGGCCGGTCACGGTCCCGGAGATCGTGGCCATGGGCGCCATCGCAAAGTCGATGCCCGTGGTGTGGGCGTCGGACAGGACGCGCACCGGCTTGGCCTGGGCCTTGTCGGGCGTGTTCTGATAGAACAGCGTGACGAAGCCGTTCGCCCTGGCCATCACGAGGAAGTCTGCGGTGGGGAGTTCCGTGATGAGGTACTGGCCCTTCGCGTCCGTCCGGACCTCCCGGCCCACGGCCCCGGCCACGCCGTAGGCCGTGACCACGGCGCCCTCGACGGGCTTGCCGTCGGCCCTGGCGGTGATCGTGCCGAAGATCGAACCGACCTTGCCCAGGGCGAAGTCGATGTCCGCCGGCTGTTTTTCGGGGGACACGGTCACGAATTTGGCCTGGCTCCGGTCCTTTGCGTTGAGATAGACCTGCGCGGCGTAGCCCGGCTTCCGGGCGTAGACGATGTAGTCCCCGGCGAGCAGGCCGGACATCGTGTAGGACCCGTCCGCGCCGGTCTCCGCGGTCTGTTCCAGGGGCTCCTTCGTGTTGCTCCGGTTGGCGACCACGGTCGCCCCGGCCAGCGGGCCTTCGCCGGAGACCGTCACCTTGCCGGAGAAGGAGAGGCCCTTCGACAGGGCGAAGTCGATGCCGGTGACGGCGGTGTTCTGCGGGACGGTGACGATGCTGCTGTCACGCCCTCCCCCGGGCTTGGTGTAGGTGGCAGGCAGGTAGCCCCGCGCCCTGGCCTGGACCGTGTAGCGCCCTTCCGTCAGACCTTCGATGAGATAGGCCCCGTCCACGCCGATAGCGGCCTGGCGCCTGATGCCGATGCGCTCGGCAGCGGCTATGATGATACCGGAGGTCACGGCCTTGCCTGTCCCGGCCTCCGTCACCTTCCCGGCGAGGGTGGAGATGGACTTGAGCTTGATCGCCAGCTCCACGGGAGACATCCCGTACTGGAGTTCGATCTGCTTCGCGGCTTTCTTGTCCCTGACGTCCTCGAAGTATTCAGGCTCGAACCCCTGGGCCTCGATCCGCACGACGCACTTGCCGGGGTAGGCCGCGATCTTGAAGTAACCCTGAGCGTCTGTGAGGGCCTCCGGGCTGGGGGAGGGGGAGGGGAGGATGGCGGGTTCTGGCTTCCTGTCTGTGGGGGCGGGGGCGGGGGTTGTGGCTGACTTGCCGTCCGTTGCGCCCGCGGGTTGATCCGAACGAACGGTGGGCGGAGGCGGGGTGGCCCCGGTATAGACGATGGGGCCGGGATAGGGGACATCTCCGATCGATTCGAGTCGGACGCGCGCCCCGGCGATGGGGGTCATCCCGACGTCGGTGAGCACCCTGCCCGTGACGACGATATTCGGAACCGGTATCGGATACGAGACCTTTTGATCCGGCGTCGGGGCGACCTTCGACGGGTCGACTCCCTCTGCCCAGAGCAGTCCCGCCGCGATGTTCAGGGCGATGACCACTCCCATCCAAATTCTGATATGAGCCTTCACAACATCCCTCCTTGTAATGGGATTTCCCGGCTGAAAAACGGTGTGCAGGGGGCAGAGCCGCCCCTCATGCATGTGACGCTGGACTCTGAGCTTCGGATTCTGGACTGGTCCTGGGTGAGCGTTTGTTATGGGATTTTCTTGTCGGCACTCCTTTGCCTTTGACCCTCTTATCTCTGATTAAGTTTATTCCTATGAGAAGATTTTCGACGCTTTCGCACAATATCTCTCCTGCGTCTATGACGAAGAAGTCGCCGACAGGTTACATCCCTGCGAGAAGAATTTCGGGCCGGTATACGTCCTGTGCAAACGATGTGCCAGTGGAGGTTAGACGATTTTCCGGTGATCGGGATCACAACTCCCAGCCGGGCAGGGACAGACTTCCGCCTGAATCTACCCTCCCGAACCGGACAGCAACCGACCGCCGCCCGGATCATGCTCAGATTTCTGAGGGAGATGTCTGATTTCTGAGTCCTCCCCCGGCCCCGCTGTCGGAAGTTCTTATGACACCCCAAACTGACCGGCAAGCACGGCGAGTGTCATGTTCTCTGCAAGGGCGTCGTGTGGGATCAGCGCGTATTTCCAGGGCTTACCGCCATACGTGGTCGTGTGATCGGTCGCCTGCCTGCACCAGGTCCGCAGATTTGCGCAGATTTGCGCAGATGAACCAGGGTCAAAACAGGTTATCCGCAAATACGCGCAGACCAAACAGATTCATGGCCTCTATCTGCGTTCATCCACCACCCCGGACGATTCACAGGATCGTCTCCCCGCCCTGTCATCTTCGGATTAGCTCGAAAAAAAAGAAAAAACCGCGCCTTTTTGTCTATGGCGCAGCCTTATCCAGAAGACCCCCTCCCGATGGTGGATTAGAGGCAGATGATTGAAAAAGATCTGTCTGAAGGTCTGAATTACCGCGATAAGTTAGGGCTGAAGGAGGGGGAAGTCAAGGGGATTTTGGGGACGCGAAAAGGATGGAACGGGGGCATTAAGATATGATCATGCCCCCGTCAGAGACAGCCTTCCATCGCTAACCCTGAATCCCCAGCCCCAGCAGCCGGTCCGCGTTTCGCCAGGCGATCTTCTCGTATGCCTCCGGCGAGATCCGGCGCTCGTCTTGCAGGGTCCGGAAGTAGTCCACGATGGGGGTCTCCTGGTTCGGCCAGCAGATGTCCGTGCCGAACAGCAGGCGGTCCTGGAACTCCTCCAGGAACCGGTCCCCGAACGCCGGGTCCCGGCTGATGGCGTTGAGCCCGCTCCCCGCCGAAAGGTCCCCGTAGAGGTTCGGGTAGTTCCGCATCAGGTCCACCACGCGGCCCGGCTTCACCTTCCCCTTCGGATATCCGTTGCGCATCTCCTCGGTCACGTCCGCGCTCATCTCAGCCCAGAAGGGCTGCGAATGGCCCAGGACCTTCAGGTTCGGGCAGGCCTTCAGCACCCGCTCCAGACGCGGCAGGCCCGCGTCGTCCTGGCAGCCGTAGAACCCGCCCTGCCGGGGCGCGATGTGGAAGGTGAGGGGGAAGCCGATCTCCTCGACCTGCTTGAAGACATTCATTTGGAGCGGGTCGTCGAACGGGAGGTTGGCGGTGAACTCTCCGAACCCCTTGAATCCCGCCTCTTTGTAGAACTTCAGGATGGGCCGGAAGTCGGCGGTGGGGGTGTTGGTCAGCATGCGCGGGTCCAGGTTGCAGAACGGGATCAGGCGGTCCGGGTACTGCGTGCAGGTCTCCATCACCTCTTCGGGCGTGATGTAGTGGGTCATGTGCTCCGGGCTGATGATGGGGAGGACGATGGCCCTGTCGATGCCACGGGCGTCCATCATCTCGACCATCGTGGCCGGCTCGACGAAGTGCCTGCCCAGGGCCCTGGCCAGCGGCCGTATCCGGCAGGTGTGGACGTGGATGTCGATGAGCATGGAAATAGCCTTTCTTAAAAAGTCTTGAAGACCGTCGGCCTGACGCAGCATCGGTCCCCCGGACCCAGGTCATAGAGGATGGCCCGCTCCCCTGTGGCGTCGGGGAAGGGGAGGGGATCGCGCAGGGTCAGCCGGTGGCCGCCCACGCCGGGCCGGGGATGGGTCTGGTCGATCCGCCAGAGTTTTCCTTTGTAGGCCAGGCGCGCGCCCCTGAGGTAGTGGCAGCCCGCGTGCTCGTCCGGCCACTCCCGGTGGATCCAGGTCCGGGTGAGGAGTTCATTCTCCTTCCCGGACTCCACGATGAAGCGCCCGATGCTGAGGCGCTCCGCGTCCAGGGTCAGGATGTGATGGCCGCCCTTTTCGGCCACCGATCGAATGGGGAAGTTGCAGGTATGTTCGTCGCCGGAGACCAGGAGGGTCTCTCCTGGCGTGGGGCCGCCTCCGGTCTCCGGGTCTGGGGTGACGGTGACCCGGCAGGCGTCATAGTCCACTTCCGTGATCGTCCCACTCCAGACGCCAGGGCCTTTGACCTCGACCTCGCCCAGGCGCAGGCTCCGCCCGCAGAGCGCAGCCCAGACGGGCCTGCCGTGGCTGTCCAGGGCCAGCGCGCCGAGGCCGCCCTTCAGTGTCAGGCCGCCGGAGAAGGTGGAGAGGAGGTCATCGTCAGGAGCGCTGGCCAGGGTGCAGGTTCCGCCCGACCAGCTGATCTTGAGTGCGATGGCGCCCTCGCGGTCCGCGTCGAGGCGTTCGATGTTCAGGATCTGAGGCGATCCCCGGTAGGCCTCGCAGACCACGGCGAACAGGCTGGAGAGGTCCTGCTTCTGGCGGTCCCCCCGGTTGCGCAGGAGGAGGTATTTCAATCGCTCTGGATTGCCGGGCTTGTTGGGGGGTGCGCCGTCGGCGACGATCACCTCCTGCGCCACGCCGGCAGGGACGGAGACGCGCAGGCCGATTTTTCCGTCGTTCCAGTCGGCGGAGAATGGGTCGGTCTGGCTTCCCCGCGCGATGTCCCGGAGATAGGCGAAGCCGCTGCCCCGGTAGGAGGTATAACTCCGCTTGCCGTTCGTGCCGGGCGGGCCAGGGAGTTTCGCGTGGGCCTCCAGCTCCGGGTCGTCGTAGAGTTTTCGGAAGGGGATTTCCGGCCCGGCCAGGGTCCCCCCCTCCTGAGGGTTCAGGCTGATTCCGGTGAGGGAGAACGGGGCGTCAAAGCCGTGGAAGGAGTAGTCATGCGCCCAACCGCCCCGGACGCGGAAGAGGTCCACCAGCACCTGCAGGTCCGGGGCGAGGTTCAGGAGGGTGACGGCCCGGCGGTAGACCCGGGCGTCCCGATAGGCCCGGTCGGAGTCGATTTCGATGTGCTGGAGGCGGGGGGTGTCGGCGAAGCGGACGAGGGTCCCGGCATCGGCAGTGTCCTGGCGGCGCTCGTCCACCACGACGGTCACGTGGCTGACGGTGTTCTTCTCCCAGGCCGGAGGGTCCGGGTGTTCGGCGGCGTGCGTGGGGTAGCCGGTGTCCGGGACGACCTTCACGCCCCCGGCGATCACTTCCAGGTTGAGCCGGTCAAAGTGGGCGTGCCCGGCATTGGCGTGGCCGTACTGGAGGATGGCGGCGAGCTGATGCGCCCCTCGCCCGCTCCGGAGGACCGCAAACCCCGTCCCGCCCAGGTTGTCGCTCCCCTCCGGCCAGCTCGGCAGGCTACCGGCCCGCCCTTCGAGTTCCTCCTTTTTCAACGGCTCCTCAAACAGGTCCTCGAAGTCCGTGAAGCAGGCGTCTCCGAAGACGCCTCGGTCCAGGAGGGCGCGGGCGTATTCAGGCCATCCATAACCCCGGAAGAAGCGCTGGAGCGCGGAGGCGTCCAGGGGGGGATAGGTCGCATGGTAGCCCGTGTCCGCGATGGCGGGCATGGCGCCGTCCTGGCAGGCGAGGCGGCGGGGCCAGCTCCCCAGGGGGCGGATGTAGGCCTCCGGCAGGCGCTCCCCGAGCCGGCGCAGGGTGAGGTCCGTGTCCAGTAAAAACTTCGTCCAGCAACCGACGGAGTAGCCCACAGCCACCTCGAAGGAGACGCCGTCCCGGAACAGGAAGTTGTCCAGGGCGTGGTCCCACCCCTCGACGCCGTAGGCCCAGACCGCGGTCTCCGGGCCGACGCCGGTGTAGTTTTTGAGGTGGTCCAGGGCCCAGGCCGTGAACGCGGGATCGTCCAGCACGACCAGGGCGCGCACGGCGGAGGCCTGGTGGAGGCCGTAGTTCCCGCGAATCTTCCCGCCCCAGATATCCCGGATGGACTGGCGGACCAGATTCTCCTCGACGTGGGCGACGAGGGCCTCCGGCCCCTTGCCCGTGAAGGCGTGGACCTCCCGGTCGGAGAGGAGGGCCGGGAGGAGGTTTTCGTAGGCCTCGGCGTAGAGGGCGATGTGGAAGGACTCGGTCACGGCGTAGAGAAAGCGGCCAGTGTAGTTCTTCAAGTATTCCAGGCCGTACCAGGACTGCGCGGCGTGGTCCATCGTGGGGAAGCGTTCGGCGAGGCGGTCCAGCAGGATCGCGCCCTTCCGGCCGAAGCGGGGGTCGCCGGTGATCAGGTAGGCGCGAGAGAGGTCCCGGAGGGCGTCCATGATCTGATGGTAGAGCTGGAAGCAGTAGTGGGCGGCGAACCAGAACTTCTTCCGGCCATCCTTCGGGTCCCACCCCATGCCGTCGTCGGGGTGGCTGCCGGTGAGGAGGGCGGGGTCCTTCGTGCGGTGGTAGGCCGCGAAGTCGTTGGAGGGGTACTCCTCGCCGCCGACCGCGCACCGGACCTTCCAGGGGCGCTCGAAGGGGTCGATCTTCCAGGCCCCGCCGGGGACGCGGAAGACGGCCTCGCCGTGGATGGGGCAGCCGTCGAAGGAGGGATGGAAGGCCCGGAAGATGTCCGCAGGGGGCGGAAGGTCGTGCAGGAACCGGTCGTCCTGCTTCGCCCAGACCTCCGCGCGGTCCAGGATCGCGTCCGCCACCTTGCGGGCGGAGGGGTAGCGGTCCAGATTGCGCCTGAGGCGTTCGATGTCCTGTTCGGTATGCAGAGTACGATGGGTTTTCACAGCAAGTCCCTTACAAAAACGAAGGCCGCATCTCTAACAGATGCGGTCTTCAATCTTTTCTTGAGGTCATGAGGGGCAATCCTATCCTGGCACAAACGGGTTGATGAAATTCAGCCCTTCAATTCCTTTGAAATCTTCCGTGTTTCTCGTTACCAAAGGCAAATTCAGATGCAGGGCAGTTGCAGCAATAATGGCATCCGGGATTTTGAGCCGTCGTCCCTGTCGGAGGGCAATACACTTATCGACGATTTCAGCCGACAAAGATTGTTCTTCAAATTGATCCAGAAAGTTTTTTGTGCGCCGGAGCGCTTCTTCAGATTGGCCCTGCCATCCCAGGATTTCAATGCGGGTGATGACCGAGATACAGGCACCTTCCCCGATGGCCTGCTCCATCATCTCTTGGGCCGTTTCAGTGAGTTTTCCGTTGAGGTGATAGATCAGGATATTGCTGTCAAACACCTTGCTCATTTCTTCCCCGTTCCATTATCCGGCCAGTCCGAAGCCCTTCGGGAAGCGATTTCTCGATCTATATCTTCCAGGGACTTTCCAGCTCCCCATGCCCCACGAGCTTCCTCTAAAATCCTGTGGAGGTCCTTCATGGAAGAATCGGAAGTGGTTCGAGTCTCCACGAGGACGATCACCCTTTCTCCATCTTCAATTTCAGGGTTTTCCCGAACCCACTTCAACTTACCTTTTTCAAAAGTCGCTTCATAACTCTTTAGCATCGTATTTAACTCCACTGCTGTGGAATGGCGAAAAACTTTATTTTCCCTACGAAATCCGTCCACGCACCAGTCATAAATTGGGGCTGCCAGAGATCGAAGTCAAGCGGATTGTTATGCCTTGAGCGTGACCGCGCAGACCTCGAACCCCGCCGCGTAGGTGAGGGTGTCGTGGACGACCTGGAGGAATCGTCCGTCGTCGTCGGTCAGGGGTTCGAAGCGGAGGCGGTCTGACTCCAGGTGGAGGCGACCCACATGACCGTCGATGGAGGCGTAGAGGTGACCCGCCCCGTCGTGCGTGGCCTCGCGGAAGTTCTTCGGGACAGGCCCCAGGGGGCGGAGCCGACCCTTCTCCGCATCCCAGGCGTAGAATTCCTCCCCGGCCTGCGCGAGGACCTCGCCGGTGGGGAGGAGGGTGCGGACGAAGTTGTGCGTGGCGTCGGGCCGGATGGCCTGCCGTCGGAGGACGGCCAGGGCGTCCATGTCGAAGGCGACGAGGTGTCCGGTGGTCTGCGTGGGGGGCGCGGAGTTCGCGTCCGCGGTGATGTCCGTGGAGCAGTAGACGCGCCGACGCGTTGGGTCCAGGACCAGGGCGTTGACCTTCTGGCCCGGGAGGAGATGCCGCCAGATGCGGATCTCCCCGGTCTGCGGGTCGATGCGGGAGAGAGCGCCGCCGAGGTGGCCGTACTCGGGACTGGTGGCCATCCAGACGTGACGTCCGTCGTGGGCAAGACCCATGGGGCGCATCTGTTCATGATCATGAGCGCTGCACAGGACCCTCGGGTTGTCGGGCCAGGCCGGGGGCTGGGTGGGATCGTAGGCCGTCACGGAGGAGGAGGTGTAGGAACTCATCAGGGCGCGTCCCGTGAGAGGCTCCCAGATGATCTGATTGATCTGTCCGCCGCCGGGGGCGGCCCGTCCACAGTCCCGGCCTTCTCCGGTGGCGATGTCGATGGTCCAGAAGCGCTGGTTGATGAACGGCGCACCGAGGATCAGCCCGGCATCGGGCGCGGCGCAGAGGGCGTGGGCGCCCATGGGGCCCGTGGCCTTCAGGTCGAGTTGATCCGATTGACCCGTGCGCGGGTTGAGCCGGTGGGCGATGCCATCCACGGTCACGGCGCAGACGTCGCGATCGTTCCAGACGCCGGGGGTGAAGGTGTCCCCTTCGATCCAGGCTTTATGATTCAGTTCCCACGACCGTGACGCCCGGTCCAGCCGGTAGAGGTCTCCACCAGGCCGGGCGATGGCGTAGAGCTGTCCATCCACGACGCAGGTGCGCATTCCTTTGACGCCCTGAGGCGCGGGGACCCGGTCTGCTGGTTCGAACCCTGGATAGCGGAGGAGGTGCAGATCATTCCCCTCCATCAGCGCGAGCGTGTGGGGGTCGAGGAACGCGGCATCGTGCGTGGAGGTCTTGCCGACCAGGACGGAGGGGGTGTGGGAGGTGGCGGTCATGGTCTTCGGGTCCAGGATCACGAGCCGGGCCTGGGGGACGTCCATCGCGAGCAACACCTTTTTTTCAGGCGTCTCGATGATGTGGTGACCATAGAGCGCCTCCGGCCTCTCCGCGTCGATGGGCCGGAAGACCTTCACGAGCCGCTCCTCCCGCCAGTCGTAGACGCCCACGTGGCCCGGCGACGCGGTCCAGATCGCGTAGCGGTCCGCCACGCAGCCCCCCCAGGTGATGCCCTTCAACTCACCCGTGATGAGGGTCTCAACGCGGTCTGCGACCGGGTCGTACCGCAGCAGGTCCCCGCCGGGACCGCAGCCGAGGTAGAGACGGCCGTCGGAGGCGGGCCGGATCATGTAGGCGCTGGACGCGCCCTTCGGCAGTTGGCGGACGCCGCAGGCGCCGGTGTCCGGGTTCCAGAAGTAGAGCCTGCCACCGGGGGCCCCGCCCACGATGCTGCTGACCAGGTGGGGCTGGCCCTGGAAGGTGACCTGAGCAATTTCGGCATTGATGAAGGGGAGGCGGGAGTCGGGGATGCGAAAGCGGCGGATGGGAAGGGACATGCCAGGGATCTCCTGTAGGGGCACGGCGCGCCGTGCCCCTAATTTTTTTGCGTTATGGTTTGAGGTATTTCCACGCCCACTTCACCATCTTGTCCCGGTGGGCGTCCCCGCCGCCGGAGTGCCCGTCGTAGGGGTAGTAGTGGATCTCCTTCGGGCAGGTCAGGCGGTTGTAAATCCCGAAGACCGTGGAGGGGGGACAGGTCGTGTCCCGTCCGCCAGTGGAGACGAGGGTGGGACATTTGATCCACGCGCCGATGTTGAGCGGATCGAAGTAGCTCAGGGTGCGCATGGCCCGCTCCTCCCGCTCCGGGTAGCGGATGAAGTAGTCGTTCAACTCCGTGTAGGGGATGGCCCCGGCCATCCGGACGGCGCGGGCATAGTGGCAGAGGTAGGGGACGCAGGGCATGCCGCAGACAACGCGATCACTCAGGGCGGAGGCGGCGAGGGTGAGGCCGCCCCCCTGGCTGCTGCCGAACGCGCCGATGCGGGACGGATCGACCTCAGGACGCTGAGCCACGACCTCGACGGCCCGGACGATGTCCATGTAGGCCCCCCGGTAGAAGTACTCGCGCTCGTTCAGGATGCCCTTCGTCATCCAGCCCCGCACCCCGCCCGACGAGTAGGGCGTCCAGTCCGTGGCCTCGCCCCGGCCCCGTACGTCGAGGGCCAGGACCACGAACCCCATCAGGGCCCACTCCAGGTGGGTGCTGAGGGTCCACTTGAACTGGTGGTAGCCGTGGGAGTGGACCAGGGCCGGGCGGGGGCCGGTCTCTTCCGTGGGGATCAGCAGCCAGCCGCAGGCCCGGCCACCGCCGAAGGCGTCGAAATAGCACTTGTAGGCCCTGACCTTTTTGACGGGGTAGTCCTGCGGGACGAACTCGGGATTGAGGGGCTGCGCCGCCGATTCTTTCCGGGTCTCCGCCCAGAACGATTCGAGGTCGGGCTGCGCCGTGGGCGCCGGGACGTAGCGCCGGAGTTCTTCGAGGGGCAGGTCAAAGTCGGACATGGATCTCTCCTGAGGCGGAAGGCAGACGGCCCTCACCCCCGGCCCCTCTCCTGCGTGCGGGAGAGGGGTAGGGAAGTGGGTCGCGACCGTATGGGAGCGACAGGTTGGGTGGGGCGTAGCCTGACGGGGTGAGGGGTGATCTTACGGCTTCAACTGTCGCTGGAACCAGGCGATCACGACCTCTTCGTTCACATCGCCCGCCACGCCGTGGCCATCGTAGGGGTAGACGCGGACCTCTTTGGGGGCCTGGATGCGATTGTACGCGCCGAACACCGTGGTCGCGGGCGCAGCGCCGTCCTTCAGGCCGAGGGAGACGTGGACAGGACAGGCGATCCGGTCGGCGGTGTTCAGCGGATCGAAGTAGCTCAGGGTCTCACAGACCCGCGCCTCCCGGTCGGGGTAGCGGTTGAGATAGCCGACGATCTCGGCGACGGGGTCTCCGCTGGCAGAGGCCAGCGCCCGCTCGAAGCAGCAGAGGGAGGGGGCGTCGGCGGCCACCGCCGCCACGCGGGGTTCGAGGGCGGCGAGCATCAGGGCCGTGGTCCCGCCCAGACCGACGCCGCGCACGCCGATGCGCGAGGCATCGACCTCGGGCCGGGAGGCGAGGGTGCGGAAGGCCCGCAGGGCATCTCCACAGACCTCCCGGAGATAGGACTCGTTCTGGTCCCGGATGCCGAGAGTCATCCACCCCTTGGGGCCGCCGGTCGAGTAATGGAAGGCGTCGCTGCTGTCCCCGTGCCCGCGCAGGTCGAGGGCCAGGACGGCGTAGCCCTGGAGGGCCCAGACCAGATGGGTCACGACCCGGCCCCGGAAGCCGAGGTAGTCGTGGAAGAGGACCAGGCCGGGGCGGGGGCGTGCGGACTTCGGGAGGTAGAGCCAGCCGCACAGGCGGCCGTGGCCCAGGCCGTCCAGACGGACCTGGGCGATGTCGAGCTGGCGAACGGGATAGTCCACCGGCTCCACGGCCTCGTTCAGGGGCTGGTCTCCGGCCTGCCGGATGACGCCCGCCCAGAAGGCGTCGAAGTCGGGCCGGGCCGTCCGGTCCGGGAGGATGCGCCGGAGGTTTTCAACCTGGGCTTCGTATTCGGGCATGGAAAACTCCAAAGGCGGTGAGGTCTGTTTAAATCGAGGCCACGAGCCGGGTCAGGAAATCGAAGGCCCGTTTTGCCTCCCGGTTGGTCGTCTCCAGGGAGATCTCTTTCTTGGGCGTGGTCCCGTCGAACCGCTCCACGACGAGGGGGCCACTGAAATTCGCATCCCTGAGCGTTTTGAACAGCCGGGCGTGGTCCACGTCGCCGTCGCCGGGCGTGGGGAAGTCGGCGTGGGTGCGCTCCCCCCGGTGGTCCTTGATGCAGAGGGCCACGGTCCGGTCCACGATGTGGGGGAGGTCCTCCTCCGGGCTGATCCCCTCGTAAAAACGGACGTTCCCGGCGTCGTAACAGGCCTGGAAGGCCGGGGAGTCGATCCGGTCGAGGGTCTTTCTCAGGACCTTTGCGGTGCCGGTGTTGCCGGTGTGGGGCTTGAGGGTGATTGTGACCCCGGCCGTCTGCGCATACGGGGCGATCTGCGCCATGCGCTCGTAGAACACGGCCTCGTCCGGGGCCATCTCCTCCGGGGTCCTGGGCGTCTTGAGGCCGTCCTTGTAGCCGTTGGTCCCGGCGGTGACGATCAGGGGACATCCGATCTCCTTCGCCTGGTCGATCCGCCGCTTCATGGTCTCCACGCCGTTCTCGCCGTTCCACCGGCCGAACATCATCACGGTCTTCAGACCGTGGTCCGCGATCTTCTTCTCGGCCTCCCGCGCGGCGTCGGCGCCGCCGTCGATGGCCGGGACCTCTGCGCCCTTATGGGTCAACCCGAACGCCACGTACTTGTAGCCCGCCTTCGCGATCCCATCCAGGGCATCCTCAAAGCTGAACTCCGACCAGGGCAACGTGAAACAGGCAATCTGGACATTCATGGCACACCTCCCGTGAACACATCAAGAAAATGCAAAGTGGAAAGTGCAAAATGTAAAATGTAAAATGAGAAGAACTAGCCTTTCACTTTGCATTTTGCATTTTTTATTTTCCTTCCTCAAACACCTCCTGCGCCGCTCTCAACCCTTCTCCCCTTGTGAACCTGTGTCCGTTCGCGGCCAGGGCCGATTCCAGGGCGATCACCGTGGGCAGGACGTACTGCGCGGAGGCCGTGATCCCCATGTGCCCCACGCGGAGCGTCCGGTCCACCAGCGGCCCCATGCCCGTTCCGATGACGATGTTGTGATGCGCCCGCACGTGCGCAGCCACGGCCTTCGCGGAGATCCCCTCCGGGAGCCGGAGGCAGGAGACGGTGTCAGACGCCAGGTCTTCGGGCGGAAGCGTGGAGAGTCCGATGGCTTTGATCGCGGCCCGGAAGGCCCGGCCAGCCCGGCGGTGCCGGGTGAGCCGCCTCTCCAGTCCTTCCTCCTCGACCATGTCCACGGTCTCCCGCAGGGCGTAGACGAGGTGGATGGGGACCACGATCGGAGTCCGACGTCCCCCATCGGCCCCTCCCCCCCGCTCCTTCGGGAGCCACATCTGCTTCCAGCGGAGCAGGTCGTAGGAGAAGCTGGTGGCGGGGCGCTTTCGGGCCTCCATGGCCTCCCAGGCCCGTGGGCTGACGGAGACGAGGGCCAGGCCGATGGGGGCCCCGAAGGCCTTCTCCGGGGCGGTCATGTTCATGTCGATCCCCCAGGCGTCGCTCTGCACGTCGATGCCGGAGATGGAGGAGACCGTGTCCACCAGGAACAAAAGGTTATGATCCCTCGCGATCCGGCCCACGGCCTCGACGGGGTAGGTCGCGCCGGTGGAGGTCTCGTTGTGGACCATCGTCAGGACTTTGAAACGGCGCTCCCGGACGGTCTTCTCCAGGCGCTCCAGGTCGAGGGGCTGTCCCAGCCCGACCTCGAAAGGGGTCACGGCCCCGCCCACGCGCTCGGCCATCTCCCGGATCCACCCGCCGAACACCCCGGCCACGACGCAGAGGACCGGGTCGCCCGGCTCCACGACGCTCGTCACCGAGGCCTCCAGGGCCACGCGGCCGGAGCCCGGCACGGTGAAGATCTCGTTCCGGGTCCTAAAGATCTCCCGCAGCCGGAGGAGTGTCCGGTCCAGGACCCCCTCGTTGAACGCCGGGTCGAGGTGGGATTCTCCCGGCTGCATCATCGCCCGGACCACGCGCCAGGGCAACTGCGCGGGGCCGGGACCCATCAGGATCGGGCGTTCGTCCATAGGACCTCCGATTCGCGACGCATGAAAATCGTTTGTACGGATGCCCTATGATCGCTAACGGACAGGTCAAAGTCAAGTTCAATTTGGGATTGTGAAAAGAGACCCTTGAGAGGAGATGAGGAGGGGGTTTGTGGCGGATGATCGATCAGGTGCGGAGGATAACGGGCGTCTCCAGGTATTTTTGCACCCGATCCACGATGGTGTTGGAGGTGTAGGGCTTGATGATATAGTCGTTGGCCCCGGCCTCGATGGCTTCGACGACCGTGGCGCTGTCGGTGAGGGAGGTCAGCACCACGACGGGGGCGCCGGCGGTGGCGGGTTCCTTGCGAAGGATTTTGAGCACGTCGATGCCGTTGAGCACGGGCATCCATTCGTGATCGGTTTAGGTGTAAGATATTGAAAATATTGAAAGATCGAAATTCAAAATTTCATCTGGTATTGTGTCCCAGCCAGGAGGCAGGAAAAGAGGCCCGCGTCCTTCCTGGAGACGGCTGGGAGCAAGATTCAAATAGAG
>SICM01000065.1 GCA_009694805.1 Candidatus Latescibacterota bacterium
GGTGGGTAGGGGATGAAGTGACTACCGATTTGATCCGCAAGTACATTACCTATCATCAGCACCAGAGCAGTAATATGCAGTTAGAGCTGCCGTTTTAGGGGTTTTGGGTTTTAATGCCCCGCAGCTCTGCTGCGGGGTTCTTTACTTTTTTGAGGAAAGGAGTTCTCCTTTGGCAAAGGCATGGAAGAAGTCGGATCTGGCGATCAACGGGGGGAAGCCCGTGCATGCGGAGTCGTGGCGCACGGGGCCGTTTCATTTCTCCGCGGAGATCGCCGCGTTGAAGGACCTGCTGTCCGGGCCGGCGCTGCCACTGGCGCGCGGCAAGGCGGTGATGGCCTACCGGGACGCGCTGCAGAAACTGTACGGGATGAAGTACGCGATCCCGACCAGTTCCGGGAGCACGGCCATCCACGTGGCCCTGTTCGCCGCCGGGGTGGGGGCCGGGGACGAGGTGATCGTGAGCCCGCTGACGGACTACGGGAGCATCATGGGAATCTTCCAGTTGAACGCGATCCCGGTGTTCGCGGACGTGCAGCCGAACGGGCTGCTGATGGACGTCCGGTCCGTGGCGGAGAAGATCACGCCCCACACCCGGGCGATCATGCCCGTACACAACGGGGGCTACGCGGTGGACATGGCCGGGATCATGAAGCTGGCCCGCAAGCACAAGGTGATGGTGGTGGAGGACTGCGCGCAGTCTCACCTGGCCTCGCTGAACGGGAAGTACCTGGGGACGTTCGGCCACATCGGGGCGTGGAGCACGAACGAAAGCAAGCACATGAAATCCGGGGAGGGGGGGTTCGTGCTGACGAACGACCGGGAGATGGCCGAGATGGCGGATCTGTTCTCGGACAAGTGCTATCCCCGGTTCCCCGGCGCGCCGCCCACGCCGGCCTTCCCCGCGCTGAACGTCCGCATGAGCGACGTGAACGCGGCCCTGGCCCTGGTGCAACTGGAGCGGCTGCCGACGTGGACGGTGCAGCGGCAGGCGTTCGGGGTGACGTTCTACGAGGAGCTCAAAGGCATTCCGGGCATCCAGCCTCATCCCCTGCCCAAGGGGGCCATGCCGAGCTTCTGGTGGTCCCTGTTCGTGGTGGACAAGGAGGTCCTGGGCGTGACGGCGGGGGAGTTCTGTGAGATGGTGCGCAAGGAGGGGATCCCGGCAAGCGCGGGCCCTCAGCGCTACGTGCCCGCGTGGGAGGTGTTCCGGCAGTTGCACAAGAACCCGAAGGTCTTCCGGACCTACTGTCCGGGGCGTCTCAAGAAGGGGTCCTATCCGCTGGATGTGGCGCCGAATGCGATGACCGCCGGGGAGCGACTGGGGGCGATCACGATCACCCAGCATAACACGGTGGGGGAGGCGCGCGCCTCGGCCCGCGCGGTGCGGAAGGTGGCGAGTGCCCTGCTGGGGAAGGCGTTGTAGAGGTATTTTGACCGCAGGGGCGAGGCGCGCCTCGCCCCTGCCCCATGCGCAAAGGAATGTGAAAGGTTATGCGAAGATTTATTCTTGGGATCCTGGTCGGCGGTTTCGCTTCCTATTACTGGTTTGTGGCAAGGCCGACATCTGAAAAAATATATACGGTCCAATCCATTAAATCTCACACTTCCCAAAAGAACGCCAATTCCAAGACCCATATCGTCATCTACCTGCAAGGCGAATCGGGCCACGTCAAAGAGCTTTTCTGTGAGTTCCCGCCGGACCTGAAACTGGAGGGGAGCGAGACCTCGGGCTGGTCGGGACTCAACCGGGTGAAAGTCAAAGGAGAAGCGACCCGGAAGCCGGGGGGGGAGACGAGCTATTACTGCGAAAATGTGGAATGAACCGTTATGTCGATTGAATCCGAAAAAGACTTCACGGGTCTGTCGCGAGCAGGAAAGGTCGTCAGCCTCACGCTCCGCGAGATGAAACAGCGCCTGTGCCCCGGGATGACGACGGCGGAACTCGATGCGGTCGGCGCGAAGATGTTTGCGCGGTATGGCGCCCGGTCTGCGCCGCAACTCGTCTATGGTTTTCCGGGGACCACGCTGATCAGCCTGAACGACGAGGCCATCCACGGCATTCCCGGAGAACGCGTGATCCAGGCGGGCGATCTGGTGAAGATCGACGTCACAGCGGAATTGAACGGCTATATCGCAGACGCCGCCATCACGGTCGCGCTACCGCCTGCATCCTCCCTAAAACGGAGACTGCGCAACTGCGCTGAATCCGCTTTTCAAAAAGCCATCCAGAATGCGCGGGCAGGCCGTCTCATCAACGCCATCGGGCGGGCCGTGGAGTCCGAGGTCAGGCGGCAGGGGTTTGCCGTGATCCCCGGTCTGAGCGGTCACGGGGTTGGAAGGGACATCCACGAAGCCCCGGATGTGCCCAACACCTGCGATCCGGGGTCCAGGCAACGGCTCACGGAGGGTCTCGTCATCACGATAGAACCGATCATCTCTTCAGGGTCGGATCAGTATTTTGAGGATTCGGATGGATGGACGATCAAGACCGTGGATGGGAGTCTTTCGGCACACTATGAACATACGGTGGTGATCACGAGAGGCCGGCCGATTTTGCTGGCCGCAGCATAAACAGCAACAAAGGAGGTTGAAATGAGTTTGATCATCTCGGATGATATCTTACATACAACTGGCATGTCCGAGACCGAGTTGAGGCAAGAGATCGCCGTCCTGCTCTTTCAAAAAGAAAAACTAACGCTTGGACAGGCCAGCCAGCTATCAGGGATAAGTCAATTACAGTTCCAGCATCTTTTAGCAAGTCGCCAAATTCCTGTCCACTATGATGTAGCTGAGTTTGAGGAAGACTTGAAAACCTTACAGGAGCTAAAGCGATTGTGATCGTGATCAGCAATACATCACCGATTGTCAACCTGGCTGCCATCGGGCAGTTAGATTTATTGCAAAAGCTCTATGAGAAGGTGCTCATTCCTCAAGCTGTCTATCGTGAGATAACAGTTGCTGGCGCTGGACAGCCTGGTGATCTGGAAGTTCGGACGCTCGAATGGATGGAAGTCAGGCAAGTAACGGACCACGATTTGGTGACAGCGATCTGCACAGATGTAGACGAAGGAGAGGCCGAGGCGATAGCACTTGCGGTCGAACAAAAAGCCAATCTTTTGCTACTGGATGAACGCCGGGGACGGATGATAGCCTCCCGGCTAGAGTTGCGGTTCATCGGGCTTCTGGGGGTGCTCCTTGAAGCAAAGGATAAAGGGTATATTTCGGCGGTCAAACCCATATTGGATGATCTGATCGTAAAGGCTGGATTTTGGGTGAGCCAGCAACTGTACGCCCGTGTTCTACAGGTCGCTGGAGAATAAAAAGTTGACAGAAAAGGGCCTTTCATGAAACCTCGCATCGGCTGGTTCGGCAGCATCGATGAGATGGGGAAGCCCGATGTCCTCCGGCGCGTCCGGGAGGAGATGGGGCTGAACACGATCATCCCGGAGAGCCACCTCTGCCATACGTCGGGGTTCACCGTGTCGCCGGAGGTCCCGGCGATCAGCCCGGTGGAGGGCTGGCGGGCGCAGCCCACGCTGGCCGCGCACCGGCAGATGCACAAGCTCTCGCCGGAGGCGTTCGCGGTCCTGCCGGGGGTGGTGAGCGGGTGGGATGATTCAGCGTTTTTGAAGGTACTGGATGAGGCCCACCGGCTGGAGATCGACGTCTGGGGGCACATCGGGGTCTGGAGCTATGGGGGGTCTGTGTTCCCGGACCTGGAGATGCGGGACATCGACGGCAAGTTGATCAGCGCCGGGGACACGACGTGGGGCGTGCCGTTCTGCCCGAGCAAGCGGCGGCTGAACGACTGGATCGCGGCGTGCATCGCGGACATCGTGAAGCGCTACCCGATGGACGGGCTGCACATGGACCACGCCCGGTACGCCCCGCCGGCGGCGTTCCACATCCTGTTCGGGTGCGCGTGCGCGGACTGCGAGGCCGAGGCGGGCCGGATGGGCTATGACTTTCAGGCGATGAAGCGGGGGCTGCTCCGGCTGCGGCAAAGGCTTCAGACGCTCGATGCGGACCGGGTTCACAAGGCGCTGGGTGTAGGGATAGGGTTCTTCGACGTGTTGACGGCGCTGGAGCACGACTATCAGATCCTGTCGTGGTTCAAGTTCCGGTGCGACCTGCTGACGGCGCGGATGCGACAGTTTCGGGAGGCGGCGGATGGCACGGGCCGGAAGATCGACTTCGGGACGGACTGCTTTCCGCCGACGTTCGCGCTGCTGGGCGGCCACTGCTACGCGGACTGGGAGCAGGTCGCCACGTTCATCAGCGGGGGGTTCGGGGGGGGCGTGGGGTGGGGGGGCGTGGGGCCGCAGCTCTTCGCGGCGTGGGCGCGGCTGCTTTGCGGATGGTCGAAGGGGCTTCCGGAGTCCGACGCGCTGGCGCTGCTCTACCGGTTGTTCGGGTATGATGTCCTGAAACTCCCGCGCACGGTCTCGGGTCTCGAAAAGAACGGATTCTCCGTGGCGGAGGTCGTGACGCACGAGGTCCGCAAGATGGGCCTCCAGAAGACAGGGAAGGTCGGCTCCTACCCGCCGCTGGTCCTGAACCTGACGCCGGAGGATCTGGAGCGGGTGTGCGACGCCGTGGCGGAGAGCGGGCACCAGGGGGTGATCGCCAGCGGGGTGAATCTGGGGAAGCGGGAGATGTTGAATATCGTGCGGGATAAATTCCAGAGGTGATCCTGTGAAGGTGTCGTTCTTTTTCGTTTTCCTGCTGACACTCTGCTTCGCGCAGAAAGGAGGGGCAGTGGATTCTCCCAAGAATGTCTTGAGTCTGGGCTTTGATCAGGTGACGTGGACCTTCACGTCTCAGGGCAAATATCTGCTCGTCGAGGACCCCCGGGCGCTCCGGCAGGTCTATCACCCCTGGGACATCTCGCAGGACGGGGACTTCGCCTCCCTGAGCGCGAAGGTCACGGTCCCGGCGAAATGGCAGGGGCCGATCTTTTTGAACCTCTACGCCAACGACACGTACGTGTCCGAGGGGTGGGACCAGGTCAAGTCGAAGTGGACGCACACCTATGCCTCGTACCACAACTTCGTGGGCCACCGGTTCAAGCAGGTGTTGATTGACGACCAGGTGGCCTGGGAGCAGGACGTGGGGGACGCGGAGGAGTTCGACTATTTCAGTCTGGACATCAGCAAGTGGGCCAAGCCGGGCCAGACGTTCACGCTGACCCTGCGGGTGCTGGATCAGGTCGGTTCAGGGACCAAGTCGCCAGGGGACGAATTCCATCTGGGGATCTGGAGCTGGGACGGCCTGGGGGACCCGGACGCGGAGAAGAAGTTTTACACGCGGGTCTTCTGGGGGGACGTGGCCCTGAGCGCGGGCGTGGCGGTCCCGTGGGACCAGAACCCCGCACGCAAAGAGGTGGCGCTCCATCCGGTGCGCCCGGCGGCCTCCGGGCCGGTCCAGAAGGCCAGCGGAGGCTTCCTGCTGGACTGCCCGGAGGGGTTGCCGGAGGACGGGTACCCCGTCACCTGGGGGATTCCGTTCGGGCAGGGGAGGCTGCTGGACGAGAAGCGGGTGGCGCTGGCCGGGCCAGATGGGAGATCGACGCCCGTCCAGACCCGGGTGTTGCACAAGTGGCCCGACGGCAGCGTCCACTGGCTGCTGATGGACTTTCAGGTGGACGGCAAGAGCGCCGGCCAGACTTACACGGTGACCTACGGTACGGAGGTATCTCCCGCATCCGCTCAAAACGGGCTGCGGGTGAAGCAGACCGGAGGGGGGGTCTCGGTGGACACCGGGGCGCTCCGCTTCGAGGTGAAGCCGGGGGCGCGGCTGGCAGAGGGGATCACGCTGGCCGGGGAGCAGGAGGCGCTGGGGCAGGAGCTGGTGGGGGAGGTCGTGGCGAGGGACGGGTGGGTCTCCACCCGGTTTGTGGCGGTGAGTGAAAAGGTGGTCCTGGAAGCGGACGGGCCTGAGCGGGCGACCGTGCTCTGTTCGGGATATCTGGCGGATGGCGACAAGAAGTTCGGGCGGTTCACCTGCCGTATCCACGCGTATCGGGGCAGGCCCTACCTGAGGACGCTGTTCCGGGTCTTCAATGACACGGACGCGCCGGCGCAGCTCGTGGAGGAGTTCCTGGTGCGGCTGAAGACGCCTCTGACGGATGCGGAGGCGATCCTGGGCGACCAGCGGTTGAAGACCCGGGAGGCCGAGACCGGGCGGCTTCTGGTGAGGCAGTATAAATGCGACGCCTACGAGGTGTTCGAGGGGAGCGACGCCCGGCGCACGAGCGGGGCGCACTGGCAGGGGCCGGTCACGCTGCAGGGGGGGGGGCGCGGGGTCTCCGGGCAGGTCCGTTACTTTGCACAGCAGTATCCCAAGCGGATGTGGGCGGGCCAGGGGGGGCAGATGGTGTTCGATCTGTTCACCCGGACGGTGGAGTACGAACAGTACGTGATGACCCGTGGGGAGGCCAAGCGGCACGAACTCCTGCTCTATTTTCACAAGGGGGAGTCCCCGAAGGTCCAGGCCGCGTTCAAAACCTTCGAGACGCCGCCGGTCCTGATGTCGCCCGACTGGTACGCGGAGCAGCAGGCCTTCGGGTGGGGCGCGGCCCTGACGCCGGAGCGGTTCCCCAAGTTCCATCAGATGATGATGGAGAGGGGCCGGGTGAGCCTGGCGTGTACCGTGCCCAACGGCCTGCGGAACTGGCCGGACTCCTACTCGGACTCGATCTACAACGCCTACCGGGGCACGTGGAGCAACATGTACCAGGAGGTGGACTACGGGGCCTACATCCTGGCGATGCTGGCGGGCCAGCGGGCGTGGTTCGACTACGCGGAGGCGTATCAGGGCCACTTCATGGACATCGACATCTGTCACCATCACGCGGACCCGGCCTGGGTGGGGGCGAGCTACGGCATTTCGCCCTACCACACGGGCCACGCGCCGTACTCCCTGAACGCGCCGCTGGCCGGGCTGTTCCTCCTGCACTATCTGACGGGGGACCCGGACGCGCGGGAGGCTGCGGTGGGGATCGGGGACTGGCTGTATGCGACGAACACGGGGGTGGGGGCCCGGTCTGGCCGGGCCGTGGGGTGGCCGCTGCGGAGTTCGATGATCGCGTACGAGAACACCTACGACCCGAAGCACTTACAGGCGGGCCGGCAACTGGCGGAGTCCGCGCTGAGCGCCCTGAGGCCGAGGCGGAAGTTCTTCAGCGAGTCTACGGCCACGTGGCAGTACCGGGGCGGGGTCCCGACCATGAACGCGATCCTGGCGGCGGGGCTGATGCGCTACTGGCGGGCCACGGGGGACGAGCGCGTGGGCCGGGCCCTGGCGCACATCGCCTATAATATGGCCTATAGCTGGATGTCGCCCACGGAGCCGGGCATGATCATGGGGGCCGACCCTCTCCAGAGCGTCTATCTGGCCGGGTATTCGATGCAGGACATCCTGCCGCTGTTCTGGGGGTATGAACTGACCGGGGACGGGGCGTTCCTGAAGAAGGGGATGCAGGTGATGCAGGGGAGCATCCTGGCGGAGCGAAACAAGGGGAGCGCCTTCGGGCTGAGCCGCTACTGGGAAATGCAGGACATCCTGCACTGGATGCGCGTGGCGCAGGAGGCGGGATTCTAAGTGTCACGTACCAAGTGTCACGTGCCACGTAAAACCTTACACTTGGCACTTGACACTTGACACTTTGACCTGGAGGGGGTATGGACGCACAGGAGATCACCCAGCTCAAAGACATGCATCTGATCACCACGCTCGCGCGCGATGGGCAGGGGGAGGCGCAGATCGTGGTCCCGGAGGGCGAGGCCTATCTGGAGGCTGCGCAGGCTATCCAGGCGCGGGTCCGGGAGGCCGGCGGGGTTGAGTTGGCGATCAAGCGGGACGCGGAGGTGGGGGACGGGCCACAGGCGTGGCATACCCTGGCCCTCGGCAACCTGTCGAACAACGCGGTCATCCGGTCGCTCTACCGGCAGTGGTACACGCTGGTGGACCGGACGCATCCGGGCCGGGGGGGCTACGTCCTTCAGACGGTCCACGACCCGTGGGGACTGGGGAAGAACGTCCTCATCGTGGGGGCGAGCGACGGGGCAGGGGCCGGAAAGGGGGCGGAGCGGCTCGGGGGGCTTTTACAGTCCGGGGATGCGCTGACGGTGGGGCAGACCTTCCTGGTGGAGATGGGGGCGGATCGGCAGAGGGAGCGGGAGATTCTGGAGGGGTGGGCTGCAAGCCCGCCGGAGGAGGAATGGGGGTACGGGCTGGAGGGGGAGGGGATCGCCCGGGCCGGGCTGCATTACGTGGCGACGGGGGATGACCGGTTCGCGGCACGGTTCCGGGAGGGGATGCTGGCCATGGAGCGGGATGCGCCGGAGCGCATCCCGGAGCGGCAGGTACACCTGACCTTCTGCCAGAAGACGATCCTGTGGGATGTGCTGGAGGAGAGTCCGGTCTTCAGCGACGAGGATCGGCTGAGGATCACGAACTATCTCCTGCGGGTACTTCGGTCTCCAGAGGGGCACGCCAACCCGGGGTTCCAGCATCACCTTCCGATAAAGGCCCCCAAGCAGAACCACCAGACCCTGCTGGCCATGGCCCTGTTCTTCGGGGGGACCTATTTCGACAAGTACTATCGCCTTCCGGAGGCCAAGCCGTGGCTCAAGGACGTGGCGACGCTGTTCCGGGACTACGATAAGCATTCGAAGCCGGTCTGCGATTGCAACTTCCACGGGTGGGCCTGCACGCTGGAGAACATCGCCACGTACGCTCTGGCGAACGGGGGGAGCAAGTTCTTTGAGAGCGGGATGGCGCGGGAGGCGGCGGACCGGGGGATCATCTCGTGCGACAACCGGGGGTACATGCCGGTGCTGGGGGACTGCCAGACGGGCTGGGGCTACCCGACGAGCCTGTTCCAGAAGGCGGCCCACTACTACCGGGACGGGCGCTACGCCTTCATGGTGAAGCGTCGGCTGGAGGCGATGGGGGAATGCGGGTTCCGGCTGGGGCGGCACATGTCTGATGAGCTGGGGCGGCTGTTCGACGATGTGGACCCGGTCACGCCCACGGACATGGTCGGGATCAAAGTGGCCCGGCTGGACGACCTCTACTACCGGATGCCCGAGACGAACCCGGACGGGGCGCGGGGGATGTTCGTCCTGCTACCGAACGTGCCTTACGGGAAGACCTTCGACAAGATGTCGTTCCGGACGGGGTTCGAGCCGGAGGACCAGTACATGCTGTTCGACGGCGTGGGGGGCGGGTCGCACTCGTTCGAGGACATGAACTCCATCGTGGAGTTCTCGCAGTACGGGAAGACCTTCCTGGTGACGGAGGACTCGCTCCACTGGCCGAACTTCCGGGACCACAACGTGGTCACGGTGATCCGGGACGGGTACGGGGCCACGCCGCCGACGTTCGCGGGGATGGACCTGGCGGCGGACCTGGACCGCATCGGGTTCACGCGGACGTACCTGAAGGACTACAATGGCGTGGACTGGACGCGGAACCTCATCTGGGAGAAGGGGGGCTGCTTCCTGGTTCTGGACGAGGTGGAGGCGAAGGAGGGGGGGGAGTACACGCTGGAGTGCCGGTGGAAGCTGGTGGGGGACCCGGCCCTGTCGGAGGGGCGGTTCACGGCCACGCAGGGGGAGCACGCCTGCTCGGTCCTGAACGCGGACGGGGCGCGGCTCTGGACGGAGGCCGTGAACATCGGGAGCTGGTCCGACTGGGACCCGGAGGAGCACGCCCGGCGGCAGCGGCGCTACGGCCGGGAGGATCTGACCGCCTATGCCCTGCATCAGAGCGTGGTACAGGAAATGAAGGAGGGGGGGCGGTACACGTTCCTGAACGCGCTGCACGCGACACCGGGGCAGCCGCAGATGGACCTCCGGCAGGTGGGGCCGGGGGGCGTGCAGGCCGCCGGTCCGGGGGGCGCGGCCCTGGCCGGGGTCTATCAGGGGAGCCCGTTCCGGCAGGGCCCCCTGAAGGTCGAGGCACAGCTGTTCCGCGTGACCGGGAGGGGGTTCGCGCTGGCGCGGGGAACGGAGGTGAGCGCGGGGCGCACGCTGTTTTCGAGCGACCGGCCGGTGAGCGTGGAATATGATTTCGTGACGGGGCGGGGCGTTTTGATCGCGGACCGGCGGACGGAGGTCAAGCTGCTCGTGGGGAATGAGGGGGAGATGCGGGTGGACGGGGCGCCGGTCCCGAAGGGGAAGCTCTACCGCCGGGAGGGGAAGGCGACGGTGACCTTCCGGGTCCCGGCGGGGCGGCACGAGGTCGCGGGGACGCCGGTTCCGGAGGACGACGCCCTGCTCGCGCGGCTCCGGGAGGCCGTTGAGACGGCCCCTCATCCGCCGCATCACGAGGTCCACGCGCCTGGGGGCCCGGCGCTGGCCGGCAGAGAGGTCTGGCAGTTTCGGTATGGGGACGAGTTTCCGTCTTTCGGGGTGGGGGACGTGGACGGGGATGGCCCTGCCGAGATCGTGGTCGGGGCGATCGACGGGCGGGTCTGCCTGATGAACGCGGATGGGAAGCTGCGCTGGTCGCGCAAGGTGGGGGGGCCGATCAACAGCATCGCGATTGCGGACGTGGACGGGGACGGGAAGGGGGAGATCGTGGCCGGGTCGGACGACGGCGGGGTCTATCTCCTGAGCGCGGACGGTCCCGTGCGGTGGCGCTACGAACCTCCGTTCGGGCTCCAGTACTGGCCGTGGTGGACGCTGGGCGCGTCGAAGGTGAAGCAGATCCTCGTGGACGACGTGGACGGGGACGGCGTGCAGGAGGTGATCGCCGGGGTGGCCAACATGCGGCTGCACGCGCTCGACCCGCGCGGGAAGGAGAAGTGGAACTGTCGGACGGACCACGGGGTGTTCGTGACGATGACGACGGCGGACGTGGACGGGGACGGCCTCCGGGAGATCGTGGGGGGAATGGCGATCAAGTCGTCCAACAGCGCGTGTTTCGCCATCGGTGGGGATGGTCAGGTCCGGAAGCGGTACCCCAACCAGGGGTGGACATCGCAGTTGACAGCGGTGATGGTGGACGACGTGGACGGGGACGGGAGGCCAGAGGTGATCTGCGGGACGAACCGGGGGGAGAACCTGCGCGTGTTCGACGCGGGAGAGGCGACCTACAAGTGGGGGCACAACCTGGGGGACGTGGTCACGGGCGTGGGCGCCGGGACGTTCGAGGGGCATCGGGTGGTGGTCGCGGGGTCCCGGAGTTTTTCGGTCAGCGCGTTCTACGCGGACGGGGAGGAGGCGTGGACCTGCAACCTGGGCGCGCCGGTGGGTGTCCTGAAGGTCTTTGACGGGAATGGAGACGGGGAGATGGCGGTCCTGGCCGGGTGCGAGGACGGGAGCGTCTGGAGGATCGACGGGCGGGGGGAGAAGGTGGGGCGCATCCCCGGCGGGGGGCGGGTGACCGGGATCTGGTGCGGGCGACTGAGGGCGAAGGAGGGGCCGGTGATGCTCGTGGGGACGAGCGACGGGGTGCTGCGGGCGTTTGAAATATGATGATGAAAAGGCATTCCCACTTTTCTTGCTCGTGCAAGAAAAGTGAGCAAAAGAAGCACGCTCCTCAGGCGCCGGAGGGCTTGGGCGCGCCGTAATCCCATTCCCCGTAGCAGGTCGGAGTGCAGTAACCCTCCGAGAGAAGGGGGCTGCTTCAGATGTAGAGGTAGGGATTTTGACGGCGCGCCTCAAGGCTTTTGTGTTTTCTGGCTCATAGATTTTTCATAAATGTATAGAGGAGAAGACCCATGCCCATGACCGACGAGGAGAAATTTCGTTTTGACCTGACCGGCTTCCTGGTGCGTCCGGCGATCCTGACGCCGGAGGAGATCGCCTCGGTCCGGGACCAGGTCTACCGGATCAAGCACGATCCTGACTCGCTGCCGCCGGAGCACCGGGCCATGCCGGGAGGCGCGGCCAGTGTCCTGATCGATCATCCGAAGGTGATCGAGGTCCTCCACGAGATCATCGGGAAGGACGTCCGGCTGGAGGGGAGCTACTGCGTCTGGCGGAAGAAGGGGGAGATGCACGGGCCGCTGCACGGGGGTGGGCCGCAGCAGGCGGACCCGATCTTCGGCTACCGCTGCCTGAACGGGCGCATCCACGCCGGGATGGTGCGGGTGGTGTTCGAGTTGACGGAGGTGCGCAAGGGGGACGGGGGCACGCACTTCCTGGTGGGGAGCCACAAGGCGAACTTCCCGATGCACACGGACCACCTCTCCATAGAGCCGGGACAGCGGAGCGAGTTCCTGGTGAGCTACGACTGTCCGGCCGGCAGCGCAGTGTTCTTCACGGAGAATCTCTGCCACGCGGGGCCGGTCTGGCAGAAGGAGGAGCCGCGTGTGGCGGTGCTGAACGCCTACTCGCACCTGGCCACGCACTGGCATCGGCTGTCGACCCCGCCGGAGGTCCTGGCCGCGCTCCCCCGGGAGAAACAGGCCTATTTCCGGGAGCCGTGGATCGCGGACTTCCGGACGAAGCCGGCCACGCACAACACCATCGAGCGTTTTCTGGACAGCGATGAGCCGGTGATTGATACGACGCATAAGCCGTAGAGGTAAAAGAGAAGCGGAGAAACGGAGAAGCGGAGAGGAGCGGACCATGATTGTGAAAATGGGCCAGCGGGAACTGGAATTGGGCGGGAAGTACCTCGGCTGGCTGCGCGAGTCCAACGACCTGCTGAAGGACCCGGCGGCGTTGCACGCCCGGATGGAGGAGGATGGGTACCTGCTGATCCGGGGTGCCCAGGAGGTGGAGCGGGTGCAGGCGGCGCGGCGCGTGGTGCTGGAGAATCTGGACGCCAACGAGCAACTGGACCGGGCCAGCCCTTTGATGGAGGGGGTCGCGAAGGAGGGGGCGCGGGGGCAGTTTTTAGGCGGGCGCAAGGAGATCACGCGGAAGCCGGATTTCCTAGCCCTGGTGGAGTCCCCGCAGATCATGGGGTTCTTCGAGCACTTCCTGGGCGGGCCGGTGCTCACCTACGACTACAAGTGGCTGCGGGCCATCGGGCCGGGGAGCAACTCGGGGGCGCACTATGATATCGTGTACATGGGCCGGGGGACACAGAACGTGTACACGACCTGGACGCCGCTGGGGGATGTGCCGCTGGACATGGGGCCTCTGGTGCTGCTGGTGGGGTCGCACCGCTTCGAGCGGGTCCGGGAGACCTACGGCAGGATGGACGTGGATCGGGATCACGTGACGGGGTCCTTTTCCAACGACCCGGTGGAGGTGATGGACCGGCACGGCGGGCAGTGGCAGACGAGCACCTTCAAGGCAGGGGACGTGCTGATCTTCGGGATGTTCACGATGCACGGGTCGGTCAACAATGTCTCGAACCGCTTCCGGCTGAGCACGGACACGCGCTACCAGCTGGCCAGTGAGCCGGTGGATGAGCGGTGGATGGGGGAGGACCCCATTGCCCACTATGCCTGGACCAAAGGGGAGACGGTCCCGATGGAGGCCGTCCGGGCGAAGTGGGGCGTGTGATCCCGCGCGGGGATGAGGTGATGAGAAAGGAGACTGAGATGAGCGATTCGATCCGCGTCACGGTGTGGAACGAGTTCCGACACGAGAAGAAGAATGAAAAGGTCGCTCAGATCTACCCGGAGGGCATCCACGGGGCCATCGCCCGGTATCTGCGGACGCAGCCGGATCTGAACGTGCGCACGGCCACGCTGGACGAGACGGACCACGGTCTGACGGAGGAGGTCCTGGCCGCCACGGACGTGCTGACCTGGTGGGGACACGGGGCCCAACAAGGAGGTGCGGGATGACATCGTGGACAGGGTCCACGCCCGCGTCCTGGACGGGATGGGGCTGATCTGTCTCCACTCCGCGCATTTCTCCAAGATCTTCAAGCGGCTGATGGGGACGACCTGCAACCTGAAGTGGCGGGAGGCCGGGGAGCGGGAGCGGATCTGGGTGATCGACCGTGCGCATCCGATCGCGGAGGGGCTGGGGGAGTACTTCGAGATCCCGCACGCGGAGATGTACGGCGAGCCGTTCGACATCCCCCAGCCGGATGAACTCGTGTTTGTGAGCTGGTTCCAGGGGGGCGAGGTGTTCCGGAGCGGGTGCTGTTACCACCGGGGACGGGGGAAGGTGTTCTACTTCCGTCCGGGGCACGAGACGCATCCCATCTACCACCAGGGCGAGGTGCTGAAGGTGATTGCGAACGCGGCGCGGTGGGCGTCGTCGACCCGGGGGGCTGCGCCGGTGTTTGGGAATGTGAAGCCGCTTGAGAAGCTGTAAAAACCCCTCTCCTTGCCACCCCATCGGTATTCCCACCTTTCTTGCTCGTGCAAGAAAGGTGGGGCCAAAGAAACACGCCCGCTCAGACGCCGCGGGGGGCTTTGGCGCGCCGCAACCTTGACGTTCTGTGGATGCACCGAAATTTGTGCCCCCGGCATGTGGGTTGCTTCTTCTGTACTCTGGTGGTGGGGGTTTCTGGCGGCGCGCCTGCTTTGGGTCTGTTCTAAAGACAGTGAGGGTTTTATGAATAAAAAGATGTACAGGGCGGCGGCCATCGGGAGGACCGGCGGGGGGAATTTCGGCCACAACCTCCATCTGGCGTACCGGGGGATCGAGCAGGTGGATTTCGTGGCCGTGGCCGACCCGGACCCGGCAGGCCGTGAGAAGGCCCGTGAGCAGACGGGCGCTCCCCGCGCCTATGCGGACTACCAGGAGATGCTGGAGAAGGAGCGCCCCGACCTCGTCAGCGTCTGTCCGCGATGGACGGATTGTCACGTGGAATTGCTGCTGGCCTGTCTGGAGGCCGGGTGTCACGTGTATTGCGAGAAGCCGATGACTGCGACGCTGGAGGAGGGGGACCGGGTCGTGGCGGCGGCGGAGCGGGCCGGGCGAAAGATCGCCGTGGCGCACCAGGGGGTCTATCTGCCGCAGATGCACGCGGTGCGGCGGATGCTGCGGGAGGGGAAGATCGGGGAGGTGCAGGCGATTCACGCGCACGGCAAGCAGGACGCGCGGGGGGGTGGGGAGGACATGATCACGCTCGGCACGCACCTGTTCAACATGATGCGGTTCTTCGCGGGCGACGTGGCGTGGATGTCCGCGCACGTGACGGCCGGGGGGGGGGATATCGGGCCGGGGGACGTGCGGACGGCGACGGAGCCGGTGGGGCCGGTGGCCGGGGATTGCGTGAACAGTTATTATGCGTTCAAAAGCGGCGTGGCCGGGTTCTTCGACTCCCGCAAGGACCAGGTGGGAGGCGGGCAGCGCTACGGGATGGAGGTCGTGGGCAGCCAGGGCATCCTGTCGTTGCGCGGGGGGGGCGCCGAGACGCTGATGCTGTACCCCCATCCGGTCTTTCTGCCCGCCGAGGCGTCGCAGGGGTGGGCCCGCGTGGAGGTGGAGAGCCAGCCGCTGATGACGGGCAACCAGCTCGCGATCCGGGATCTGATCGAGGCCATCGAAAAGGACCGGGCGCCCCTGTCCAGCGCCCGCGACGCCGTGGCCGCGCTGGAGATGATCCTGGGGGCCTACGAGTCTCAGATCACAGGGGGGCGGGTACCCTTCCCGATGCAGAACCGGAAGCATCCGCTGGAACAACTCAGGAGGTCGCCGTGAACGACTACGAGAAGTATCTGTTCGACCTGAACGGCTACCTGGTCGTGGAGGATGTCCTCACGCCGGAGGAGTTAGCCTCGTGCAACGAGGCCATCGACCACAGCCGCGACCGCATTCACATCCGCTCGGGGGAGCAGCTGCTGTCGGGCGGGTCGAGCGTGCTGAAGGGGAAGCAGGGGCGGGGGGACCTGGGGGGGATGCTGGCCTGGCCGAAGCCCTGGTGCCAGCCGTTCCGGGATCTGCTGGCGCATCCGAAGATCGTGCCCTACCTGGTGGAGGTCCTGCGGGACGGGTTTCGGCTGGACCACGTGTACGGCATCGTGATGGAGGTCGGGGCCGAGGGGCACGTCCTGCACGGGGGCGGGACGATTGACGACCTGACGAGTTTCTACCAGTTCCACAACGGACGGATGCGCTGCGGGTTGACCGTGGTGTCGTGGATGCTGGCGGACTGCAACCCGGGGGATGGGGGGTTCTGCTGTATCCCCGGCAGCCATAAGTCCAACTATCCCACGCCCCGAGACGTGGCCCGTCTGGAAAAAGACCTGGGGTGCGTGAGGCACGTTCCGGCAAAGGCAGGGTCCGCGGTCATCTTCACTGAGGCGCTCGCGCACGGGACGCTGCCGTGGCGGGCGACGCACGAGCGGCGGTCGATCCTCTACAAGTATTCGCCGGGACCGCTCACGTACGCGAAGACCTATCTGCCGGCGGGGGTGGCAGAGGTCCTGCAAGAGTTCACGCCCGAACAGCGGGCCGTGCTGGAGCCGCCGTACCGGCCCAACAGGCCGAAAATTGCGGCGATGTAGCAGGGCGATGAATCGCCGTGCCATGAGAAAAGGAGGCCGCCATGGATCCCACCTGTTTGGATAACCTTTTGGCCGAAGAGGAGCGCCGGAAGTTCAACGAGGAGGGGTTTCTGATCGTGGAGGACGCCCTGCCGCCGGCCATGATCGAGCGGCTTTCGGGGGTCCTGGACCGGTTCTACGCGGAGCGGCGGGCGGAGGGGATGAAGTCCCACGAGGCGATGTTCTACCCGAACTTCATCGGGAAGGACCCGGCGTTCTTCGACCTTCTCGACTGGCCGAAGACGTTCCCGAAGGTGTGGGACATCCTGGGCTGGAACATCTTCCTCTACCACGCCCACTGCGGGGTGACGCCGCCCATCGCGCCGGATGCGCCCCGGGTCAGGAAGACGCTCGGCTGGCACCAGGACAGCGGGCGGGTGAACGTGGAGATGGAGTCCCATCCCCGGCCCCGGCTGTCGCTCAAGATCGCCTTCTTCCTATCGGACGTGTCGGAGCCGGGGCGGGGGAACTTCTACGTGATCCCTGGCAGTCACCTGCAGGACACGCTGGAGAAACCCGCGGACGGCGCCTCTGACCCGCCGGGTGGGATGCCGGTCTGCGTGAAGCCGGGGACGGCGGTGTTCTTCGGCCGTCGGCTGTGGCACTCGGCCAGCCCGAACGGGTCGGATGTGACGCGGAAGGTGCTGTTCTACGGCTACGGGTACCGGTGGATTCGCACGAAGGACGACATGGAGATTCCGAAGGAGCTGTTCGAGCAGTGCGACCCGATCCGGAAGCAGATCCTGGGGGCCGGGCTGAACTGCAACGGATACTTCTCGCCGTCCGAGGGGGACGTGCCCCTCTATACCTGGCTGAAGGAACACCTCGGCGAGGAGAAGGTGGGGTCGCTGAGGAAGTAGTCAAACGGCAGACGTGAAATGTGAAACGTAACAGCCCCCTTCCACCCCCATTTCCCCTCCCTCCCCCAGTGCTGGGGGAGGGAGGGGGGATTCAGGGCTTTACCACTTGGGATAGGGGAGAGTGAGGGTGTTTTATGGTGAGGTGTGAGGGTTTTAGAACGTAGTCTTACGACCCGCCACGCGCAGGGGGTATCAGTTCTTGTCCTATCCGATGCAAACGGGAAGGTGCGAGGGAAGCTGGCAGTGGCCGAGGTTGGGTCAGCCCTCATGTTCAATGACGGAGTTGAAAAACCGCGAGCATTGTTTGGTGTAACTGAAGAAGGACCCGTCATAAATCTACTTGGTAGGGATGGGACGGTGAGCTTCAAAGCCCCGTAGCGCGTGAAGGTTCGGACCAAAAAGCAAAAACGCCCTCCGCTGGTGTCAGTAGAGGGCGCTGCAATTTCGTTTCCTTATGGGAGTCTGTTCGTAGCGTTAAATTTTCAGGTTAAGGAGAGAAGTCTACACACCTCACGCGCCGACTTTGGTTTTGGCGTCGAGCGGGAATTCCACGATGGGCACCTGGACAAAACCCTTTGGCTTCGGGTTGCTCGTTAAGACCTTGTCCATCGCCTGGGATACTGCCGCTTCAAAGTAAATCTCACCACAGACCGCGCACACAAGCGCGGGCACGTTCTCAAAGCGGTAGGTGTTACCGTGCCACTGTTCGTCGTGGTAGGGCAGAGTTTTTGGGCGGATACCTCCGCCGCAGAAACTGCAAGTCTGTAGTCGTGGCAAAATGTTATCTCCTTTCACTTATCGCCTCCGAGTGCGCCAGTCGAGCCAGTATTCCGGGTCGAACCAGTGCACCGTGACGATGACGGCGACTTGGCCAGCCTGGTCGTAGGCGCACGAGATATAGAGAGGTTCTCCTGGCCGCACCGGGTACATAAACAGGCATTTCGGACAGGGTTGGTCGTGCGGATATCGCTCGATGACTTCACCGTGTAAGATGGTTTCAATGATTTCTCGCTCCTCGATGCCGCGCTCACTCTTTCGTGTTCTGGCGTGGTAGGTGAGGACGTAATCATTGTTCGCCACTGCCTGGCGGATGTGGTCGGTAAAGTCGGGCATAGGGGAAATATAACGAGTCGGGCACTCACACGGTAGCAAAAAGGGGGAAGTCTACAATCCCTACTTCTTCGACGCCACGCACGCCACCTCCACGCTGTCCCCGATGCCGTAGTGGTAGAGGGAGACGACCTTTCCGCCGCAGGCCTTTTGCAGGGTCTCCGCCGGCACCGGTTCCATCAGGAAGATCTGACTCCGCTCGCCTTTGACCGCCCCTCTCACCATCCATCCCTCCAGCCATGCCCCCTTGTATTCCAGCATGTGATCGCGCAGAGACCCGTCCTGCTCCCGGACGCCGTTGGCGAAGGTGAGGTGGGCCTCCAGGGTCAGGGTTCCGTCGCCTGTCTCCACGACGGGGCCCTGGGCCATGAGGGCTGTCCTGTCGAGCGTGAGGTGGAGCAGGTTGTCCTTTCGCTTAGCGGCGGCGATGCGGAACATGGCCGTCCGATGGGCGTTGTAGATGCGGATCGTGCGACCGACGGAAAATCCCTTTGAGAAACCGGGTTGATCAGGGACGGAGAGGGTCTGGGTCTCGTGGTCCAGGGCCGCGATCTGCGCGGTGAGGTAGCCGGGGCCTTCCCCTTTCGACAGGGTCCCGACCTGCACGTCCCGGACGATCTTTCGGCCGGAACGGGTCTGCACGCGGACGCCGAGGGGACGATAGGTCGTGTCCCGGCTGCTGCCATCCGGGACGCGGAGGTGGATTTCATCCGTGCCGCCCTGGCGCGCCACGCGCAGGACGAGGGGGGAACTGGAGACAAGTTCGACGGAACGAATCGTGGGGGTCTTCTGGTAGACCTCGATGAGGCTCAGGAAGCGGGAGATGCGCCCTTTCGGCTGTTCCCGACGGGCCAGGATATAGTCGAGGCCCCAGGATTCGGGCCGCGCGGGGGACCGGCCCCGGCCCTGGGCGACCTCCATCGGGCCACCCACGGGGACGAGGTGGAGGCGCACGGTATCCTTCTCATTGAGCTTCATGTCCCACGTCCAGGTCGCAGGCTGGCGAAGGGTCGTGCGCCGGATGTCCGTGAGAAAGCTCGGAAAGTCCTTGCGCTTTCGGCCCCACCGGTCGGTCCACTCCGCAAATTGAGGGACGTCGGGGCCGGCGTAGGAGCCGGTCTTCTGGACCTTCCACCGGAGCGGCGGCGGCGCGACGGGCTCCAGGGGGCCGTGCCAGCTCAGGGTGTGCTGGGTCCCGCCCCGCACGGCGAACAGGTCCACGACGTAGAAACGGTCGGGGGCGGTGTCCACCAGGACGACGGTGCGCTCGTAGAGGTCCACGCCTTTGGGGTGACCCGGGGCGTGCTGTTCGTGATGGGGGTAGGGGTCGTGCTGGACGGTCAGCACGTGGACGCCGTCCTTTTCAGCCAGGAGGCGCGCCCCGCCGCCGACGCTGCTGTGGGACGGCTGGGATTCGTCCACGGTCACGGTGTTGTGGGCCATCAGGTTTCCGTCCCATTCCCAGCGGTAGTCCCAGGTGAAGGGGTAGCCGAGGTCCGGGAGGCAGTCGACGCCGCTGGCGTACAGCTCCAGGGAGAGGTTGTCGCACTGCCGGTGGCCGATCAGGGAGGTGTAGTTGAGGCTCACGGCCCTGGCGCGGCGGCCCGCGCCGGAGCAGAGGAGGGCGATGCCATAGCCGTCCAGGAGCCGGGAGCGGCGGGGGATGCGGCCCTCGGGCCGGGCGATGGCCTTCTTCAGGGCCGCTTCGGGATAGGGGTCGAAGAGTTCCCCCTCCACGAACCCGCCCTTGACGTCCCGGCAGGCGGACGCGAATCGGGGGTCGCCATACTGCTCGAAGGCGAACAGGTTCTCCCGTGTGAGCATGGACTTCCGCCGGGGCGGGCGACGGAGGGCGGGGCCGATGCCGCCGGTGTCCCCGATGGCGGGTACGTAGGCGTCCAGGACCATCAGGTCGATGAAGTGATCGAACAGGGCGCGGGGTTTGGCTCCGGCGAAGATGTCGGGGTAGCGGTCCAGGGGGAAGCGTTCCGGCTGCCTGCGCCGGATGGCCTCCATGGCCCGGGCCACGCGGACGAAGTCGAGCTTGATCCGGTTGTAGCCGGGGCTCTCGTGGCCGCCGCCGTCGCGGGTGAGGCCGTCCACCAGGAGGTAGGCGGCGTGCCCCTTTCCGTAGAAGGTGTAGTCCACCATCTCGGCGGAGCCGGGGTGCGCGCTACCGTAGTCGTCCAGGACGAGCGCGCAGGCCATGGCCAGGGCCTGGTGGTGTCCCTCGTTGCCCCGGATGGCCCCGCTCAGGAGACCGCGCATGCCGGCGCGGAGGAGGTAGTGCTCGATGTAGGCGCGGAGGTCGGGACCGCTGGAGACCGGCATCCCCTTGCCGCGCAGGAAGGGGATGAGGTCGGCATCTTTCCCCAGATAGTCGTAGAGGGCGTCGTAGGCGTAGACCGCGCCCTCCAGGCAGAAGGTCTCCCAGATCAGGTCCGTGATCATGCCGCCGGTCTTCCACTTATAATGCGGGTCCCGGCCCCCGACGGTGGCGTAGAAGAGGCGGTCGGTACGGTCCTCCTCGTTGGGATACTCGTCCGCCAGGCGGGCGAGGAGGACAGCCCCCTTGCGGGCGAAGGCCCGGTCCCCGGTGAGCAGATAGGCCTGGGAGAGGGACCGGAGGGCCGGGATGGTGACGGCGCAGTAGGCCTGGTGGGCGTATTCCCGCAGGAAGTAGTAGCGCCGACCTTCGTGCTCGCAGCCATCGCCGTCGTCGGGGAACGGACCGGAGGTCAGGTCCCCGGTCAGGTAGTTATTGCTGGGGTACCACTCGCCGCCGAGCATGCACTGGACCTGGTAGGGGTGGTGGATGGGGTCGACGAACCAGGGGTGGTAGCCGTTCTTCTCCCGGACGGCCAGGCCGTGGACGGGGCAGATGGCCACGGCCTCGTGGGGGTAGGTGCGGGGGATGCGGGTGGTGGGCTGGAGGGTCCACATGAAGTCATCCGACTGCTGGCTGTAGTCCCGCGCGGAGACGTAGTTCCTGCCGACGATGTAGCGGTGAGGCTCCCCGTCCATGATGCGGTGGAGAAGCTCTTTGGCCCAGGGATATCTTCGGACGTTGCGGCGGCCGGCCTGGATCCGGTCCGGTGTGTAGAAGGTGGCGGAGGTTTTGACGGAAGCCTGGATGACGGGGGATGACATGGATGTTCTCCTGAAAAGGGGAAGTTCGAAGTGCCAGGTATGGAAGCAGACAGCAGGGCAAGGATAAAACGCCGATGGGCCGCTGTCAAGGAGTTTCCGCTCTCACCATCCCCTGATAAAGAAAAGGTAACCGTTCAGATGGTCTGGAGCAGTGAGGGAGGTGTCTCCCCCCTCAGGTGCGCCTCGCAGGCAGCCGTGAGGTAATCGAGCACATTGCGCTTCTGCTGCCTCAGGGTGGCCACGACCGTCATCATCCGCTCCACATACCGACTCCC
>SICM01000066.1 GCA_009694805.1 Candidatus Latescibacterota bacterium
GGTCGGTATCCTGCCGGTGTCTTCGTGACCGATGAGCAAATGGCCCGGATCAAACTGAAGCCTCATCTGTTTCGCGAGGACTGGAACTACACGATTCACCCTAATACTTGAAAATGGAATTAGTCAGTTACTCCGTCATAGGCCCTAACAACGGAACAAACCATGGTGCGCAGGTTCGAGCCTTTGCATTCCTGGTTCCGTTTAGCCACCGATTGCTACGGCAAACTCCTGTGTGTGGTGTTGAATGGGCCAACCTAGCCGCTGGGCTTTTCGCCACCCATGAAACGCAATTCAGAACGATTGGAATTCCAAGCCTCTACTTACTGCCACATACCTTTGACAATCTGAACAACGACTACGACAGACACGGTGAAGCGTATGCCACAGCGCTTCAGCACTGGGACATCATCGTTCTTGGTGACATGAGTCCGTGGCCGACCACACCGTACCCTGCATTGTCTCTCTACCGTTTCCTCAACGGGATGCCGTGTCTGGCAGACAGATACCAGTCATTTATCATGCATTGCTTCAGAAGTGCGCAACTGTCATCTGGAGGCCGTTGCGAACACGCCAGTGCAGCGCCGCCAAGTGGTCTGTTCAGCTACGATGATAGCACAGTCCATCGTTTTGGATGATCGCTGGCTGCGCTGTATCCCCCAAAGCATGTCCTGTCATACGTCTAACCAATCATTCGTTTCGCGTCTTACGTCTTAAAGAGGAGGACCATGGCCGAATCGAGCATAGACCTGGGCGACGGATACCGCATCCGGCGCGCGACAGGAGAGGATATGGATCGGGTCGGGCAGATCGCCCGGCAGGCGTGGCGGCCCATCCACGACAGCTTCGAGAAGATCATGGGGAAGGAGATGCACGACGCGGTGTGCGCGGACTGGGAGGCGGACAAGGAAGCGCAGGTGCTCGGGCAATATGAACAGTACCCGGAGTGGTTCTGGGTGGTGGAGGAGGCCGCGACAGGAGGGGTGGTGGCGTTCCTCACGATCCGGATCGACCGGAAAAGGTCGCTGGGAACCATCGCCAACAACGCGGTCACGCCGGAGGTCCAGGGCCGGGGGATCGGCACGAAGATGCACACCTATGCGCTGGACCTATTCCGGCAGGAGGGGCTGAAGTTCGCCAACGTGGGGACGGGGATGGACGATGGGCACGCGCCCGCGCGACGGGCCTATGAGAAGGCGGGGTTTGACATCGCCAGGATGGATGTGACGTACTATAAATACCTGTAGGGAGGTGCGTCGTGTACATTCAAGAGTTGCTGACGTGGGATCAGTTCAACGAGGAGCGGTTGAGCTTCCTCAAGGCCATCGGCGTGGACTGCATCTGTCTGGACATCCGCGCGATGCACCGGACAGATCCGGCGCAGGACCTGAGGGATGGGCGGAATCGAACCGATTTCTTCGAAACGGCGAAGGCGAAGGTCGAAACCCACGGGATGCGGCTCCACAGCATCTTCATGGCGGGGTGGGACGAGATCACGCTGGCCACGTCTGACCGGGACGAGAAGATCGAGGCCTGGTGTACGATGCTCTGGGGCATCGGCGCGGCGGGCATCCCGGTCCTGGGCTACAATTTCAAGCCGAAGGGAAATTTCCGGACGCCTGCCACGAAGGGCCGGGGGGGCGCGTCCTACAGCACGTTCGATTACGACGCCTTCGCCCGGAACCGGCCCAGGCCGCACGAGCCCACGGTGTCGGAGGCCCAGATGTGGGAACACCTGGAGTACTTTCTCAAACGGGTGATCCCGGTGGCCAGGGAGGCGAGGGTGCGGATGGCGCTGCACCCGGACGACCCCCCGATCCCGGAACCCCTGGGAGGCGTGGCGCAGATCGCGTCCACCGTGGAGCAGTTCCGCCGGATCTTCGGCCTGGTCCCGAGCGCCTCCAACGGGATGCTGTTCTGCCAGGGGTGCATGACGGAGCTGGTGGGGACGAACGTCTACGACGTCATCCGGGAACTGGGGTCCAGGAACCAGATTGTCTACGTCCACTTCCGGAACGTCCGGGGGGCCCTGCCCAGGTTCGAGGAGGTGTTCCTGGACGAGGGGGACGTGGACATGTATCGCGCCCTGCAGATCTATAAAGAGGTCGGGTTCAACGGTCCGTTCATGATGGACCACACCCCGCATCTCCCGCAGAAGGACGCCGGGTGGGCCGGGCTGGCCTACGCCGTGGGCTACATCCGGGGGCTGATCCAGGCGGTGTATAGATAATGTCACGTGTCACGTAAAATCCGAATCGACTTGACACTTGACACTTGACACTTGACACTTGACACTTGAGGAGTTCCCATGCCAGAATCGGCCCTCCTGTCCGACGTGGAGACGGTCAAACAACGCTTTCTGGAGCCCCTCCTGGAGCCTGTGCAGGGCGAGCGTGTCGAGCCGCTCATCGCGTCCCTTCAGCCCGACGGAAGCTGGCCGGACGTGGACTACGCGGACCAGTCCACGGTCCACTGGAAACCCATCGACCACCTCCAGCGCCTGCTCCGGATGACCCGCGCGTACAGGTCCCCCGAATCGCCGCTCAAAGGCGATGCGCGCCTGCGCGAGACCGTCTTCCGAAGCCTGGACTGCTGGCTGGCCCGCGACCTCCGGCGGAAATGGTGGTACGAGGCCATCGGCGTCCCCGGCGTCCTCTCCCAGATCCTCCTCCTGCTCGACGGGGGGCTGTCCGATGCCCAGCGTGCGAAAGGCCTGGAGATCGTCGGTCAGGCCACGATCAGCGCCACCGGGCAGAACCTGGTCTGGATGGCCCTGATCGTGGCCCGGCGCGGCATCCTGGAGCGGGACCCGGACCTCGTGGCCTCGGCCTTCAGCCGGATCGCCGACGAGATCCGCATCACACCGGAGGAGGGCATCCAGGCCGACTTCAGCTTTCACCAGCACGGGCCGTGCCTCTACAACCACGGCTACGGGGCCGGGTTTTCGTCCGACGGCGCCGGCACCGCCCTCCTGGTCACGGGCACCCGGTTCGCCTTCCCGCCCGAAAAGATCGCGCTCCTGAGCAGCTACATCCTGGACGGCTCGCAGTGGATGGCGCGCGGAGGCACGCCCGACTACGGGGCCAAGGGGCGCGAAATCACGCGCGCCGGGGCCAGCGTCCGCTATCTGATCCAGGTCTGCCGGAACATGCTCCGGCTGCCGACCGGGCGCGAGCGGGAGTTTCAGGCCCTGCTGGATCGCACCGAAGGAGACCCTGCCGCATCCCCGCTGGAAGGCAACCGCCCCTTCTGGCGGAGCGACCTGATGGTCCACCACCGCAGGGCCTACTACGCCTCCGCGCAGCGCCTACTCCGTCCGAAACGTGAACACGGACGGCCTGTCCGGCTGCGACGAGGGCCAGAAGAGCCACCACATGGCCGACGGATGTAACCTGATCCTGCGCACGGGCCGGGAGTATGAGGACATCTTCCCGGTCTGGGACTGGCAGAAGATCCCCGGCACGACCGTGGAGCTGGGTCCGGAAGTGAGCGGAGACCCTAAAAGAAAGGGGACCACCGCCTTTGTCGGGGGCGTCTCCGACGGAGACTATGGCCTGTTCGCCTGCGACTTCGCCCGCGACGGACTGACGGCGCGAAAGGCCTGGTTCTTCTTCGACGCGACGTTCGTCTGTCTGGGGGCCGGGATCACCTGCCCGTCGGACCACGCGGTCGTGACCACGCTCAACCAGTGCCTCCTGCGGGGGGGTGTGACAATCTCTGCGAATGGCAACACCTGGTCTCCAGGCCGAGGAGACCGGGGCTTCGAACGAGCCGCCTGGGTGCATCACGACGGGGTCGCCTACATCTTTCCCGAAGAGACGCCCGTGCATCTCCGAAATGACGTCCAGAAAGGGAGCTGGAAGCGCATCAGCCTCCAGTCCTCGGACGAGGAGATCGCCCGGGACGTGTTCAAGCTCTGGATCGACCACGGCCGGTCCCCCGAAGGCGCGACCTACGCCTATTACGTCGCGCCGGGTTTATCCCTTGCCGACACGCCTTCGTACGTGGCCAGGCCGGGCGTCGAGATCCTCCGGAACGACCCGGACCTTCAGGCCGTCCGGCACGCGGGGGTCACCGGCATCGCCTTTTACACGCCCGGCAGCCTGAAGGCCGCCGACAGCCTGCGCGTCACCGTGGACCGGGCCTGCCTGGTCCTGCTTCGGGAGCGCGCCGGGGTGCTCATCGCCTCGGTCTCCAACCCGGAGAATGAGGCGATGATCGTGAATATGACGGTCGAACGGCAGGGCAGGGGCCATGCGATGCGCTTCGACCTGCCCGACGGGCCGGAGGCCGGAAAGACCGTCACGCAGGTCGTGTCGAACTGAACGCGAAGGAGGCCCAAACGATGAGCGAACTGAAGGCCGGCGCGGCCAGGGCGGACATCACCCCCGACCCGGCCATGACCAACTGGGTGGACATGAAGCCCTACGACGGGGTGCTGGACCCGCTCGCCGTCCGCGCCCTGGTCCTGGGTGACGATCAGACAGAAGGGGTCTTCCTCTGCTGGGACCTGATCGACGCGGGCGAAGAGGCCGTCGCGCAGGTACGGCAGGCCATTCGGGAGGCGTCCGGCGTCCCGGAGCGTCACGTCCTGGTGGCCGCCTCGCACACCCACTCGGCCCCCCGGTCTCCGTTCACGGAGGCGTCCCTCACCCCGGGGCGCGGGGAGCGTATGCGCCCCCTCCTGCAGGACCCGGTCTATCGGGCCTGGGCGGAGCGGCTGCCCGGCATCTGCGCCGGGGTGGCCCGGGAGGCCCGGAAGGCGGCGCGGCCCGTGAGCCTGGCCATTGGAAGGGCGGATGTGAGCGAGTGGCTGTTCAACCGCCGGCCCGTGGACCCGGAGGGGAAGGTCGTCACCATGTTCCAACCCAAAGACCCCTACAGCCTGCCCGACGGGCTTCGGTTCGGGCCGGTGGACCCCACGCTGACGGCGCTGACGATGGAGGACGCGGAGGGAAAGACCGTGGCCACGCTGTTCAGCCTCCCGTGCCATTCGGTGTCCATCTATCCCACCCACCGGGGGGTCTCCTCGGACTGGCCGGGGCCGGCCTGCGCGCACGTGACCGAAGCCCTGGGCGGGGAGACCCTGTTCCTTCAGGGGTGTGCCGGGGAGATCGTGCCCGGACGCCGGGGCGAGGCCGCGCGGGACGAGATGGCGCGGTTCTTCGCGGACCGGGCGCTGGCAGCGGTCCGCCAGCGGTATCCCCTGCCGGATGCGGCGCTGGGGATCACTGCCGGGACCATCGCCCTCCCGCTGACCCGGGAGGCCCGCGCCGGGGCAGGCGCGGACACGAAGTCCGTCGAGGTCCAGGCAGGCCATCGCCTGCGGCCCTTTCGCCCTGGTCACGCTCCCCGGAGAGCCCCTCAACGGGCTGGCCGGGGCGATCCAGTCCCGCTCCCCCTTCCCACACACGCTCGTCGTGGGCTATGCCAACGGCCGGGGGATCGGCTACGTGGGCCTGGTGGGGGAGAAGGCGCGGGGCGGGTACGAGGCCGGGGCGGGCCGGGGCACGGAGGAGGCCGGGCTGTTCCTGATCGAGACGGCGGTGAGGCTGTTGCAGGAGTTACGGGAAGACCAGAAACTGAAAGAGGCGTAAAGGGAATCCCTTCTGTCCCGGACCTTCAGGAGCGCAGGGTCCGTGTAACTCATTGCGGGACAGCCCTTGAATTTTGAACGCGCGTTCAAAATTGGGCGATAAACGGCGTAACTCGACGATGCGAACAGAATTCTACCGGCATCGCTTCACTCATCTCCGAAGAGCCCCTTTACGGTGGCAGCCTGAAACGAGGTCTGCGAGTTTGTTATATTTTAGAAAAGGGGGGTAGCCCTTCTGAAGCAACGATGCGCGACCGGCAATCCTGACCTCCGAACGGTCTCGAAGAGCAGTTCCGCGCTCACCTGAACCGGGGTGTTCTGATCTCTACAAGAGTTGCAAGGATTTGAGCGATCTGCAACGGCTGTTGCCGATTTCGCATTTTGTTTTTGTGCGGTTTCTATGTATTATATATACTCGCAAGTATAACTGGGCTTATCCCTTTATCAGGAGGTTAAGATGTCCCTCAAGGTCGATGAATTAGCCCAACAGATTGTCGCTCTCGGACCTTTAGAACAGGAGGAACTACTGGAAAGGGTCGCCGACCTGAATTTTCAGCGTGGGCTGGAGGCTCTATCTCAGAAGTATCGCGAGCGATTGGCCGCAGCAGGAAAATTAAACCAGAAGGCTGATGACGTCATGGCGGAACTGGGGCAAATCCGTGAGGGGATCGCGGCCCATGAGTATCGGAAATGATTGGGTGGTATTGGACACCAATATCTGGATTTTCGGCCTTCGCAATCAGCTTTTAAAAGCTGAAGGCGTACTACAAGAGATCGGAGCAGTGGGATAAAGAGAGACGAACTTGGAACAATGGCGGCTCTTGAGGCCGCTTTTTCATGGCTGTAATTCACGCGTTTTGTCCCAATTGTGCGCACGTGCGCACAATTCAAGAGTTGTTGCACAATGGTTTACGGACCAAAGGAGATGACGATGAGTCTGAATTTCGACAGCAAGGTGTTCAAGAAAGAGGCGTTGAACCTGGCCGGCACACAGGAGTACGTCGTTCGCGGGGGGCGGGACCTTTTCCATCTGCTCCCGAAGGCCCTGGAGGGCATCCGCCAGATCGGCGTCATCGGCTGGGGCTCCCAGGGGCCGGCCCAGGCCCAGAACCTGAGGGACTCTCTGGGGGGGACCCCCATCAAGGTGAAGGTCGGGCTTCGCCCCGGCTCCAAGTCCGTGGAGGCCGCGGAGGCCGCCGGGTTCACGGAGGCCAACGGCACGCTGGGGGAGATGTACTCGGTCATCGGGGAGTCCGACCTCGTCCTGCTCCTGATCGCCGACGCGGCCCTGGCGGACACTTTCAAGGACATCCTCCCCCGCCTCAAGCCCGGCGCCACGCTGGGCCTGTCCCACGGCTTCCTGCTCGGCTACATGAAGACCCTGGGGGCTAAATTCCCGGAGAACGTGAACGTCATCGCCGTCTGTCCCAAAGGCATGGGACCCTCCGTCCGCCGGCTCTACGAGCAGGGCAAGGAGGTCAACGGCGCGGGCATCAACGCCAGCTTCGCCATCGAGCAGGACGTGAACGGGAAGGCCACGGACTATGCGCTGGCCTGGTCCATCGCGCTCGGCGCGCCGTCCACCTTCCAGACGACCGTCGAGAAAGAGTATCTCTCCGACATCTTTGGGGAGCGGGGCATCCTGCTCGGCGCGGTCCACGGGATCGTGGAGAGTCTCTATCGGCGGTACCTGGACCTGGGCATGTCCGAGGAGGATGCGTTCCTCCACGCCAGTGAATCGATCACGGGGCCCATCTCGAAAGGCATCTCCCGGAACGGCCTCCTCGGGGTTTACGAAGGTCTGGACGAAGCGGGCAGGACCGAGTTCCGGCAGGCCTACTGCGCCTCGTATCATCCCGCCGCGGACATCCTGCTCGAAATCTACGAGGAGGTGGCCAATGGGAATGAACTGCGCAGCGTGGTCACCGCGGTGAAACGGCATTCCCGCTACCCCATGGGCAAGATCGACGGCACCCGCACGTGGAAGGTGGGCGAAAAGGTGCGCGCCCGGCGCGTGGAATCCCAGATTCCGCTGAACCCCTTCACCGCGGGCGTCTACTGCGCCGTCATGATGGCCCAGATCGACATCCTGGCGGAGAAGGGCCACTCCTGGTCCGAGATCGCCAACGAGTCCGTGATCGAGGCCGTGGATTCCCTGAACCCTTACATCCACTTCAGGGGGATCGCCTACATGATCGACAACTGCTCCACCACGGCGCGTCTGGGCGCCCGGAAATGGGCCCCCAGGTTCGACTACAACCTGACCCAGCAGGCCTACGTGGCCATCGACACCCACGAACCTCTGGATAAGGGCCTGTTCGAACGGTTTCTGACCCACAGCGTCCACCCCGTGCTGGAGGCCTGCGCCGCGCTCCGGCCCTCGGTGGACATCTCGATTGTAGGGTAGCCGACCGTGGGAAAGCTGATCGGCGCGGACATCGGGGGGACCTTCACGGACATCGTGCTGCTGGACAGCGACCGGGGGTCCCTGCACATCGGGAAGGTCGCCACCACGCCCCGCAATCTCTCCCTCGGCCTGATGGCGGGCCTGGACGCGCTGGGGGCCTCGCCCGACGGCGTGGAACTCGTGATCCACGGCACGACCGCCGCCACGAACGCGATCCTGGAGCGCAAGGGGGGGCGCTGCGGGCTGATCGCCACGCAGGGGTTCCGGGACATCCTGGAGTTGCGACGCCGGGACCGGCCCCACCTCTACGGCCTGACCGGGACCTACGAGCCGCTCATCCCCAGGGACCTGCGCGATGAGGTCCCCGAGCGCATCTCCGCCGAAGGGGAGATCCTGACGCCCCTGGACGAGGCGGAGGTCCTGCGGGCGGCCGGACGTCTGGTGGGAGAGGGCGTCGAGGCGATCGTCATCAGTTTCCTGAACGCCTACATCAACCCGGCGCACGAACGCCAGGCCAGGGCCCTGGTCGAGTCCCAATGGCCCGACCTGTTCGTCGTGGCCTCGTCGGACATCCTCCCCCTGTTCCGGGAGTTCGAGCGGACCAGCACGGCCGTGGTGAACGCCTACGTCCAGCCCATCGTCAGCCGCTACCTGGGCCGGCTCCAGGAGCGCCTCAGGGCGTGGGGCTACCGGAAGGATGTCCTGATCGTGCAGTCGAACGGCGGGGTGATGTCCGCGGAGGCCGGGCGGGCCCTGGCCGTGAACACCGTCCTGTCCGGCCCGGCGGCCGGGGTCATCGCCGCGGCGCACATCGCCTCGGAGAGCGGGTTCCGGAACCTGATCGCCTACGACATGGGGGGCACGAGCCTGGACGTGTCCCTGGTGGCGGACGGGAAGCCGACCCTCTCCAACGGCGCGGAGCTGGCATTCGGAATTCCGATCATGGTCTCCATGATCGACATCCACACGATCGGGGCGGGCGGGGGGAGCATCGCGCGGGTCGATCCAGGAGGCATCCTCCAGGTAGGGCCGGACAGCGCGGGCGCGGAGCCGGGGCCGGTCTGCTACGGCAGGGGCGGGACCGAGCCCACGGTGACGGACGCCAGCCTGGTCCTGGGGCGGATCAACCCGGACTACCCCATCGCCGGAGGGGCGGGGTTCTCCTTTGACCTGGATCGCGCCCGGTCCGCGATGGCCGACCGGGTCGGCAAGCCGCTGGGCCTCACCCCGGAGGGGGCGGCCCTGGCCGTGATCGCCGTGGCGAACAACCGGATCGCGGGGGGCATCCGCCGGGTCTCGATCGACCGGGGACACGACCCGAGGGACTTCGTCCTGTTCTCGTTCGGCGGCGGCGGGCCGCTGTTCGTGAGTTTCCTCCTCCGGGAACTCGGCATGCGGTGCGGGCTCGTGCCCTTTCATCCCGGCATCGTCTCGGCCTGGGGGTGCGCCATCGCCGATCTCCGGCGGGACTTCGTGACGATGGTCAACCGCCGCCTGTCCGAGGTGGAGGCCAGCGCCGTCGAGGGCATCCTCGCAGGCCATCTCACCGAGGGGGAGGCGTTCCTGAGGCGGGAGGGGCTCTCCTACACGGAGGTGCGCGTGGTGCGGGAGGCGGAGCTCTCCTACGAAGGGCAGACGCACCTCATCCGCACGCCGCTGCCCGCAGGCCCGCTGACGATCCCGGAGATCGCCGAACGTTTCCGGGGCGCGTACCTCCGGCGCTACGGGCGCGAGGGGGAGGGGTTCGGGGAGCTGGAGGCGCTGCTGGCGCGCATCCCGATGCGCCTGGTGAACCTCCGCACCGCCGTGATCGGCGTCCGGCCGGAGAGGGCGCTCAGGGACTTCGTGCGCAGGCCGGAGACCCGTCTGGAGGAGGCCTTCAAAGGGATGCGCCCCGTGTACCTGGAGGATCGGTTTGTGGAATGCCCCACGTACGAGCGGGCGCGGCTCCCCTGGGACGCCCGGCTCTCCGGCCCGGCCGTGATCGAACAGCCGGACACGACGGTCTGGCTGGAGCCCGGGACGCACGCGCGCGTGGACGAGGGGGGGAGCCTCCTGATCGAGATCTCGTAGGGGCACGGCGCGCCGTGCCCCTACTGAACCTAATTTTATGGTGTTCTGACGATGGACATCGATCCCATCACCCTGGCCGTGATGCGCGGCAGCCTGGAGCAGGTCGCGGACGAGATGGACGCCGCGCTGGAGCGCATGGCCTTTTCGCCGGTGATCTCGGACGGGTTCGACCGGGCGAGCGGCATCTACGACCGGGCCAACGGCGAGGTCATCGTGCAGGGGCCGCGCGGGCTGCCGAACTTCATCTACGTGATGGAGTTCACGGTCCGTTCCGTGATCGACCGCATCCGGGACCCGGCGGAGGGGGATATCTACATCGTGAACGACCCCTACCTGGGCGGCACGCACCTGATGGACGTGAAGATGGTGAAGCCGTTCTTCCACCGGGGGAGACTGGTCGCGTACCTGGCCAACAGCGGCCACTGGCCCGACATCGGGGGGCGGGTGCCGGGCGGGTTCTCGACCCAGGCCACGGAGATCTACCAGGAGGGGCTGCGCCTGCCGCCGGTGCGGCTGTTCGACCGGGGCCGGCTGAATCGAGACGTGCTCGACATCATCCTCCACAACGTGCGGGTGCCGGAGGAGCGGCAGGGGGACGTGATCGCGCAGGTGACCTCCCTCAACCTGGGCGCAGAAAGGCTCGCCCGGCTGCTGGACCGCTACGGGGAGGAGACGGTCTTCGGGGCCGTCGCGGAGATGAAGGTCCGGTCCGAGCAGTTGATGCGGAGTTGCATCGAGACGATCCCGGACGGGACCTACGTTTTTGAAGACCACATGGACAGCGACGGGGTGGACTGGAGGCCGCTCAAGATCCACCTGGAGATGGAGGTCCGGGGGAGCGGGGTACACCTGGACTTCTCCCGGAGCAGCCCGCCCTGCCGGGGGCCGCTCAACAGCGTCCTGAGCACCACCATGGCCGGGGTCTACATCGCCTTCAAGCACTTCTTTCCGGACGTGCCCATCAACGCGGGGTGCTTCAGGCCCTTCACCTTTTCGTTACCCACCACCACGTTTCTGAACGCCCAGCCGCCCCGCCCCGTGTCGGGGTGCGCCGCCGAGGTCTGCCAGCGCATCATTGACGTGGTCCTGGGCGCGCTCAGCCAGGCCATCCCGGAGCGATGCTACGCGGCGCCCATGGGCACGGTGACAAACCTGTCCGTGGGGGGGGAGGACCCGGCGCGGGGGTATTATGTGTTCTACTCCTTCATCGGCGGGGGCTACGGGGGGAACTACCTGACGGACGGGCTGATCAACGGCAACCCCACCATCGCCCTGGCCCGGACGCAGGCCCTGGAGATCTTCGAGTCGCGCTACCCCATCCTGTTCACGCGCTACGCCATTCGCGAGGGGTCCGGCGGGGCGGGCATGCGCCGGGGCGGGCTCGGGGTGATCTTCGAGTTCCAGATCCGGCGGGGGGAGGCCAGCGCCTCGCTGCTGGGAGACCGGGGGCGCTTCGCCCCATTCGGGGTCCTGGGCGGGAGACCCGCGCAGATGGCGCGGCACACCTTTGTGCTCCAGGGGAAGGACTACTGCCCGCCGCACATCACCAAGGACGAGGGGGTCCCCATGCAGCCGGGAGACCTCCTGCGCCTGGAGACGCCGGGGGGCGGGGGGTACGGGGACCCGCTCGACCGGCCCTCGGAGCAGGTCCTGCAGGACGTGCGGCGCGGGTACTATGACCAGGAGACGGCCCGACGGGAATATGGCGTGGTCATCCTCGAAGATCAATGGAAGGTGGATGAAGAAGGGACCGCGCGGTTGCGGGCCGCCGAGCGATGATTTATATTTAGAGGAGAACCTATGCCTCGTAAGATCCTCGTGGCCACGGCCTCGCTCAGAGGGGACGGCGGGCCGCGCACGATCGACATGAATCTCAAAGCCGCCGAGCGGCTGCTGGACCGGGCCGCTGCGATGAAGCCGGACATCGTCTGCCTGCCGGAGACGTTTCCGACCATCGGCGTGACCGTCCCGAAAGCGCTGGAGGTGGCGGAGCCGGTCCCTGGCCCCACAGTGGACCGGATCGGCGCCCTGGCCCGGCGTCACGGCATGTACATCGTCTGCCCCCTGCTGGAACGGAGGGGGGATCGGGTCTACAACGCGGGCGTGCTGATCGACCGGCAGGGCCGGGTGGCGGGCGTGTACCACAAGGTCCACCCGACGATCGGGGAACTGGAGAGCGGGGTCACGCCGGGACAGCGGGTCGAGGTGTTCGAGACCGACTTCGGTCGGGTGAGCGTTCTCATCTGCTTCGACGTCATGTCCCCGGAGCGGTGGCGGGAGGCGAAGGCCCTGGGGGCGGAGGTCCTGTTCTGGCCGTCGGCCTACGAGGGGGGGCTGCCGCTCCAGTCCCGCGCGAGCGACCACGAGGTCTACGTCGTCTCCTGCGCGCCGGTCTGGGGATGTCACATCCTGGACATCACCGGCTACCCCCTGGCCAGCACCGGGCAGCGCCTGGACATCGCCTCGGCGCGGATCGACCTGGAGAAGCGGCTCTTCTCCACGGACTACAACATGTCGAAATACCACGCCATCCTGGCAAAATACGGCCAGCGCGTGAGCTTCGGGGTACTGTCCCCGGAAGGGTCGTTCACGCTCGAATCCCACGACCCGGCGGTGACCGTGGCGGACCTCGTGGGGGAGTTCGGACTGGAGACGCAACAGGACTACTTCGCGCGGAGCGCAAGGGCGCAGGAGGCCGCGCGGCCTGACTGACAAAGGAGGTCTTATGCAGACCCTGGAGAGGATCTCTCCGGCGTGTCCCGAGACGCTGGACGAGGCCCACATCGAGCAGTTCAGAGAGGAAGGGTATCTGGCGTTTGAGGGGGTTCTGGAGCCCGGGGAGGTGGCGGCCGCCAGGGCCGCGCTCACGGAGCTGACGGCCGGCCTCCTGGAGGCCGCACGTCGGGGCGAGGCCGAGGTGGTGGGGCCAAACCCGAAGGCCACGCGAAACTATTCGGGCGCGCGCATCCAGAAACACGGCAGTCCGCTCCAGATCCACTTCGAGCCGGGCGTGAACCCGATGACCGGGGATGTCGAAAAGGCCGAGCTGGGGGCGCGCAAGCTCCACGGCTACGTCCAGGAGCACCCCGTGTTTCAGGCCCTGGTCCGGCATCCCCGGATCAAGGGGATCATCGAGACCCTGCTGGGACACGAGGCCATTCTGTTCGGGGACATGGCCCTCATCAAGCCGCCGTTCGTGGGGTCCGAGAAGCCCTGGCACCAGGACAACGCCTACTTCGTGTATGCGCCGCTGGACGGGGTCGCCACGGCCTGGATCGCGCTGGACGACGTCACCGTGGAAAACGGATGCATGCACGTGATCCCGGGCGGGCACAGGATCGGCGCGCTCAAGCACGTACACGGGATCGACTGCCAGATCGCGGAGGGCCGGCTGGACCCGGGCCGGGCCATCCCGGTGGAGCTGCGGGCCGGCGGGGGGATGTTCTTTTCTGCCATGCTGCCCCACCAGACCCCGCCGAACCGGAGCCCGCTGAAGCGGCGCGCGCTGCAGTTTCAGTACCGGGGGACCCACACGCGGGCGCTGACGCGGGAGGAGTTCAGCCGGGTGTTCGTGGAGGCGGACGGGACCCCGGCCTCGTGCGCCGTGGCCGAGCGGATCATCGGGTAGGGGAGGAGGGGTGAGCGCGGCGATTCATCGCTGCGTAAAGAAATGAGACAGGGGCGCGGTGTTACCGCGCCCCTGTCTTTTTCTGCCAGAGGATCTCGCCTATTCCGTCACCACGTGCTGGGGCCGGCCGGCCAGGTAGGCCTCGACGTTCCGGACGCACGTCTCGCTGAGACACTCGAAGGCCTGGGGGCTGTTGCCCGCGCTGTGGGGGGTGAACAGGACGTTCTCCATCTGGAGCAGGGGATCGGCGGGGTCCGGCGGCTCGTCCCGCAGCACGTCCAGGGCAGCCGCGCGGATCTGCCCGGACCGGAGCGCCTGCAGCAGCGCGTCCTGGTCCACCACCCTCCCCCGCGCGGTGTTGATCAGGATGGGACGCCGGACCATCTGGCGGAACGCGCTCGGTCCGATCAGGCCCTCGGTCTCCGGGGTCAGGGCCGTGTGGATCGAGAGAATGTCGCTCTCCCGGAGCAGGGTGTCCAGATCCACAAAGGTGACTTTCAGGCCGGCGGCGCGGTCCGGCGAGGGGCGGCGGGTGTGGACGAGCACCCGGCACCCCAGGAGGCCGGCGTACTCCGCGACGCGCGCGCCCACCCGGCCAAAGCCGATGACCCCGAAGGTCTGGCTGCGCAGCTCCGGATCCACGAATGTCTCCCAGGCGTACCGGCCCGCGCGCACGTGGCGGTCTGCCTCCTTCAGGCGGCGCGTGAAATAGACCGCCACCGCGAGGGTGTGTTCGGCGATGGCGGTCGCGGAACAGCCGGGGGCGTGGCAGACGGTGATGCCCAGGTCGCGGGCGGTCCGGAGGTCCACGTGGTTGTACCCGGCGGACCAGAGGGAGATCATCTCCAGGCCCGGCAGGGCCCTCAGGAGGTCTCCGCCCATGGGCGCCTCATTGATCAGGGCGATGTGTGCCCCCGCGAGCCGCTGGAGCAGCTCCTCCCGGCCCGACGGGCGCTGCGCGTGGACGCTCAGGTCGCCGTGCGCGGCCAGGCGCGCTCGCCGGGCGTCATTGAGCAGGACCCCGTCCGGGGCCACGATCTTTTTCATGTCCCCTCACCGGTCCGTCGGCCGGTCGAGCTTCTGGTCCTCCGGCACAGCCGTGGCCATTTTGCCGATCTGCCGCAGGGTGATGTCCTGATAGGAGTGGGGATCGGGGTGGCCGGTCTCCCGCATCCATCGGGTCACGTGCGCCTCCATGCGCCTTCGCAGGCGGGCGACCACGTCGGGCCGCTGCTTGGCCAGGTTCTTTGTCTCGCCGGGGTCGTTCCGCAGGTCGTAGAGCTCCACGGGCGGCAGGCCGAACGGGTCCTCCATCGCCACGATCAGCTTCCAGTCCCTCGTCCTCCAGTCCCGCTTCTTCATCCAGGTGCATTCCGTCAGATAAAGATCGCCGGAGGTCCCTCTGTGCGACCGGGATCGGATGAGCGGGAGGAGGCTGGTCCCGTCCATCTCCTCCCCTTCCTGGAAGCCGAGGAGGTCCAGGACCGTGGGCGCGATGTCCCGCGTGCGCACCAGGCCGTTGAGGCGAAGCCCGGCGGGCAGACGGCCAGGGCAGCGGAGGAGGAGGGGGATGCGGAGGTTGGTCTCGTAGAGGCCGTGATGATCGTACCAGCAGCCCGCGTGCTCGTGCAGGGTCTCGCCGTGGTCGGAGGTGAGGACGACGAGCGTCTGGTCCGCCACCCCCAGCTCGTCCAGGCGGGCCAGGAACTCGGCGAGGCTGGCGTCCCCATAGGCGATCTCCGCGTCGTAGAGGGCGTCCACGTAGTCTGCGTCCGTGACGCCCCCCATCCCGCCCAGCCACTGCGCGAAGTAGTGTTTCAGCGCCTCGTAGGTCTTCCAGATCGGCCCCATGCTTTTGTGGGACTTCGCCCGCTCGTCCCGGCGCCGGCTGTAGAACATCCGGGTGAACGGCGGCGGGGCGAGATAGGGGGAGTGGGGGTCCCAGTAGTGGACGAACATGAAGAAGGGCTTCCGCCCCTTCGCCAGCCGGTCCAGCAGGGGGAGGGCCACGGCGTTGACGGCCTCGGCCTTGCGCCAGGGCTGCGTGGGGTCTTTCTCCCACGCGTATTTCTCATACAGGTCGAACCCCCGGCTGAACCAGCGGCCCAGGTTGTCCGCCGCGCCCGTGCGGTACCCGCGCCTCCGGAGGCGGTCGGCCAGGGTCGGGATGCCGGGGGAGAGTTCCACATTCGGGCTCCCCTGGCAGAGGACCTGGTGGGCGAAGACATCCCGGCCCGTGAACATGGAGGTGTGGCCGGGGTGCGTGGGGATGGACTCGGCGGAGGCCTGCGTGAACAGCGTCCCCTGCGCCGCGAGGCGGTCGATGTGGGGACTCGTCAGGCGCGGATACCCGTAACAGCTCAGGTGGTCCGCGCGGAGGGTGTCGATGCAGATGAGGATGACGTTCACGGGGTCTCCGAGATCGGAAAGGACTCACGTCTCCCTGTGCGCGCAGACCGATATGCGCCCAGGATCATCTCGACGGACTTCCGCCCGTCCAGGGCCGTGGCAGAGGGGGGCTGGCCGAACCGGACGTGGTCGATGAAGGGCCGGGGTACCGCCGCGATCCGCTCTCCCTGGCTTTTGGGGATGGGAAACGGAAAGGGCTGCCAGCCGTCGGAGGCGCGGTCCTTCTGGAACAGCCTGAGGGGGACGGCGTCCGGGGGCCGGGGCATCGCGCAGGAGGGCATGTCCCCGTAGTTCTGGAGGATCACCCCCCGGTCGCCGTAGATCTCCGTGGTGTTCTCGCCGGCGAGGGTCGTGGAGGCGTTGAACAGGATGCCCATCTCCCGGTTCCGAAAGCGGTAGAGGGCCACGCCTGTGTCGTCCGGCGCCACGTCGGTCAGGATGTTGTCGATCTCGGCGGTCACGCTGACGGGATCGCCCAGCATCCAGCGGAACCAGTCCGCCGCGTGGACGGCGTCGTCCATGAACATGCCCATGTTCTGCTCCGGGTCGATGTGCCACCGAGTGGGGCCGTTGACGAACGCCTCGTTGAACAGAACGTTGATGCAGTGCCGCCGGCGCACGACGCCGACCCGCCCGACGGCCCCGGCGTCAACAAGTTCTTTCATCTTCTGGTTGACCGGGTCCTGGCGCATCTGGAAGGCCATCTCAAAGAAGACGCCCGCCCTCTCCACCGCTGCGATCATCCGGTCACAGTCGGTGAGCGAGAGGGCCATGGGCTTCTGGCAGAGGATGGCCTTGCCCCTCTCCGCCGCCGCAACGACGTGGTCGGCGTGCCGATGGGTCTCGGAGGTCACGATAACGGCCTGGACCTCCGGGTCGTCCAGCACGTCCTCCAGGTGGGGGGTGTAGCGCAGGCCGTAGCGCTCCGCGCACGCACGCCCCCGGCCCTCGTCGTCGTCCCAGGCAGCCACGAGCCTCACGTCGTCGAAGCCGAGCATCTGCTGGCAGTAGGCGTTCGCGTGCCCGTGCGCGAAGCTGAGGACGCCGATGCCGAGTCGGGTGGACACGATTACCTCACGCGGACGACCGTCTCGTTGTGGAGCGATTCGATGGCGGCCGCCAGGACCTTCTGCGCGGCCAGTCCCTCCTCGCCCGACCCGTCGATCTCCCCGGGCCTCGCGCCTTCCGAGACCTGCTCCAGGAACCGATGGATGCGGTTGATGAAGGTGTCATTGAAGTCCCGCACGCCGCCGAAGACGGGATTGGTGTAGACGGTCTTTTCAAGATTCCCCGCCGGGTAGAGCGTGAGTTCGCGCCACATGTCCTCCAGCACGAACCGGCCACCCGTGCCCGCCACCTCGCAGCGCTCCATCGGATGCCCGCGCTCGATGTCGTAGGACCCGGTGAGGCCCCCGACCACGCCGTTCTTGAATCGCACGCTGAAGTGGGCCGTGGACCAGATGGACCGTCCCGGCGCTTTCGTGGCGAAGCACTGCACGGCCTCGATGTCCCCGCAGAAGTAGCGCATCACGTCCACCGTGTGCGGATGCAGGGCCTTGATCTGGAAGTAGGGAGAGGTCTCGTTCGGGTTCTTGATCCACATGCTCATGTTCACGAGCAGGAGATGTCCCAGTCGGCCCTCGTCGATCCACTTCTTCGCGAGCAGGGCCGCGGGCGTGAACCGGTGGTTGAGGTTCACGCCGAAACAGCGCCCCTTCTCGCGGGCCTTCGCGACCATCTCCTCGGCCCTGGGGATCTCGTTGGAGATGGGTTTCTCGCACAGGACGTGGCAGCCCGCATCGAGCGCCTGCATCGTGGGCTCGTAATGGTCGCTCCCGTACTCGTAGCCGCCCGTGGCCACGCTGCACAGGTCTGGCTTCAGGGCGGCCAGCATCTCCGGAACATGGTCATAGGACGGGACGCTCAGACGACTTGCCGCCGCGTCGGCCCGCCTCCGGCTGATGTCGCATACGCCCACGAGTTCGGCCAGGGCGTCCGCCTTGTAGATGTCCGCGTGCCGATTGCCGATCGGCCCCAGTCCGATCACACACACCCGTATCATAAATCCTCTATAGGGTGACGACCGTCCCCTTCTCCCACGACTCGATGACGGCCTCGATGATCGTCTGAACCTTCAGGGCGTCCTCCCCGGAGGCGTCGATCTCCTCCGGCTTCACCTTCTGGATGTTCTGCTCGACCCACCTGCCGATCCGGCTGTCGAACGTCTCGTTGAAGCCCATCATGCCGCCGAGGTAGGAGTAGGTCTCCACCTGGCGGGAGGACCGGGGGTAGAACTCCAGATGCTCGCAGGCGTCCCGCAGGACGAACCGGGCCTCCGACCCGACGACTTCGAGGGTCTCCAGGCCGTAGCTGCCGCCGGCGTCGTAGCTGCCGGTGAGGTGGCCGATGACGCCGTTCTTGAAGAGCAGGTTGGCCTGCACGTTGGACCAGCAGACCCGCCGCCCGTCGGGGCCGTCCTTCTTCGGGCCGCGCTTGAAAAAGGCATGTACCTTCGCGACGTCGTCGGCGAAGTAGCGCATCACATCGAGCGAGTGAGGGTGCAGGGCCCGGATGTGGAACCAGGGAGAGGTCTCGTTGGGGTTGTTGATCCACATCGTCATGTTGATGATGTTCAGCTCCCCGAGCCGGCCCTGCTGCACCCACTCCCTGGCGCGGAGCGCGGCGGGCGTGAACCGGTGATTCAGGTTGATGCCGTAGCGGAGGTTCTTCCGCTTGGCCAGGGCGACCATCTCCCGGGCCTTCGCGATCTCGTTGGAGATCGGCTTTTCGCCCAGGACCGGATAGCCGGCCTCTAAGAGTTCCATCGTCGGCAGGTGATGGTCCCCCCCGTTCTCCTTGCCCGCCGAGCAGACGCTCACCGCGTCGATCTGGAGGCCGCTCGAGACCAGCTCCTTCACCGAGTAGAAGGCCTTCGTCTTGTAGCGCTCCGCCGCCCTGTCGGCTTTTTCCTGGATGATGTCGCATACCGCGACGAGTTCGGCGTCCTGCCGTTTCTCATAGACCTGGGCGTGGCGGTTGCCGATGCCACCCATCCCGACGATGGCGACCTTGAGGGACATGGTCTGACTCCTTTGTGGTTTTCTATGCCAGCAGCGTGCTGAAATAGTCGAATGACCGCTGGACGACGTCGTCCACCTGGGCGACGGCGTAGTCCTTCGTCCCGACGATCTCCAGGACGGCGTATTCGACGCCCTGGATCTTCTTGAATTCCTTCATCAGGGCGGGGAGATTGAGGTCGCCGTTCGGCGCGATCTGTCCCTCAACCGGGCCGATGGACGTCTGCCGGCCCTTCACGTCGCGGATGCGCAGGCTGAGGATGTATTCCGAAATCTTGCCGACGGTCTGCTCGGGGGTCTCCATCTTGCCGTTCCGCCAGACGTGCGTGGGGTCATAGTTGAGGCCGACCCACGCCCGGTCCACCTCCTGCATGAAGCGGTGCGCCGTGTCCGTGTCGTAGACGGCGTTGTTGACGTGGGGCTTGACGCTCAGCTTCACCTTCCGGGCGCGGCACTCGCCGACCACGTCGTTGACGGCCCGGACGACCTCCTTGAAGGAGGCGGCGTCGTCCATCTTCCCGCCCGCCCCGGTGGTGACCAGGGGCGCGCCCACCGCGACCGCCGCGTCCAATACTTGAAGAAATTTGGACCGGTCCCCGAAGGTCCCGCTGGCGCCGATGGACTCGATGGCCAGGCCACGGTCCGAAACCCTGGACTTCACGTCCTGGTAGTAGGCGACGGATTCTCCCAGATTGAGGTGCGGGGCCATGCCGGGGAGGGCGCAGAGTTCGACGGCCCTGTAACCGATGGCCTTGATCCGGTCGAGGGCGATGTCCAGGTCGTGCCCGCCGTAGAGGATGGTGCTGCAGCCGAGTTTCATGGGGATTCCTTTCAATTTGACGGCGCACCCTCAGTCCCCTGGCGTCTTGGCGCCTTGGGGGTTTGCTGTTCCATATCTTGCCTCGTAATACCGCTTTCCCAGCGTGATCCCCTGCTCGATCAGGGGATCGACGGTGCGGCCGGACGCCTTCAGGCGGTCCGCGATCCACCCCTCCAGCTCCGCCTCCAGCTCGCGCGCCAGGTCGGGGCGCTCTCCGGCGAGGTTGCGGTTCTCGCCGGGGTCGGCGCGCAGGTCGTAGAGTTCCCGCGCCGGGGAGCCGTAGAGGTCGGGTTGCCGGGCGAGGATGAATTTGTAGCGGTCGTCCCGAAGCCCCCACTTGGCCTGCCAGGTACACTCCTCGGTGATCAGCCGGGCGTGATGCCCCTCGGACGATGCCCCGGTCAGGAGCGGCAGGAGGCTGCGGCCCTCCATCGTCTCCGGTACGGACAGCCCGGCGGCGGCGAGGAGGGTGGGGGCCAGGTCCGTGTGCTGGACGAGTTGCGGAAGGCGTCGGCCAGCGGGGATGCGCCCCGGCCAGCGGACGATCAGGGGGACGCGGAGGGTGCAGTCGTAGAGGCCGTGATGATCGAAGTAGATGCCGTGCTCGGTCAGGCTTTCGCCGTGGTCCCCGAACAGGAGGACCAGGGTGTCATCCGCCGCGCCGGTCTCGTCGAGGGCCTGCAACAGATGGGCCAGTTCGTCGTCTAAATACCGGATCGCCCCGTCGTAGAGGGCGGACACGTACGCGGCATCGGTGATCCGGCCGCCGAGCCATTTGAACCAGGTGTCCCGCCAGACCTGGCCGAGGGGGGTGTTCCAGAGGGGCTCCAGGGAGTGGTTGCGGGGGTCGCAGGCATCGCCCTCGTAGAACAGCCTCCGATACGGTTCCGGGGGCAGGTAGGGGGTGTGGGGGTCCCAGTAATGGAGGAAAAGGAAGAAAGGTTCGGAGGCGTGCGCCTTGAGCCACGGGATCGCCCGGTGGTTCAGCTCTTCGGCGGATACCATGAGGGGGTGACCGCGTCGGACGCTCGGATCGATGTAGAACTCATAACCCCTCCCGAACCAGGGCTTGGAGCGGGCCAGGTTGTCCACGGCGCAGGTCGCGTACCCGGCCCTCACCAGGAGTTCCGGGAGGACGGGCGCGTCCGTCCCCGGAGTCGCGCTCCCGCCGTGCGCCACGACCCCGTGGGTGATGGGATGCTGGCCGGTATAAAAGGTCGTGTAGGAGGGGTGCGTCGGGATGGCAGGGCAGAGGAGCTGTTCGCACAGGGCCCCCGATGCGGCGAGACGGTCGATGGTGGGGCTGGTCGGTCTCCTGTAACCGTAGCAGCCGAGGTGGTCGGCGCGCAGGGTGTCAATGGAGATGAGAAGAAAATTCATACCGCTATGATACGTCGCCGGGGGGGGCTTGTCAAGCCCAAAAACCCGGCGGTGCGGGAAGGGAGCGGAAGATTTCGCTTGCTTTGAAGCGTGACATGGATTATCATTGGTTCTGCTTTATTTATTATAGGTTATGTAGCGGATAGGGCTGTTATATTCTCACCTTACGCAGTCAACCGGACAGGTTGGAGTTGACGTAAAGTATCGAAGGATACCTGAAGCGCGTTGAGGTCGGAGCCTGTCAAGGACTTTGAGACACGTGCGCGAAAAAATTACTGACGTGGTGCATCTGAGCCGACCTCGATCG